>JAFVXA010000006.1 GCA_017501355.1 Oscillospiraceae bacterium
ATATTGCAATGGCAAAGCAGAATGCTAAGAAAGTGGTCAAGCGCCGTAGAGAGCGTAAGAACATCGAGAAGGGCGCCGTGCATATCCGCTCTTCCTTCAACAACACCATGGTGACCGTCACCGACACTCAGGGCAATGCTCTGTCCTGGGCTTCCTCCGGTGGTCTCGGTTTCCGCGGCAGCAAGAAGTCCACTCCCTTCGCAGCTCAGACTGCAGCTGAAACCGCTGCAAAGGCTGCAATGGAGCATGGTCTGAAGACCGTCGAGGTCTTCGTCAAGGGCCCCGGTCAGGGTCGTGAGGCTGCTATCCGCGCCCTGCAGGCTGTGGGTCTGGAAGTCACCATGATCAAGGACGTCACTCCCATTCCTCACAATGGCTGCCGTCCCCCCAAGCGTCGCCGCGTCTAATCGATAAAGGAGGTAAAAGCATATGGCAAGATATACCGGAGCAGTTTGCCGCCTGTGTCGCAGAGAGGGCCAGAAGCTCTTCCTGAAGGGCGACCGCTGCTATACTGAAAAGTGCGCGCTGGAGCGTCGTTCCTACGCTCCCGGCCAGCACGGCAATGCAAGAAACAAGAAGCTGTCCGAATACGGTCAGCAGCTGCGTGAAAAGCAGAAGGCACGTCGTTATTACGGTGTGCTGGAGAGCCAGTTCGAGGCTTACTTCGACATGGCTGCCAAGCACAAGGGCATGACCGGCGAGAACCTGCTCGCCATCCTCGAGTCCCGTCTGGATAACGTTGTGTATCGTCTCGGCTTCGCTATGAGCCGCGCTGAGGCTCGTCAGCTGGTTCGCCACGGTCATTTCACCGTCGATGGCAAGAGAGTGGATATCCCCTCCTTCCTCGTCAAGACCGGCATGACCATCGAGCTGGCAGAGAAGAGCCGCGGCATCGACAAGATCAAGGGCTCCCTGGAAGCTAACGCTTCCCGCGTGGTTCCCAAGTGGCTGGATTTCGATGCAAAGAACATGGTCGCCAAGGTTGTGGCTGTCCCTGCTCGTGAAGACATCGACCTGCCCATCGAGGAGCACCTCATCGTCGAGTTGTATTCCAAGTAATCGGCGTGTGCCCTCATTATCGCAAAGACTCTATTCCACATATGGGCGTCCATATGTACTGTTTAAAATAAGGAGGGTAACTGCATGATCGAGATCGAGAAGCCTCAGATCGAATATATCGAGAACGTTGAAGATACTTCCTATGGTAAGTATGTCATCGAGCCTCTGGAACGCGGTTATGGCACCACGCTCGGCAATGCGCTTCGCCGCATTCTGCTGAGCAGCCTGCCCGGCACTGCTGCAACCAGCATCAAGATCGCCGGCGTCAAGCATGAGTTCTCCACTATCCCCGGTGTGAAGGAAGATGTGACCGAGATCGTTCTGAACGTCAAGGGCATCATCGCAAAGCTTCACTGCGAGGGTACGAAGACCGTCTATATCGACGCAGTTGGCCCCTGTGTGGTCACTGCCGGTGATATCAAGAGTGACGGCGAAGTGGAAGTTCTGAATCCCGACCTGCACATTGCAACGCTGGATCAGGGCGCCATGCTGAACATGGAAATCACCATGAATCATGGACGCGGCTATGTCTCTGCTGATCGCAACAAGGCCCAGCAGACGATCATCGATGTGATCCCTGTGGACTCCATTTACACTCCGGTGTATAAGGTGAACTACAGTGTGGAAAACACCCGCGTCGGCAATCAGACCGACTTTGACAAGCTCACGCTGGAAGTCTGGACCGACGGCACCATCTCCGCAAGAGATGCTGTGTCCCTCGGCGCCAAGATCCTCTGCGACCACTTTGCGCTCTTTACCGACCTCTCCGAGACCATCGGCGGCAAGTCCACCGTGGTGGAGAAGGAGGCAACCCAGCGCGATAAGGTTCTGGAGATGACCATCGAAGAGCTGGATCTTTCCGTCCGCAGCTTCAACTGCCTCAAGCGTGCCAACATCAACACCGTTGAGGATCTTACCCGTAAGACCGAGGACGAGATGATGAAGGTCCGTAACCTGGGTCGTAAGTCCCTGGAAGAGGTTATCAACAAGCTGGCCATGATGGGTCTGTCCCTGGCCGACGAAGAAAACAACTGAGTTAGTCCGTCATAAGACGAGACGATATCCTATAAGGAGGAAACGAACATGCCCGGAACTCGTAAGCTTGGTAAGACTACCGACCAGCGTATCGCGATGCTCCGTCAGCAGGTGACTGATTTCCTGGATAAGGGCAAGATGGAGACCACCGTCACCCGCGCTAAGGAAATCAAGCCCCTGGCTGAGAAGATGATCACCCTGGGCAAGAAGGGCGACCTGGCTGCTTATCGTCAGGCTCTGGCTTTCATTACCCGTGAAGATGTGGTGAAGAAGCTCTTCAAGGAGATCGCTCCCAGCTATGCTGAGCGTAACGGCGGTTACACCCGCATCACTCGCACCGGCGTTCGCCGCGGCGATGCTGCTGAGACCGCTATGATCGAGCTGGTCTAAGTACCAATTCAAAAGACTGTCTTGCGGCTATGCCGTGAGACAGTCTTTTTCATGCTGCAGAGTATCTTAGCGGTCGAAGGCTGCTGACGCCCGTCCGCAGACGGGTGTGCAGGTGCGCAACCGCCGAAGGCGGCGCTTGGCGCGCCGCTGACCGCTATGATCGAGCTGGTCTAAGTACCAATTCAAAAGCCTGTCTTGTGGTTATACCACGAGACAGGCTTTTTCATTGCTGCGCAATAAAGATTTTATGCGAGGCGGGCGCTGCCCCCTCGCGCTCCCCCTGCTTTGAAGCAGCTGGATCAGCACTCCAGCAGCGGCAGCGGAAAGAGGAGCAGTGCAAATCGGCGAGCAGTTGTACTTGCGCGAGCATGGCAGTTGGTCTGCCGGACAAGCTGTCGACACGCACTCAAAGCGGTTTCTTTTTCTTCTCCACCGCCAGCGGCGCATCTTCTTTTTCTTGGCAAGACAAAGAAAAAGAAGATGGGGGGCTGAAACAGCCTGCACCCCTGTGGGTGTAAGGTGACCGCTGGTGTAGACTGAAACAGAAAGTCTTTTTCTCATTCTTTTGCATACACTGGAGGATGCAAGGAACGTGCGGAGGGGGCTGATGCATGAAGAAATACCAATATGGTTATTTGCTGTGCTCCCTTCTCTTTTCTCTTTGCATTCTCGCCATCATTCAAAATGCAGAGCCATCGGATGAGACTGCTGCAGTCTGCCCAAACGGCAAATATGTGGCACTGACCTTCGACGACGGTCCCCGCGCCGACACCACGATCCCCCTATTGGATGGGCTGCGGCAGAGAGGGGCGCGGGTGACCTTTTTTGTATTGGGAAGCCTTGCGGAATGGAACGAAGATATTCTGCTGCGCATGGCAGAGGATGGACATCAGATCGGGCAGCATACCTATTCCCACGTGGCGCTGGAGAATCAACGGGATTGGATGCTGCGGCAGGAGCTGACCCGGACGGAACAGATACTGCAGCGGGTGTTGGGCGAGGGGGACTACTGGCTGCGCCCGCCCTATGGACTGATCTCCGAGCGGCAGTATGCCCTTTGCGAGACCCCACTCATCACATGGTCTGTTGACCCCGAGGACTGGAAGAGCAGGGACTGCGAGAAAATCAAAAAAGCAGTTCTCACAAGCGTGCAGAGCGGAGATGTCATCTTGATGCACGACATCTATGAAAGCTCGGTGGAAGCGGCGCTGGAGATCGTGGATGCCTTGCAGCGGCAAGGCTACAATTTTGTAACCGTGCGGGAGCTGATGGAGCTCTATGGTGTGACTCCCGCTGCAGGGGAGCTGTACCGCAGCCCCTTGAAGCCCGGAAGAGGATATTAAACAAAAAGCCGTCCTGCACAGCGTGCAGGACGGCTCAGCGTGTCGAAAAAGTATTTTCGCCCCGCTGTGCAAGTTTTTAGAACCCCCAAAAAGTTCTAAAAACTTCTTATTTGAACAGTGCAGGACACCCTTCCTGGGTTTCCCGCACACACCCTTCCTTCCCATTGAATCGGATAAAATGGTTGATCGACAGTCTAAAAAAACTCTCCTGCACAGCGTGCAGGAGAGCTCGTTTGACTTTTTTGATTTACAGAACGTTCAGCACCAGAGTCAGCACCACGAAAGCTGCGCCAATCCACTTGGTTGCTCTTGCCAGCTTTGCGTCCACGGACTTAGCCTTGCCCTTTGCCATAAAGGTATCAGCCACACCGGCAATAGAACCGGAGAGACCAGCGTTCTTGCCGGACTGGATCAGAACAGCCAGGATCAGAGCAATGCCGGTGAGAACCTGCAGAACAGTCACAAAAATAGTCATGTCAATTACCTCCAAAATGTAAATGCACAGAATCGTACAATTTTTATCGTAGGATATAACTATAGCACAGAATATGGCACATTTCAAGTGATTTTTCCCATCTTCTGCGGAAAAGAAACGGGAAAAATCTCAAACATTTGTTGCATTTTACAGAAGAGTATGATATAATGACTTCGTCAAGATTTGTCTGCGGGATGAAAGGGGACGTGTCACGATGGAAAAGCTTTCCAGAATGCAGCAAAAGGTATATGACTATCTGGTGTCATTTGTCACCGAACGGGGCTACCCGCCCTCAGTCCGCGAGATCGGCGAGGCGTTGGAGCTTCGCTCTCCGTCCACCGTCCATTTCCATCTCAAGCATCTGGCAGAGCTGGGCTATATCGAAAAGGACGCGGGCAAGGGACGTGCCATCACGCTGACGAAAGCCGCCCAGCCTGCGGCAGATCCCACAGCGAAGGAAGCTGTCCCTGTGGAAGTGGAGCAGCGGAGCGACCGCATCCCTGTGTTGGGGCATGTGGCAGCGGGTAACCCCATTCTTGCGACGGAGTGTATTGAGGATTATCTGACCTTTGACACCGGTGGGCGGGCTGATGAGTATTTCGCTCTCCGTGTCCGTGGCTACTCCATGAAGGATGCGGGTATCCTGCCGGACGATCTGGTGGTGGTGCAGCAGCAGAAGACCGCCAACAACGGCGAGATCGTGGTGGCGTTGCTGGAGGATGAAGCCACCGTCAAGCGCTACAAGCGCAAGGACGGCAAGGTTTGGCTGATGCCGGAGAATGAGGAATTTGAACCCATTGACGGCACAATGGCGCAGATCATGGGGCGTGTGCGTGCCGTAGTGCGCCAGTATTGAGAATGATAAAAAATGCAGTTCCCGGAGCTTCGGGAACTGCATTTTTCATTTAGTTGATGAGGGTGACTTCCCAGTGCTGCAGTCCATAGAAGGGGCTGGCAGCGGTGGGGGTCAGTTCGCTCAGAACAGCTGTATGGGTGAGGACAGTGTCCGTTCTGAAGCAGAGGGGAATGAGGGGACACTGTCGGGCGAGAAAGGCACAGAGCTGACGGGCGCTTGCGGTGGTAGCATCGCTGCGGAAGGACTGCATGAGCACATCGAGCGTGACATCGCTGAAATATCCATAGTTCATGCTGCCGAGACTGCCCACAAGGGGAGAGAGATCCCAGTTGGGGGTCAGCCGCACCTCGCCGAGATACAGGTCAAAGCTGCCGGACTGCAGAGCCGCGGTGTAGCGATCCCAAGGCAGCGCCTTGACACTGACCTGCAGCTTGCCGTGGCTGAGTCCTGCGGCGATGGAAGAAGCAATGGAGACCTTCTCGCTGCTCTCTTCGTTGACGAGAAGAGTGAGGGTACGGGCGCTTGCTTCGCCCTCTGCCCCATAGCCCAAAGCGTCCAGCGCAGCTTCAAAATCCTTGCGCTGGTAGTCCCGCTCCAGATCCTTAGGATAGAGAGGGGAGGCGGGGGAGATGGGTGCCCAGGCGGATTTCGCATAGCCGGAAAGGTAGCCGCTGACGAAGCTTTCGCGGTCAATGCCGAGGCTCAGTGTATAGCGAAGGTTTGCATCGGAAACCGTGGCGCTATTGAAGCCGAGGAACAGCAACTCTGTTGTGTCGACAGAGGTGACGCTGATGCCCGTGGTGGAGCTGACACCGCTGATACCCAGAAGATTGGAACGGAGAAGCTGCACCTCACCGGCGGAAAAGCGGTAAGCCGCCGTGTCCTCATCCCGCACGGGAGAAAGCTCGATGCGGACAAGGGGCTGGATCTCACCCTGCCACCAGGCACTGTTGGCGCGGAGATAGTCCTGTGCGCCCTCGGTAATGTAGAGGTAAGGACCTGTGCCGAGAGGGATGAGATCCTTCTCGGTGCCGCTGCGGACGATGGGAATGTCCAACAGGGCGGGGAGAGTGGCATCGTCCCGCGTCATTGCAATACGGACGCTGTCCGTGCCCACGGCGCGCATGGACGATACCGCCGCAAAGCGGGCAGCATAGCGCTCGCTGAGCTGTGCGCGTTGCAGTGTTGCGATCACGTCCCGGGCAGAGAGGGCAGATCCGTCACCGAAGGTTACACCCTGTCTCAGATGGAAGGTGTAGACGAAGGTGGCGGGATCGTATTCATAGGAGTCACAGAGGCAGTACTCCACCTCAAAGGAAGGGGAGAGGGTGAAAAGCCCCTCATACAGCAGAGCGGAAACGCTGCGCTGAATGCCTTCGCTGCAGGTGATGGGGTCCAGTGCCTGCCCGCTGTAAATGGGCAGGGCAAAGGAACTGGCGGTGTGGATGAGAGGTTCATCCGGCGTGGAAAGATCGCCCACAAGGAGAAAATCGTCCTCCTCCACGTCGGAGGGGGCTTCCGCGCAGCCGCAGAGCAGCGTAAGCGACAGGGCAAGGACGAGAAGAAGACGCTTCATTGCTTACTCCTTTCCAAGGGAAATCACGGCGCCCTGCACGCCGCGACTGTTGCCGGTGAGGCGGTGAGACCAATAGAGGTCAGGATTGCAGGCGGTGCAGAGGGGAAGCAGGTCGATCTGCTCCTCTGAGATGCCGATCTTTCTGAGACGGTGGACATTGATGCCCCGCAGGTCGATGTGCCACTTTTCGCCGCGACGCTCCATGAAGGGCTCAGCTGCCGCGCCAATGGCATCGCGCATGGCATCGGGCACATCGCTGTCCGTTTCAAAGCAGCACTGACCGATACCCGCGCCCATGGCGACGCGGATGTTTTCGGGCTTTGCGCCGTAAGTGCGGCACATGGCTTCGGCGGTTTTCGGCAGGATGCCGAGGGCAACGCCCCGCCAACCGGAATGCACCGCACCGATGCAGCCGCTCACGGGATCGTGCAGCAGGGTGATGCCGCAGTCTGCGGAGTAGATAAAGAGGGGGATCCCGGGCACATTGGTGATGAGACCGTCCACATCCTCATAGTCGCGGGGCTTACAGAAGAGCTTGCCCGCATCCTGCTCCGTCACGATGCGGATGTGATCGTGGTGGAGCTGATGGGTGGGCACCGCCCGCTCTGCATCCACGCCGATAGCGGCGCAGAGCAGGCGATAGTTTTCGATCACGTTTTCCCTTGCGTCATCACAGCTGAAACGCAGGTTCAGCGCGGCATACATCCCTTCACTCACACCGCCGAGGCGGGTGGTGAAGGCGTGCTTCACACCGCTGAGAAGATCCGAGGTATGGTAGACAAGACCGCTGTGGTCATGTCGGGTAAATGCCATAGGTAGTTCCTTTCTTTATCGACCGCAGCAGACCTTATACTTCTTGCCGCTGCCGCAGGGACAGGGATCGTTTCGACCGATCTTGCTGACGCGGCGGGGCTGCTTCTTCACGGTGCCGTCACTGAAGCCTTCGCCGGTGGCGACCGCCACGCGCTCGCGCTTGATCTCCTGATTTTCCTGCTTGCGGACGGAGAACAGACGGCGCACCGTGTCATTGCGGACACTCTGCACCATGTCCTCAAACATATTGAAGGACTCGCGCTTGTAGGCATCCACGGGGTTTTCGTTGCCGTAAGCACGCAGGCGGATGCCGTTGCGCAGTTCATTCATGGCGTCGATGTGGTCCATCCAGTACTCATCCACGGTGCGGAGCATGAAGATGCGCTCCAGCTCGCGCATGACGGTGGGGGTGAACTCATCGTCCTTCTTGGCATAGTATTCGTTCGCGAGGGCGACAAAATCCTCCGTCAGCTCCTCGGCGCTCTTGCTGAGGTTGGCATCGCTGTAAGCATAGGCGTACTTGGGGAAGTAGACACCCTCGAGAGATGCCATCATCTCACGATAGCTCTCGTGATCGAGACCGCCATTAGAGAAAGCAGACTGCACTACGCCACTGACACCGTCTTCGATCATGCCGAGGATCAGCTCGTGGATGTCGCGTCCCTCCAGCACCTGACGGCGCTGACCGTAGATAATCTCACGCTGACGGTTCATCACGTCGTCGTATTCCAGCACGTTCTTACGAGCCTGGAAGTTGCGGGACTCGATGGAGGTCTGGGAGTTCTCAATGGTGCGGGAGAGCATCTTGTTTTCAAGGGGCATATCCTCGTCCACATTCATGCGGTCCATCACGTTCTGCACGCGCTCACCGCCGAAGAGACGCATGAGGTCATCTTCGAGGGAGATGAAGAAGCGGGTCTCACCGGGGTCACCCTGACGACCTGCACGACCGCGGAGCTGGTTGTCGATACGGCGGGACTCGTGGCGCTCAGTACCGATGATGAAGAGACCACCGGCATCGCGCACCTTTTCCGCTTCACCTGCGATCTCTGCCTTGTGCTTGGCGAGCGCATCCGCAAAGCGCTTGCGGGCATCGAGGATCTCCTGATCATGGGTCTCGGCATAGCCGGTGGCTTCCGCGATCAGCTCATCGCTGAGACCTGCCTTGCGCAGGTCATTCTTTGCCATGTATTCGGCGTTGCCGCCCAGCATAATATCGGTACCACGACCTGCCATGTTGGTGGCAACGGTGACGGCGCCCAGCTTACCTGCCTGCGCCACGATCTCTGCTTCCTTTTCGTGGTTCTTCGCGTTGAGGAGGTTGTGCTTGATACCTGCCTTGCTGAGGTACTTGCTCAGCAGTTCGTTCTTCTCAATGGAAGCGGTACCCACCAGCACGGGCTGACCGCGGTCATGGCATTCCTTCACCTGCGCGATGATGGCGCGGTACTTCGCCTGCTCGGTCTTGTAGACCACGTCGGGGTTGTCGATACGGGCGATGGGTTTGTTGGTGGGGATCTCCAGAATATCCAGCTGATAGATGGAGCCGAACTCCTCCTCCTCCGTCAGTGCCGTACCGGTCATACCGGAGAGCTTGTTGTAGAGACGGAAGTAGTTCTGGAAGGTGATGGAGGCGAGGGTCTTGCTCTCACGGGCGACGGTGACGTGCTCCTTGGCTTCGATCGCCTGATGCAGACCATCGCTGTAACGACGACCGAACATGAGACGACCCGTGAACTCGTCAACGATAACGACCTCGCCCTCCTTGAGGACGTAGTCGATGTCGCGCTTCATAATGCCGTGCGCCTTCAAAGACTGATTGATGTGATGGTTGATGGTGGAGTTCTCGGGATCGGAGAGGTTCTCCAGATGGAAGAAGGCTTCTGCCTTTTCCACGCCGCGGGCGGTGAGGGAAGCGGTGCGGTTCTTTTCGTCCACGATATAGTCCGCATCGACGTTGACATCCTCTTCCTCCTTGGTGTCTACCTCGGTGACCACCTTCTTCTTCAGACGGCAGACGAAGGCTTCTGCCATGTCATAGAGCTGGGTGGACTTTTCGCCCATGCCAGAGATGATGAGGGGGGTGCGGGCTTCGTCGATGAGGATGGAGTCCACCTCGTCCACGATGGCGAAGGAATGACCGCGCTGCACCAGTTCCTCGGCGTAGATCGCCATATTGTCACGCAGGTAATCGAAGCCCAGCTCGTTGTTGGTACCGTAGGTGATGTCGGCAGCATACGCCTGCTGGCGCTGCTGACGTTCCAGACCATGAATGATCAGACCCACCTTCAAGCCGAGGAAGCGGTAGACCTTACCCATCCACTCGCTGTCTCGCTTGGCGAGGTAATCGTTCACGGTGACGATATGGACACCCTTGCCCGCGAGAGCGTTGAGGTAAGCGGGGAGGGTTGCCATCAGCGTCTTACCTTCACCGGTTTTCATTTCCGCGATACGCCCCTGATGGAGCACCACGCCGCCGATGAGCTGCACGCGGTAGGGGCGCATGCCCAGCACACGCCAGCAGGCCTCACGGCAGGTGGCAAAGGCTTCGGGCAGAATATCATCCAGCGTTTCCCCGTCTGCAAGGCGGGCGCGGAACTCGGCAGTTTTTGCCGTCAGCTCTTCATCGGAGAGGGCACGGTAGCTTTCCTCCAGTGCCTCGATCTTGTCCACGACGGGAGCGATTTTTTTCAGTTCCTTCTCAGAGTAGGTACCGAACAGTTTGTCAAACAGACCCATATCAAAAAAACATCCTTTCACGATGGTAAAAATGCGCACAAAAATACTAATATAGTATAGCACAAGCTTTCCCGTCTGGAAAGAGGAAAAAAAGAACGATTTGTAAACCTTTTTGAAGAAAGCCGAAATGCTTTGCTTTCAAGGAAGGGGTATGGTAAGATGGAAACAGGAAATGATACAACTACGGAAAGGAGCACACATCATGAAACTGTATTTTTATGGCGCAGACCGCTGCGTGACAGGCAGCTGCCACATGCTGGAGGCGGCGGGCAAAAAAATCCTTGTGGACTGTGGTTTGCAGCAGGGACGGGACGAGTTTGACAACGCCGATCTGCCCTTCCATCCCGGCGAGATCGACTATGTGATCGTGACGCATGCTCATATTGACCACAGCGGACGCATTCCGCTGCTGATCAAGCGGGGCTTTCAGGGTGTGATCTGCTCCACCCGTATCACGGCGGAGCTGCTGGAGATCATGCTGCTGGACTCCGCCCATATTCAGGAGAGCGACGCGGAGTATCAGAACCGCAAGGGACTGCGTGCGGGTCGTGCGCCGGTAGAGCCGCTGTACACCGTGGCAGATGCGGAGCTGGTGAAGAAATATGTCCGTCCCTTTGAGTACGGCGAGAGCGTGGAGCTGGCAGAGGGCATCCGCATCTGCTTTACCGATGCGGGGCATCTTCTTGGCAGCGGCAGTGTGACGGTGAGCGTGACCGAGGGCAACATCACCCGGGACATTCTGTTCTCCGGCGACATCGGCAATATCAATCAGCCCATTATCCGCGATCCCCAGCCTCTGACGAAGGCGGATTATGTGGTCATGGAATCCACCTACGGCAACCGCAACCATCAGCCCCCCAAGAGCTATACGGAGGATCTGGCGAACATCATCGACGAGACCATCTCCCGGGGCGGCAATGTGATCATCCCTGCCTTTGCGGTGGGACGCACGCAGGAAATTCTGTACTTCATCCGTGAGATCAAGGAAGACAATCTCGCGCCGAGAGCGGGTAATTTCCCTGTCTATATCGATAGCCCCCTTGCAGGCAAGAGCACCAAGGTGTTCAGCGGGGATCTCCGCGGCTACCTCGACGACGAGGCGCTGGAGCTGGTGAAGGACGGTGAGTCCATGTTCAGCTTCCCCGGTCTCTATATGACCACCACCTCGGAGGAGTCCAAGGCACTGAACTTTGACCCTACTCCCAAGGTCATTATCTCTGCATCCGGTATGTGCGATGCGGGTCGTATCCGCCATCATCTCAAGCACAATCTCTGGGGCGCGAAGAACACGGTGGTGTTTGTGGGCTTCCAGTCCCCCGGCTCTCTCGGCCGCCATCTGCTGGATGGTGCTGACAGCGTCAAGCTCTTCGGCGAGGAGATCGCCGTGCAGGCGCAGATCGTGAACTTCCAGGGTCTCAGCTCCCATGCGGATCACGACCATCTGCTCAAGTGGCTGAGCTATGTGGAGCCGAAGCCCAGGCAGGTTTTTGTTGTCCACGGCGATGTGGACGTAGCGCCTGCGTTTGCGGCAGAGCTGCAGGATCTGGGCTATGCCGCCCATGCACCGCTGTATCTTGAAAGCTATGATCTTATTGCCAACGAGATGATCGAGCAGGGCGTAGTCCGCAAGAAGGCAGAGAGAAGAACCCCCGATACCGCTGCCTACCAGCGGCTGGTGGAAGTGGGTCAGCGTGTGGCAGCTGCCATCCGCGGCGCACGGGGCAGAGACAACAAGACCCTCAACAACTTTGCAAGAAAGCTGCTTGAGGTTCTTGAGTGGTTTGAAAAATAAAGAAAAGCCCACCCGTTTTGACAGGTCGGCTTGAAAGAACGGGTGTGGAAGACATGAGTGAGCTGAAGAAAAATGACATCGTCACGCTGACGATCGAAGATTATACCGGCGAGGGATTGGGTGTTGCCCGGATCAACGGACGCGTGGTATTTGTCCGCCGTGGCATTCGGGGCGAGACCTGTGAAGCTCGCATCGAAAAGGTGCTGAAAAACATTGCCTATGCCAAGGTGGTGTCTGTGAGCGAGCCTTCGCCCCATCGCCGGGAGCCGGATTGTCCGTGGTTCGGGCGCTGCGGCGGCTGTGACTACCGCCACATGGATTATGAAGAGGAACTGGAGGCAAAGCGCCGCAAGGTGCAAAATGCCCTGCGCCGCCTTGGCGGCAGCGATGCGGAAGTGGAGGAGATCCTCGGTGCAAAGCAGCCCACCCGCTACCGCAACAAGGTGCAGTACCCCATTTCCAAGGACGGCGCTGTGGGCTTTTACCGTGCCCACAGCCATGATGTGACGGACATTCCCGTGTGTTTGCTGCAGATGGAAGGCGCAGAGCGGGCGGCGGAGGTACTGCGGCAGTGGATGCGCCGCTATGAGATCAGCGGCTATGACGAGCAGACGGGGGAGGGGCTGATGCGTCACCTCTATGTCCGCTGCAACGCCAGGGGAGAGAGCCTGATCTGTCTCCTCGTCAACGGCGGTCGCCTGCCCCATGAGCGGGAATTGGTGAGTATGCTGCGCGAGGGCGTGGGTGATGTGAAGGGTGTGGTGCTGGGCATCAACCGCCGCCGCGACAACGTGATCCTTGCGGACCGCTATCGCACTCTTTGGGGAGAGGATCGTCTGGAGGATGTGCTCTGCGGTCTGACCTTCCGATTGTCTGTGCCGTCGTTCTATCAGGTGAACCGCGAGCAGGCAGAGGTGCTGTATGAAAAGGCATTGGACTATGCGGATCTTCACGGCACGGAAACCGTGCTCGATCTCTACTGCGGCGCAGGCACCATTACCCTTGTCATGGCGAAGAAGGCGGGCAGGGTCATCGGCGCGGAGATCGTACCCGAAGCCATTGCGGATGCGAAGGAGAATCAGCTGCGCAACGGTGTGAGCAACGCGGAATTTTTCTGCGGGGATGCCAGCGCCATTGCGGAGAAGCTCGCAAAAGAGGGACTCCATCCCGATGTGATCACCGTCGATCCGCCCCGCAAGGGACTGGCGGAGGATGTGGTGAGCGCCATCGTCCGCATGGCACCACGGCGCGTGGTCTATGTTTCCTGCGACCCCGCTACCCTCGGGCGGGATGTGCGACGCTTTGCCGAGCAGGGTTATCATGTCAGCCGCTGTGCTGCGGTGGATCTTTTCCCCGGCACGCAGCACTGCGAAAGTGTGGCGCTGCTTGAAAAATAACGCGGATCACGATATGATTGAAAAAACGGCGATGTCCGGAAAATGCGCTTGAGAGGAGGTGCGATATGAAGCAATCGATTCAGACAAAAATCACAAAATTGACAGCTGTGGGCATTCTGGTCACAGCGCTGCTGATCGGCGGACTGGGTATCTATACCTTCCGTCGGGCTATGAACGAGGATTGCGAGGATATTCTGCACCTGACCTGCGGAGAGAGTGCGCAGGCGCTGGATGAGTGGTTTGTGCGCGTGGAGCAGTCGGTGGAGACGCTGGCGAACTATGCGCAGAACAGCCTGGAAAGCCTGGAGCGCCTTGCGGCAGATAAGGCATATCGCGAGACCTATGTACAGGAACTGAAGGATCTTGCGCTGATGCTGGCAGATGAAACCGATGGTGCGGTTTCGGTGTACATCCGCTTCAATCCCGATCTGACCACGCCTCTGGACGGCGTGTTTTGGGTGCAGCAGGGAGCGCAGCGGGAGTTTCTTGAATTTCCCATGACGGATCTCTCTGCTTTTGATCCCGATGATTTCCAGCACGTGGGCTGGTATTACGTCCCTGTGCGGGCAGGTCACGCCATCTGGGTGGAGCCGTATATGAACGAGGAAATGGGTGTCTATGTCACGTCCTATGTGGTGCCCATTTACCGCGACGGCACACTGATCGGTGTGGTCGGCATGGACATTGATTTCAGCTACATCACGGAAATGGTGGATGAGATCCGGGTGTACGAAACGGGGCACGCCTTTCTTGCAGACAGTGAGCTTTGCGTGATCTACAGCCATCATCGGCAAAAGGGCGAGAAGGTGGATATGCAGATGGATGCCGAACTGCCGGAGAATGCGGATTTCGAGGAGCTGATCTTTGAACACGAGGATGAGAGCGTTCGTCAGAAGCTGGTGTTCCAAAGCCTTGAAAATGATATGCGCCTTGGCGTGACAGTTCCGGTGTATGAGGTCAACAAGGATATCAATCATCTGGTTTCTCAGGTGGTGGGGATCGCGCTGCTGATTGTCGGCATATTCATTGCCATTTCCATCACCATTGCGGAGAAAATGACCCGACCGCTGAAGGAACTGAACGCGGCGGCGAAGGAGATCGCGGCGGGCAATCTGGATGTTTCCGTCTCCTGCGACACGCAGGACGAAGTCAGTGACCTCGCTGAGAGCTTTGCTGAAACGGCGCGGCAGCTGAAAATACGGATCGATTACATCAACAGTCTTGCTTTCGTCGATAAGCTGACAGGCGTGAAGAACAATACCGCCTACCTGCAGGAGATTGCCCAGTGGAAGGAGCGGATGAAGAGCGGCGATGTGAACTTCGCTGTGTTTGTCATCGATGTCAATGGGCTCAAGAAGGTGAACGACACGCTGGGACACGCCAGCGGCAATGAGCTGATCATCAAAACGGCAGAGGCTGCCGTGGCGGTGTTCGGAAAGGACCGCGTGTTCCGCATCGGTGGCGACGAATTTGCGGTCATCTGCCCCGATACCGATGCTGCTGCCTGTGCTGCCCTCGAGCCCATCTTTGAAGAGACGGTGGAGCGGATGGGCAAGAGCATTCAGCTTTCTGCCGCCATCGGCAGTGCCGTCTGTGACCCGAAAAAGGACATCAGCTATGATGCGGTATTTGAGCGGGCGGATGCAGAGATGTACCGCCGCAAGCAGGAGTTCAAGAGCGGCGTGTCTGCGCGCTGAGAGACGGGAGGGATCGCTATGAGCAAAAAGAAGGTGCTTCTTGGTGCGGCGGCACTGCTGATGGCAGTGGTGCTGACGGTCTCCTTTGTGCCAAAGCTGCGGACGCAGGCGTTTGTCGCCCTCTATCACGACGACATCGAGCGGATGATCGCGGCAGACGGCAGCGTGCCTGCCGACGACGCAACGCTGTTTGGGTATCGCTCTGTCAACACATGGGAAAGAGACGGAAGCCGCATGACGGAATTTAGCATCGGTGCACGCGGATTTCTTTTGGTAAACGCGAAATATTTCGGCTGCTTCTATTCCCCCGATGATGAGCCCGCGGCATTCCAGAATACGGATGTGGAGCTGATACAGGACGGCGAAAACCGCTGGATCTGGCAGGGCGAAGGTGACAACTGCGGTTCGGTGGAAAAGCTTCGGGATAAGTGGTACTATTTTGAAGCACAGTTTTAAACGATAAAAACAGTCTGTTTCCCGCGGGAAACAGACTGTTTTTTGTCATCTGATCATATCAATGCCCTTTTGCAGGGTGGCGCTGTCAATGGCACCTACCGCCTGTGCGATGGCGTGCCCCTCGGCGTTGATGAAAATGGTGGTGGGGAGAGAGTAGGCACCGTAAGCGGAAGAGGCGGAGTAGGCGGTGTCATAGAACACGGGGAAGGTATAGCCTTCGCCTGCGATAAAGGCGGAAGCGGTCTCCACCGTTTCCCGACCACCGTCGGTGACGTTCACCATGAGGAACTGCACTTTGCCTGCGAGCTCTTTGGACTTCTCCTCAAAGTGGGGCATTTCCATCTTGCACGGACCGCACCAGCTTGCCCAGAAATTCAGCACCACGGGCTTGCCCCGATAGTCGGAAAGATGCACTTCCTTGCCTGCGAGGTCGTACACGGTGAAATCGGGGGCGATGATGGGTTCTTTTTCTACGGTTTCTTCGGTATTCCCTGCCGCAGGAGCATCCTCGGTCTGGGCGAGCTGATCGCTTTCCACCGTGTTGCTGAGCCGACTGTACAGCACGGATGCGCCGCCGATGAGCAGGGCAAAGATCAGAACGAGAATGAGCAAAATTCGTTTGTTTTTCATGGAAACCTCCTTATCCGAGAAGGGTCAGCAGTCGTCCCAGCAGACCTGTTGCCATGGCGATGCCGAGGACGATCAGAAGACTGCCGCTGACGGTGTTGATGACCTTGTAATTGCGTTTGATCCAGTTGAATGCCGACTTCAGATAGTCGATGAGGACGGCGCTGAGCAGGAACGGAATGCCGAGACCGAGGGAATAGGCGAGGAGCATCAGCATACCCTCTGCCACATGACCCTGCTGGGAGGCGAGCATCAGCGCAGAGCCGAGGAAAGCGCCTACACAGGGAGTCCAGCCCACGGAAAAGACGATGCCAAAGACCATGGCAGAGAAGAAGCCGAGGTCGCTGGTATCCACGCTGCGGCGGCGTCCGCGGAAGAGATTGACCTTGACGAGACCGAGGAAGTGGAGACCGAAGAACACCACCACAAGACCCGACACAATGTTTACCGCCGTTTGATAGCGGCGCAGGAAGCTGCCCACCGTGCCCGCAAGGGCACCCATGGCGACGAACACCAGCGTGAAACCCAGCACGAAGCCGAGGGCGGTGGTGAGGGTTTTGCGGGTGCTGCGCGCGCCGCCACCCGCGAAGTAGGAGATGTAGATGGGGATCATGGGCAGCAGGCAGGGGGAGATGAAGGTGATGATGCCTTCGAGAAATGAGATGAAATATTGCATAAGCCCCTCCTTGTGAGTGGTTTGTTATAGTGTACCCTGAAACGCTCGGGTTTTCCTGTAGCAATAGTCACATTTGAAGAAAAAAGAGGGATGCGGGAGCGGTCAGCTCCAGCATCCCTCTGGTGTGACGAACCCGCTCACCTGTGATCCGTGGTTGACATCAAAACGCAAACCAGCGGAGCGTTTACGTTTTGAAAAGGAGCTGCGACAGAATGAGTGAGAAGTGACTTTAAAAAAGTCGCTGCGAACGACATGCCGTCCGCAGCGACGTGGCGGAGACGGTGGGATTCGAACCCACGTGCCGTTGCCGGCAAACTGATTTCGAGTCAGCCCCGTTATGACCACTTCGATACGTCTCCAGATATGAAGTTAAACTCGTGCAGACGAGATGAACCCATGATTTACACCATAACGGGGCGCCCCGTTATGTCCTGTTGCGGTGAGCGAAAAAATCATCGCATCTTTAGATGCTCGATTTTATTCGACCGCTGCCACTCCTTGCCGCTCGCTTTCTCTGCCGCAGGCAGCGCTCGCGACCGTCCCCACTTCGATACGTCTCCGAATATGATGCCCTCACTTTGATGCGTCTCTGTGTAGAACAGTGGAATTTATTATGCCACAATTTCGCGGCGGTGGCAAGGCTTTTTGCGGGAATTTATTTACAGAGCGGGACGTAAGATGTATAATGAGGAAAAATGTTCGGAGGGATGACGATGGCAGAGACGGTATTTATCTGGGGCGAGGAAGCGGAGTATGCGAATTATGCGGCGGCGCTGCGCAGCTGCGGCGCAACCCCTGTGTTTTCCAAGGATATTGACTGTTCGGATACATGCGGTGCGCTGCTGCTGCCCGGTGGTGGGGATATCCATCCGAAGTATTACGACGCTGCGGTAGAGGACTGCCGGGGGCTCGATGAAGAGCGTGACGCGGCAGAGTGGGAGCTGATGACCCGCTTTACCAAGAGCGGTCGCCCCATTCTGGGCGTTTGCCGCGGTATGCAGGTACTGAATGTGTTTTTCGGCGGTACCCTTCGTCAGCACGTGGAGGGGCACGGTGGGTTGGCAGACGGCTCCGACAGCATCCATGAGACCCGGGCGGCAGATGGTTCTCTCTTTTCCTGTTGGTGGGGTGATGACTTCTTTGTCAACAGCAATCACCATCAGGCGGTGGGAACGCTTGCGCCCTGCCTGCGTCCGCTGCAGAAGAGCAAGGATGGCGTGGTGGAGGCATTCTCCCATGGCGCGCTGCCTGTGCTTGGCGTGGAGTGGCATCCCGAGCGGCAGATGAGTGAGGGCAGAGACCCCCGTCTTGTGGACGGAACGCTAATCTATCGCTACTTCCTGTCCCTCTGCGATTGGGAAGCGCCCTAAAAAAATAAAAATTTTTTCAAAAAATTTCTTGACAAGCGCAATCGCCCTATGGTAATATAACCAAGCTGGCGGTTGCGCCGGGGCGAATGCGCGGGTATAGCACAATGGC
>JAFVXA010000007.1 GCA_017501355.1 Oscillospiraceae bacterium
GCTGCCTTTCAATACATCCAGCTCGATGTTGAAGAAGTGGGCAATGTACTCGGCGATGTTTTCCTCGGAGGGAACGAACTCGGAAAAGCCCTTCATCACCTCGCCAAGGGATTTGATAATGGCCTCTTCATCCATAGCGCCGATCAGTTCTCGGTAGGCCAGCACTTTATTGAGAGCGCCCTCGATTTGACGGACGTTGGCGGTAATGTTCTCGGCGATCAGCGTGGCAATACGGTCGGGACGGTTGATGCCCAGCAGGGCCGATTTGTTGCGGATGATGGCCAAGCGGGTTTCATAGTCCGGTGGCTCCACGTCTACCATCAAGCCCCACTCAAAGCGGGTGCGGAGGCGATCTTCCAGTTGGGTCATCTCCTTGGGCGGACGGTCAGAGGTTAGCACGATCTGACGGCCCGACTCGTACAGGGCATTGAAGGTATGGAAAAACTCCTCCTGCGTCTGCTGCTTACCGGCGATGAACTGGATATCGTCCACCAAAAGCAGATCCTTGCCACGGTATTTATCCCGGAAGTCGGCAGTGGTGCCGCCGCGGATGGCGTCAATGAGCTCGTTGGTAAAAAGCTCGCCGCTGACGAGAATAATGTTGCTCTCGGGCCGCAGGCGCTTGGTTTGACGGGCGATGGCGTGGAGCAGATGGGTCTTGCCCAAGCCGCTGTCGCCGTAGATGAAGAGGGGGTTGAACTTGCCTGCCGGCTTTTCCGACACGCTGCGGGCGGCGGCGTAAGCCATCTTGGTCTGGGGGCCCACCACGAAAGTCTCGAAGGTGAAGGCGTCGTTCTCGCCGGGGATGTCGGGATGGTCGGGGCGGACACCGTGGTACACGCCCAATTGCTCATCGTCCAAGATCTTCACCTCAAGGTCGGAGGAAAAAATATCCCGCAGGGCATCTTTGATCTGCCCTGTAAAGCGCTTTTCAATAGTCTCTTTTTTGAAGGGGTTGCTGCAGTGCAGCACTAAGGCAGAGTCCTCCATGGTGACCACCTTTACCTGATCGAACCAAGTGTTGATGGTGGTGGGGGAGAGATCCTTTTGCAGCCGTTCCAATAAAATATTCCACACGTCGGACAGTGAGTTCATCCGTCCACTCCCTTTCTCCTTTTTCTCTCTAAGGCATACTTTCTCATAAAAGAGTATAGCAAAAACTTTTAAAAAAGTCCATACTTATTATTAGAATAAGTGTAAAATCTGTGATTTCTGAAATATTTTATGTTGACAAACGGGGAAATCATTGGTTATAATGAAGGGCACGCCTTTCCACGGCGGAAAGGTGGATGAAATGTCGACTGCGGCGGACAAAACTTGTTCGCTGTCGAGTATGCCCCGTGAAACAATCGGGAGCAGATTTATTTTTATTAATGGAGGTGTCATGCTATGTTCCGTACCTATCAGCCCAAGAAGCGTCAGCGCTCCAAGGTGCACGGTTTCCGTAAGAGAATGGCTACCAGCAACGGCCGTAAGGTTCTCGCTCGTCGCCGCGCCAAGGGCCGCGCTCGCCTGACCCACTGAGGAAGGCGGAAAGTGCATCGCACGACAACCGTATAAACCCAGGGACGGTAGAGGGAAAATCCTGCCGTCCCTATTGGTGTTCTCGATGCTAAGTGTAAGGAGACCTGTTTTTTATGAATCCTGCCGTGACCGTCAAGGAGAATTACGTGTTCCGTCAGCTCTACCGTAAGGGGAGTTCTTCGGTGCAGCCCTGCTTTGTGGTCTATTGCAGAAAGAATAAGAAGGGGCTCACCCGTCTGGGCATTACCGTCAGCACGAAGCTGGGGAAGGCCGTGGTGCGCAATCGCGTCCGCCGCCGTCTCCGCGAGGTGTATCGGCTCAGCAAAAACGAAATGAAGCAGGGCTACGATGTGATTTTGGTCGGTCGTGGCCGCGCCATCACGGCGCCTTTTTCCAAGATGCAGCGGCAGTATGCCGCCGCGCTGAAGGAGTTGGGGCTTATGGAGGCGCACAGATGAAAAAGGCGCTGCTGAAGTTCTTTCGTTTTTACCAGACGGCTATTTCCCCCATTTGCCCGCCCCGCTGCCGCTTTATCCCGTCCTGCTCTCAGTACGCGGTGGAAGCGGTGGAGAAGTACGGCGCGGCAAAGGGCGGCTTTTTAGCGTTGAAGCGGTTTTTGCGCTGCCATCCCTTCCACAGAGGCGGCTGGTACGACCCCGTGCCGTAAGCCGCCGCAGCAAGCCCGTTTATCAACAATTACAAACGGAGGAAATCCATAATGTTTGCACAAATCGGATACTATATCTGTATTCCCTTTGCGTGGCTGACCCGTATGTTCTACTCCCTGACGGGGTCTTACGGTGTTGCCATTATCCTCTTCACCTTGGTGGTGAAGCTGGTCATCCTGCCCTTCCAGCTCAAGAGCAAGAAGAGCATGATGCGTATGAACCGCATGCAGGGCAAGATCAAGGATATCCAGACCCGCTTTGCCAACAACAAAGAGCGTCAGCAGCAGGAGATGGCCGATCTGTATGCCCGTGAGGGCATCAATCCCATGGGTGGCTGCCTGTGGTCCTTTATCCCTCTGCCCATTCTGATTGCACTGTACTATATCATCCGTACCCCTCTGCGCTACTTCATGAACCTGTCCGAGACGGTGATCGCCGAGATCCGTACGCTGGCAGAGTCTCTGGGTTATGTGGCCGCTACCGAGGGTAACGCCGTTGCTTACGAGCAGATCTATCTCAGCAAGTTCATCCATGAGCATTGGGAGAACTTTGCAGGTAAGTTTGATGGCCTGCTGGACGTGAACTACCAGTTCCTCGGTCTGGATCTGGCCGAGACCGCCAGCAACGTCATGGGCCAGTTCCCCCACGGCGGTTGGGCCGTTTGGGGTCTGCTACTGCTGCCCTTTATCGCCGCCGCTCTGCAGCTGGTGATGAGCATCGCCTCTATGAAGGCCAGCTCCAACACCATGAACGGCTCCAACAAGATGATGCTGTATCTCTTCCCCCTCATGACCATCTGGATGGGCTTCATGTTCCCCGCCGCCCTGTGCCTTTACTGGATCGTCAACTCCGCTTTCTCCGCCGTGCAGGAGCTGCTGCTGAACAAGGTGTTCGCAAAGGCTCTTGACCGTGAGGAGACGGAGAAGGAGCGCGAGAAGCGTGAAAAGCGCGCCGCCAAGATGATGGCCCAGCGCGAGCAGATGATGCAGCAGCAGGCGCAGCAGCAGGGTAAGAAGCCCCAGCCCAGCGCCAGCAAGAAGAAAAAGAGCGCCGAGTCTGAGAGCAAAGAAAAGCGCAGCTCTACCACCGAGGCAGGACGCGTGGGCAACCGCCCCTATGCCCGCGGCCGTGCCTATAGCGAGAGCCATTACGAGGACTAAGGGGAGCAAAAATGAGCTATATTGATATGATCGGCAAGACCGAGGAGGAGGCCATCGCCAAAGCCCTTGCCCAGCTGGGCATGGAGCGTGACGACGTGTCCGTTGAGATCCTCGAGCGTGCCAAGAGCGGATTTTTGGGCATGGGCGGCAAGCCTGCCCGCGTCCGCGTGACCTACGGCCCCGATGAGGCTCCCATGGAGGAGATCGTTGTCCCCGTGAAGCCTGTTGTGGAGGCCGCACCCGTTGTGGAAAAAGAAGAGGTCAAAGCCAAGAAGGCTGAGCCCAAGCCTCAGGCAAAGAAGCAGCAACAGCCCAAGCAGGAGAAGAAGGTGGAAGTGCCCGCCATCGACCTGCCTGAGAGCCGCGACAGCAACGCTGAGCGCATTACCGCCTTCCTCTCCGGTCTTATGGAGCACCTTGACAGCGAGGCCGCTGTGAAGGTCTACGAGGAGGAGAAGGGCCGCTATAAGGTCATTCTCGAGGGCGAGAACCTCGGTCAGCTTATCGGCCGCCGCGGCGAGACGCTGGATGCCATTCAGCAGCTGACCAATTACGCTGTCAACTCCGGCAACGAGAAGCGTATCCGCGTCCATGTGGATGCCGAGAATTACCGTGCCCGCCGTGAGGCCAGCCTTGAGAGTTTGGCTGCCAAGGTGGCAGGTAAGGTGAAGAAGTACCGCCGCAGCGTGACGCTGGAGGCCATGAACGCCTATGAGCGCCATGTGATCCACGCCGCCCTGCAGGATGTGAAGGGTATCACCACCTACTCCATCGGCACCGAGCCCAACCGCCGCGTGGTGGTTGCTCTCGACCGCGAGAACGGCTAAAGAAAGAGGCGTCATTATGAAGTGTCCCTATTGCAGCGCAGAAATGGAGATCGGCTATATCGAAAAGGAAAGGGGTCTCATCACATGGACTCCCGAAGGAAAAAGGGTTCCGCTTCTCTATCCTTTTATTGAAGGAAAGACCATATGTATTGGCGGGTCGGAAAAAGGCCCTGCCTTTGGCGATGCTGTAACAGCGCACTTGTGCAGACAGTGCGAGAAAATCGTCATTGATCTGAAAAACGCCTAAAAACGCATAAAAATCCACCCCGATTGGGGTGGATTTTTTATTACTGTTAAGAACTCATTTTGTGTTCGAAGCGTATTGGTTGGGGAAGACTAACGGTAATGTATCTGACTGTCTCTATGCTGATGCTTTGCTGTCAGACTTCTTGTATCTCTCCACGATGATGCCCATCATGATGGATACAAGGAAGATAGCACCCCAAATTGCCCAACCGTAGTGGCTGTGTCCGATAGAGGCTCCTTCCGGATATGGGCCAAAAAGCATTCCTGCTGCAAGGCCAACAATGAAGCCGATCAGAGTAGTACAAGAGAACGTATATTTCCCGAAGAGTGCAGGGATCACAGAAAGTACCATTGCATACCAGAAGAGGTTACTGCTGAGGAGCCAGCCGTACAGATAACTGTGTTCGCCAGATGGCCGTACAAAAAATAACCAGCCAATCAGAGTGCTCTGCGATAAATCGCACCAAATTATGCGACCGATCAAATAGATAGACATGTATCCAACCGCAATAAGCAGAGCGATCAAGAGCGTTCTTTTTTGCGCCTGTTTCTTAAGGGCTGCTTTCTTTTCCTCCTCCATTTTGTAGAGGTAGTAAATCTGTTCTGCCGGAGATGGCTTGTTTTCATCCTCGGAAGCGAGAAGCATATCCACAGTTGTACCAAATATCTCAGCCAGCTTGAACAGGTTTTCCGTATTTGGGGCAGACTGATTGACTTCCCACTTAGTAACGGCTTGACGGCTTACTCCTACCAATTCGGCAACTTTCTCTTGCGACATGCCTGCACGCTGTCTGCAAGCCTTGATCTTTTCACCCAATGCCATGATTAGCACCTCCTTTTATGAGGAAAGTATACCGAAAATCCAGACTTTTGGCTACCAACTATATGGCAACTATCGGTTGCCATAGCAAAAAAACAAAAAAGTTTAATTTTTCAGAAAATATCAGGCTGCCACCGCTTCTGCATATAGAAAAAGGACTGCCATCCATCTCTGAATGATAGTCCTATCCTCTATGGCTGCTGATTTTTATTCATTGTATCCACAGAACTATTCGCGAATTTTTATCAGGAGCACAAAGGCAAATTGAAGATTTCTTGAACAGGATATACTCAGATAATATCCGCGATCTCTTCGAAAGATTTTTTCGTAATGGGGGGAAGCTCATAAGAGGGATCGGGCTTGCCCACCACCAGGATCATGACCGGCGTTTCGTTCTGAGGACGGCCCAGCAGCTCACGCAGGAAGGTGGCAGGTGCGGGCGTGTAGGTAAGGGTGGCGTAACCGGCGTTGCGCAGTGCGTTGATCAGCAGACCCAGAGAGATGCCCACAGAGGTGGGAACATAGTAGTTGGGTGCGCGGCTGCCGTCTTCCATAAAGCGGAAGTTCTCCTCAAATACGGCAATGAGGCAGGGCGCTTCGGTAAGAAAGGGCTTCTCGGCATTGACCTTCAGCACGTCCAGATCTTCCCGCCATTTGTCGGAGATCTTTTTGGCGTAAAACTCCCGCTCCACTGCCTCGGCGGCCGTGCGGATACGCTGTTTCATTTCCGGATCTGTGACAATGGTATAGTGCCAAGGCTGGAGATTGGCGCCGTTGGGGGCAGTACCTGCGGTGAGGATGCAGTCGCGGAGCACATCCATATCCACCGCATCGGACAGGAATTTACGCCATGTGCGGCGTGCGCGGCTTTCTTCTAGCAGTTGTTTTGAAGACAGAGGCATAACGAAACGCTCCTTTTTGTTTATTTCTTATTGGGATTATAATAGTCCGTGGGCTCGTCCAGTACCATGGGCAGGCCGTTTTGATACACGGGGATGGTCTGGAACTTGAAGCGGGAGGCGGCGTGCTTTTGGTCGATCATGGGCTTAATTTCGGGGTCCACCACGCCGCGGCGGATGTATTCGTTCACCGCGTGATAGGTAAAGCCCAGATTGTCCTCATCCGTCTTGCCCGTCAAACCGTCGGAAGGGGGCTTCACGAGGAATTTCTCCGGCAGACCCAGCACGCGACCAAGGGCGATGACCTCCTCGGTGGTGTACATGCCC
>JAFVXA010000008.1 GCA_017501355.1 Oscillospiraceae bacterium
CAGCCCCTCTTCCACAAAAAGGGATATGTACTCCTGCTGCTTGTCCGTCGCTGACTCATAGATCAGCACCAGCACTCGCTCCGCCAGTTTCCGTTCGTCGCAAGTTCCGCCGTTGATGCTCTTCACTATCCACTCCCGCAGCGCGTTGTGGTCGATGTCAGCTCTCTGCATCATCAGCAGCACCTCCGGCCATCTTCAGCGGCTCCGGCAGTGGCATCCAATGGGTAATTTCCACCAAAACCTCTGTGTCACAATCTTCTGCGCAGCCTTCCCACCAATACCAACACCCCTCGCCGAACAATTGAGCAGCTACTCCATCGCTCTGAGGTGTGCCGTCATTGAAATTCCGATATGTTACGAGGACAGGCACTCCAATTTCCGGCAACCTCTCCGACACAGGGATCCACTCCTGCACCGTTACGCCGTTGGCAATCAGCCAATCTGCCGTAATTTCTGATACTTTCTTACCAAATTCGTGGTTAAGCAGCTCAACCAACTTTTCCTTCACGTCCATCAACTCCTCCTGTTCCAAAGGTTGGCAGCTTTCTGATACGCCATTTCTTCACCGTGCGGCTCTGCTGCCGAGTATGTAACACGTCTCGTGCTTGCTTTGCAGTTGTCGCAGCGCACGAATACATAGCGAGTAATATAGCCGTCCCGTCCTTGCTCTCCCCGAATGAGTTCCCCCCTTGCCGGTTGGGCAGAATGGGCAGCGCTTGAGCTTGAAACTCTTTCCGTTTTGGAAAGTGTTCGTTGAAAGATCATCCATTGTCAGCGCCTCCATCCTCTCGGTCCTCGAATCGGCACACACCCCCGACATCTGCCACCGGGCAGTAGTCGGTGCACATGGGGCATTTGTCGTTTACGCAGATTTCGTCAAGCATCCATTTGCAATCAGGCATGGTGTGCCTCCTCCTCTCTTCTGAAACCATCAAGCAAATAGCATGCCAGGTCATAATGTTGGGCAGCATCAGCAGTATTCGCATGAGGATGTCCTTCGACGCTGATAATCGCCCCTCTGCACCCTGCCACTTCGCATTGTCCGCCAACATTGGCGATGCAGCCTTTTTCCTCGCAGCATTTAACCATCATTCAGCACCTCCGTCCACGACTTTGATATCAGCGAGTTTCAGTAGTTCCTCGACACTTGTGTTATCGCTATCAGCGAGATAGTCCCCCGCAGCATCGAAATACTGATATCCCGTGTAGGGCTTTGCTTTAATCCCCGTGTATTTCTCAAGCAGAGAGTTGAAATCATTCGTGTCAAGGAACTCGGCTATTTCAAGGTCTTCCAGTTGCTCCTTGGTAATCTTGTCAACCATCATCAGAGTCTCTCCTTCAGATCGAATAGCCGCGCTCCATTGTCCTGCAGCACCTGATAGAGCCCCTTGGCGAACATGTCAACGATTTCTTCCTCGTTCTCGATCTCCAGCCCTGCATGATTGCGGATGCCGTGCAGGATCTCATGCAGCAATGTCTGACAGCGCTTCTGATGCGATGTACCATCTGACTCAGACAGGGTGATGTGGCAGTCGTCGTAGCTTATCTGACCATACAGCAGGTTGTTTCCATCCCGCAGGTTCTTCTCATATCGGATCGCGTATTCCACGCCGCCGATCCGAATACTCTCAGGAATCTTCATCTGTTCCCCCTTCCCTCACATAGCACCAACTCTGAGGCGGTCTTTTAATCTCGTGTGTCGGGATTGGATAGCCATCTTTCCACACAACGCCGCAGTTGTAAGATTGGAACTCACTCAACGGCTTCGGCTTGTCGTAGAGCAGGAGATCAGAAATGTGCCAGCCATAAAGCGGCAACTTTCCAGCCGAATACAAAAGCAATTCTTGCACTGACAAACAAGACGTTTTCAGATCAACAACATCCACCAACCCATCAGCGGTCATGGCGATGGGAGAAATCCGATCGCACACAAACTCACCTATAACATTTTCGTTTGCTCTGCGAATTTTTCCGTCTTCCCCATGTATTTCGAGCAAGTCATGCACACCTTTGTTATCAGTGCAATAGATGTAGCACTTAAACGGTGTTTCCAGCTTCGGCTTGTTTTTCCGCACCTCAAGCGTCTTTGCCCCTCTTGCGATCAGCTCGCACCATCTTGGCTGAATGCTTATCATCACAGCTTTACTCATGGCGCACTTCCTCCAGCGCCTTCTCCGCTTCCTCGTGGGTGAAGAATACAGTCCTTCCGATATCCTCGGGCGAAAATCTAATATGCAGACCTCTATCTGCCTTTACCTCGGCAAGGATGTACATTCGATTTCCGTTCTCTGGTGGATGAAACACGATGTTTTTCACGCTACACGCCGTAATCGGCGCACACCACGGCATTCCCGGTCTCAAAGCAAACACATCTGTACCGATATCAATGGGCAGCACCTCCAGTTTGCCGTCCTTGTCTGCCTGTACCAGCTCTTCAATATGGCTCACCTGACTCGTAGATAGCCCAAAATATTCACAAGCCAGTTTCTTTCTTACGGCCGCATTGAGACCGTGCTTAAGATCCTCCGGTGTCAGTCCAGTGTCCTCATAGGCTGCAAGTCGCTCCAAAAGGATGTCAATCAACTCGATGAACGTATATCTTTCTTCATTCTCTTCCGAAAGAAGCACACCTTCGTTTGTTCTTTTTGTCAGTCGTTTCATGCACCCATCCCCGCTGCCGCAGCACGCACAGCCTTGCGAAGCTTGCCCGCCTTCTCTGCGTCCTCGCCGCCGATGTGCTTCAGCTTCTCGTCCATATCGTGGTAGATCTTCTGCCACTGCTCGAACAGAGTCTTGAACTCTGCCACCGCGGGGTCAGCCGTCAGCAGCTGCTTGCGGAGTGCGTCTGCATTTTCGTTGGCTTCCCGCTCCGCCGCCCTGGCCTTGTCCGCCGCCGCGGCTGCGTCAGCAAGCTGCGCCTTCGCCTCGGTCAAAGCCTTCTCCGCTTTCTCCACGGCTTTCCTGTGCGCCTCTTCCGTCTCTGCCTTTGCCGCTGCGATGGCATCTTCATCCACCACCTTTTCCACGGCAACATCGACAGGCTTTTCTTTCAGCGCCTTCAGCTCCTTCTCCAGCTCAGCAGCCTTAGCCTTCGCCTTGCCCTCGGCGTCCTTGGCAGCAGAAAGGCGGTCTGCGGTCTGCTTTGCCTCCACCTCTGCGGCGCTCAGCTTCGCCTGTACCACCTGCAGCGAGCCGCTCAGTTCTTCCGCCTTCTGCTCGGCGGTTTTGCGTGCGCTTTCCGCATGGTCTCTCTCGCGGATCGCACGCTCCAGTTTCGCGCTGGTCATCTCCTCAACGGACTTTTCCACACCGGAAACATCGTGTTTTTCACTGACAAATTCCTCTCGCTCAGAATCCGGCAAAGCCAGCAGCGCCAATGCTTTGCGGACTCCGA
>JAFVXA010000009.1 GCA_017501355.1 Oscillospiraceae bacterium
GAGATAGTCGAGAATGTCGGGCAGCGCCTCGGGGGTGTGAAGTCCTGCGTTGTGAAAGAGGACGATCGACCCCGGCTGTACCTTGCTCGTAACGCGCCGGGTGATCTCGGCGGCGGAGAGGTCCTTCCAGTCGAGACTGTCTACATCCCACTGGATGGGCTCCATGCCCATGGCGCGGATGGTGGAGATCACATGGTCATCATACTCGCCGTAAGGACAGCGGATGAGGCGGGGCATCACGCCTGTGAGCTTCATAATCTTTTCGTTGCAGATGGTGATGTCCTTTGTGATCTCGGCAGAAGAGAGACTGTTATAGTGGTCGTGGGCGTTGGAGTGGTTCATCACTTCGTGCCCTGCGTCTACGATGGCTTTCATGGCATCGGGGTAGTCGTCTGCCCAGTTGCCAACCACAAAAAAGGTGGCAGGGGCGTCGTAGGTTTCCAGCACGTCCAGAATTTTCTGCGTGTTGTCTGCACCCCAAGCGGCATCGAAGGAGATGGCGCAGCGTTTTTCGGTGCCCGTATCTACACAGTAAATGGGGAGTTGCCGCTTGGCGGCGGCGGTGGAAACGGCAGAGGGATACCAGGCGGCGCAGAAGATCGCTCCTGCCGCCAGCAGGGAAAGGCAGAGGGTCATCCATTTTTTCTTCAGCAGCAGGATTCGCATGGTCAGCACTCCTTGTACGGTTTGATAAGACAGAGTATGTGGCGGGGAGAGGAGATATGAGAGATATGAGAGATAAAGAGATAAAAAAGACGACCCTGCGGCAATGCGCCGCAGGGTCGTCTGCACTGATCTGATCAATGCTTGTTTGCTTTTTTCTTTTTCGCCTGCTCCAGTACCTTGTTGTAGGGCATGAGCATACCGTCAGTCATGGCGCTGCCCATTTTGCTCTTGAGCTTATCGCTGGAAAGCAGGGCGCCAACACCGTACATTGCCAGCATCTTCGGCCACTGCTTCTGGGGGAAGTCATACTGCCCGTGTGCCTTATAGAACTTGTGGTCTGCCTTCATCATGCCCTGCATGAGCCAGATGAGGTCACGAAAAACCTTCATGCCGCCGATGCCGTAGAAATTCTGGGGCGGCAGATACTTGTGCTGCAGCGCAAAGCTGAGCTTGGCGGCAAGGCTGTCGATGGCGGCATCGGGATCGGTTTCATCCGTTGCAATGCCTGCAAGGAAGTTGGAACCCACCTGCGCCCGCGCGTCCATGATGGTCTGCAGGTTCTGCTCATTTTTGAGATCACCGCTGACGAGATAGCCTACGCTCATGCCGATGGTGACAGTGCGGTGACCGTTGCAGAACTGACGGTCATCAAACATTTTGAAGCGAGCACCCATGGAGTGATCGCGGATGGTGAAGGCATAGACGATGGCATCTGCGGTCTGAATCTCATTGCGAAGATACTCGTCGAATCCGTCGGTGTAGATGCACTTGCCCGATACCGCACAGTTGAAGCAGCCGAGGCAGCCGCCGCGGAAAGGGTATTCCTGAATGTTGACCACGCGGGTTTTGCGGGGCAGCACCGTGCGGAAGCGCTCAATCATGGCGCGGAGCTGCGTATCGTCCTCTCGCAGGTCTGCTACGATCACCACATCGCCGTTCTTTTCAAGCTCGGCAGCCGTGGGAACGGTGACAGGCAGCCGTGCCGCAGTGGGGGCAGGGGCAGAGGGCTCCTCAAAAATGTTGTTTTTCACCGACCAGCAGAGGTAGCGGAAAAACTCCACTGCCTCATGCTGTCCCTGCTTCGTGGTGAGGTCATCCATGTCGGCGGAAAGCCCGCGGATGTATTTCAGCCCCAGATCTGCGCAGTTGTCCTGCACATAGCGGTGGGCGGTCATGTCGTAGAAATGCTTGGAGGTGGTGATCTGGGTGGCAAATTTAGCAGAGAGATCCGGTTTCGCATCCTTCAGCAGCTCGATAAAGCGGTGGAGCTGGGAGGGAGCGATGAAGGTATAGACAGGATAGGAGAACAGCAGCACATCCGCCTTTTCGATGGCGGAAAGGGCGGGGGAGAAGTCTTTCTCCAGTGCGTGGATGGTCTGCCCTGCGTGGAGAATTTCAAAATGGTGATGAGGGAACAAAATCTGCAGATAGTTGACAGTCTGCAGCGTAACGGAATTTTTGCCCTTGGGGCTGCCATTAATGACGAGAATTTCCATAGGAAGTCCTCACTTTCTTTGGTTGATAGTTTCATTATAGCTTATCTGCCGTAAAAGGCAAGAATCCCCACAGGCAATTGATGAAGTGCCTGTGGGGGTCTCATTTACATCAGATCGTCCAGGAGGGATCGTCGCCGAAACCGTTGGGAGAATAGCGGTCGGTGATGCAGAGCTCGCGGTAAAACGCGGCGTTGGCGGCTTCCTTGTAGGGGTGCAGCCACAGCTGACCGATGCCGAGAGTCAGCACGGAAAGGATGTCCCAACCGATGAAGCTGAGGTGCAGGCAGAACAGACGCATGCGGTTGCCCTCCATCAGCTGCTTGGAGCGCTCCAGCGCTTCGGCGGGGGTGAGGTTGGGGTTTTCCGCGAGAAGATAGGGCACCATGGCATAGCTATAGGATGCGATGATACCGGGGATGACGAGCAGCAGAGACCAGAGGAACACGCGAATCGCTACATGGAGTCTTGCCAGCATCATGGTCTTCCAGTAGGGGAAGTAGCCGAAGAGGGTGCCGTAGGTAAGATTCCGTCGGTCAATGAGGTCCAGATTGAAACAGGCATAGCCCGCCTGAATGATGCTGCCGAGGGTGAAGTACAGTACGGCAAAGGCGATGGCAGCGAGGAAGGCGTAGAGAGCAAAGCCTGCTGCGGCGATGCCGGCAAAGAAACCTCTGCCGCCGTGGTGGGTTTCGTTGTGATGATTGCCGAAGGAGGTGATGGTATGCCCTGCTACCTCAACGCTGCCGACACCGTTATCCAGATTGAACTCCACAGAGGGGGCGCTGGTGCTGCCGCCCATCATAGAGGCGAGGATGCCCACAATCACAGCCATGGTCCAGACGCCACGCAGGGCATCACGGGCAATGGCGCGAAAATCAGATGCGTATTTCATATAGAGAAACCTCCTTAGTTTGAGGAAATGGTGACGCTGGCACCGCTGCTGCTTTCTGTGACGCAGTCGATGGTCAGCACCACCGCGAGAGCGACGATCTCATCGGCGCTTTCCGCGATGTCCAGTTCATAGCTGTCGCCCCAGGTCATCCACTCCTTGCGGATGGTGACGATGTGCCTGCCGTGCTGGGTAATGGTGTAATCATGCGCCATAAAGCTGCCCTCGATCTCCCAGTCCAGCCCGTCGATGCGGTATTTCGGGAAGAGGAAGGTAAATTCCTTGCGGATCTCAGCAATCTGCTCGCTGCCGCAGAAAACGCAGTAGCGGGGAAGAAGGCTGAACACCTCCTGCTCGATGTAGGCGACCTCCAGCCCGCTTCTGTCATAGACATGGAGCTTTTTGCCCCAGGAGAACACTTCGCCCTCGACAAAATATTTTTCCTGTCCGTTGGCATCCCAGACGGTGAAGCGGTCACCCCAGGAGAATACCTTTTCTTTCATGTAAAGCTTCATGGTGTGCCCTCCTTATTTCAAATATCAGTCTTTTCCGGTGGGGATGTAGGGGGCGACAGCTGCCGCCACGTTCATAATGGGCATGGTCTGCAGCCAGATGCGACCGGGACCGGTGAGAACGGTGTGGAACAGACCCTCACCGCCGAGGAGGGCGTTTTTCACGCCGGGAACCTGTCGGATATCGATCTGCACACCGGAGGTGAAGCCTGCCACGTTGCCGGTGTCCACCACGATCTGCTGACCGGGCTTGAGCTCATATTCGATCAGTTCACCGTCGATCTCCACGAAAGCGGTGCCGCTGCCGCTGAGACGCTGCATGATGAAGCCTTCGCCGCCGAAGAAGCCCACGCGCATCTTCTGATTGAAATGGGTAGAGAGGGTCACGCCGGATTCGGCTGCGAGGAAGGCGCTCTTCTGCAGGATCATCTCCTGCCCGGGCGCGATGTGAATAGGCTTGATCTGACCGGGGAAGCTGGAACCGAAGGCGATCATGCCCTGTCCGCGGGAGGTGTAAACATTCTGGAACATACTCTCGCCGGAGAATGCCTTGGCGAACATTCTGCCAAGACCGCCGCCGTGGGTCTCCATGTCAATGTTGGGGCTCATCCAAACCATAGAGCCTCGCTCTGTGATCATCTGTTCGCCGTTTTCCAGCTCGCATACCACTACGGGGAAAGAACCGCCCTTGATTTCGTAACGCATATCGTAAACCTCCTATATGAAAAGAATTTGTTTTTAAAGCTGTGTTTCCTGCACCAGTCGGTCGATTTCGCCGCGAAGCGTTCGCTGCCGGGCTTCTGCCTCGTTCAGCAGACGGTTCAGACGATGCAGCACTTGACTGATGTTGTTTTGCGTGTCCTCCACCCGCATTTTGGCACGGGAGATTTTATCCATCACCGCCCAGTCGGTGAAGATGTTATCGAAGAAATAGTCGGCAAAGCGAAGGAAACCGTCCACGCTCACCTGAAGGTCTGCGGTGATCTGAACATCGGCAAGCTCCGTCTTGAAACGGCGCAGGTCAGACTGCAGCTGCTCAATGTGACCCTGCGCCTGATCAAGGTGGCTGTACTTGGCAATGTCAGAAATGAGACCGCCGCCGAGAAGGTCAAAAGTGCCCCAGCCCTCGGCGCTGCCGAGACTGTCCAGAACCCGCTGTGCGGAGGAAAGAGCGCTGTTGCCTGCGTAGACCGCTTCCTGCAGTTCGCGGCGCTGATGCTCCTCGGCGCCATACTGCTGCTCAAGCTGCAGCAGCTGTTCACCGCGCTCGCCGCCTGCCAGCTTGACCGCAGCAGCCTTTTCCGCAAAGAGGGCATCGTACTGCTTCTGGAAGCTCCGTACCTTGTCAAATTCTCGTTCATAGCGGCAGAGCTCTGCTTCCACTGCGGCAAGCTCACGCTCGGCTGCATCGCATTTCACGCGGGCTGCGTAGGCTTCCTGACGCTCCTGATCCAGCTTCTCGTCCATTTTGCCGATGACGTTATAGAAGAAAGCGAGGAGACTGCGCCCTTCGAGACGATCCACGTCTGCCTGTTCGCGGAACTTAATCGTACCGAGATAGCTGACTTCATCGCGCAGATGATTGCGCTGATTTTTCAACTCTGCGATTTTACTGCCAAGCTGCTTGGCACGGACAATTTTTTCCTGCAATTCCTGAAGCTGTTCATCATAATGCGTCATAGTGTTTCCTTGATCTCCTTTCTGACTGTAAGCTTTGCCTGCAACCACACAAAAGCAGCGACTGAAAGTAAGCCTGTGAGAGCGCCGCTGTAATCCAGTACCACATCGGTCACCATGCTGCCGCGCGCATAGAAATACTGGATGAACTCGTCGCACACAGCGGTTGCCAACGTGATCAACATGGGCAGGGAGATGTAACGCTTGCTATGCAGCCATCCCAAGTTGGTGGTGAAACCACCTGTGCAAACGCCCAGTGCGCCGAACTCGACAAAATGTGCCAGTTTGCGGATGAAATTATGCAAAAACTCCTCGGAAAAGCGGTTGTTGGGGTCAAAAATGGGCTTCAGTATTGCCAGCAAGCCTAAGCTTTGCTGGGCAGACTCTGGAATGCTCATCATGGAATGAGTAAAGATAAAGGTCATGACCGCGGCGGTCAATATCCCAAAGAAAATAAGCCAATGCTGACGCTTCATGTGCTTCTCCTTTGTGTTTTTATTGTAAAGGAAGGGTGTGGAAGAATACAGAATGAGTTTAGCAAAATAAAGGGGGTTATTTCTCCTCTTACAGAGAATTACGACTCTCCTTGTAGGCGCGGTACTGCACCTCGTCGATAGCGCCTGTGGCAAGCATACGCTCCGACCAGAGCTGCAGGGTTTCCACCGCGATGGAGATGCGTTCCAGCTCCTCCTGAATGGCGACAAAGTCGCGGATCTCATCGCCGCTGATCGTGCCGTCCACGGTGATCTCAATGAGACGCTCCCGCTGCTTGTTCATGGAGTTGAGGGAGGCGAGCATTTCCAGCACGATCTGAGACAGGTCCTTGACCTTGATCTCGGGCACATACTGCTGTCCGATGGGGCACTGGTTGGCGCAGTAATAGTTGCAGAGCCTCGGCTGTTTATATTTCTCTGCCATGAGCAGGACTTCGTCGGGGTGGGGGAGAGAGCGCTCGTTCTCGATCTTCTCAAGCCGCTCGGCGCTGATGCCCGTGAGCAGCTCCTCTGCCCCTTCGCGGGTGAGCTGCAGACCTTCTCTTGTCAGATGATAGATATTCTTGTTTTCCTTGGTGGATGCCCGTGCCATACGCAACGCTCCTTCGACTGATTTCGTATATACCACCATTATAAAACGCAGTGCAGCAAAACGCAATGCGCTTGCGATGGCGGCGGAGGAATAGGGGAGAGGAGAACGGGGCATCCATAAGTGAGATATTGATTTTCGCAATGACAAAAAGTGATTTTCGATGACAGTCTCGTTGACGGTGCTTGGTGGGGAATGCTAAAATACCGATGGATATCAATTCGTCGGCACAGGAGGAACAGGACATGAAAGATGCAGTGGGCGTGATCCATGGAAGATTTCAGATGCTTCATTACGGACACATGGAATATCTGCTGGCAGGCAAAGAGCGCTGCGAGCGGCTGATCATCGGCATTTCCAACCCCGATGTGACACTGGTGAAGTTCAACGGCGCGAACCCCCATCGCTCTGCGGCATCGTCCAACCCCCTCAGCTTTTTTGAGCGCTATGAGATGATCCGCCTGGCGCTGCTGGAGGCGGGTGTGCCGAGAGAAGAGTTTGACATCGTACCCTTCCCTATCAACTATCCCGAGCTGCTGTTCAACTATGTGCCCCGGGATGCCAAGTTCTACATGACCATTTATGATGAGTGGAGCGAGGACAAGAAGCGTGTCCTGCAGGAGCTTGGCTGCGAGGTGGAGGTTATGTGGAAGCGCAGCAACGAGGAAAAGGAGATCAGCGGCACGGAAGTCCGCGCTGCCATCACGGCAGGCGAGGATTGGAGCCATCTCGTGCCGAAGTCTGTGTACGAGTATGTGCAGGCAAATGATCTTACGCAGCGGATCATTGCGCTGGCAGAGGAAAACCAGAACTGAAAAGCTTTTTTGCACCGCAGGATTTGCACCTGCGGTGCATTATTGTGCAAAAATCTGCCGTTTTTGTCGAATATCTGTCCCAAAAAGAAAAGTTCACAAAGGGTCTCTTGATTTTCTCTGCAAAACCCGTATAATAAAAACATTGTTAAAGTAACAAAATGGAATCAAGCTGACGATGGATCCATATCGTCGCTTATCCATACAACGCATGAGAAAGGACACAGCATGACGAAGATCAGAATTGCGACAGATTCTACCGCAGATATCCCCAAGGCGATCGCGGAAGAACTGGATATTACCGTTCTGCCGCTGACTATCCTTGCCGAAGGCAGGGAATATCGCGATGGTGTGGACATTACTCCCGAGGAGTTTTACGATATTCTGGAGAAGGCAGAAACCATACCTGTCTCCTCTCAGGTCTATTCCCACTACTATATGAGCCTGTTTGAAGAGAGCTGGAAGATGGGCGTGACCGATCTGGTGCAGGTGACTCTGAACGCCAAGGGCTCCGGTACCTATCAGGCGGCGGTGCTGTCGAGAGATCTCTTCTTTGAGGAGCATCCTGCGGCGGCAGAGCAGCTGCGCATCCACATCATTGACTCCGGCACCTACAGCATGGGTTATGGTCTCGCGGTCATCCATGCGGCAAAGCTGCTCAAGCAGGGGGCAGAGCTACAGCAGATCCTGGAGGAACTGCAGGACTGGCTGGCACACGCCCGCCCCATGTTCGTGCCGCTGGATCTGAAATTTGTGAAGAAGTCCGGTCGTGTCTCTGCGGCAGCTGCCTTTGTGGGGGACGCGCTGGGTATGAAGCCCCTGATCACCTTTGAAAACGGTGAATCCAAGGTGCTGACCAAGGCGAGAGGCGAAAACAAAGCCATTTCCACGTTGGTGGAGACCTGCCTGAAGGAGCGCAAGGCGGGTACGGAATATGCCCTTGTGTACGGCAACAATCCCGAAGCCTATGCCAAACTGAAGGAAGCGTGGAGCGAGGTCATGGATATGCCGCCCCTTACGGAGTATCCCGTGGGCAATGTCATTTCCATCAACACCGGTCCCAACATCGTCGCCATCATTTATCGCACGTAAAATGAAACAGGGAGTACGCACGGCGTACTCCCTGTTTTTTGCAAAAAGGCAAAACAAAAAACCGGTGGCATAGCCACCGGTTTTCGGTTTGCATTTTAATTGTCCTTACTTAGCCTTGCCGAAGAAGGGAACGGTGCAAGCGATGGGAATGATAGCCAGCACCAGCATTGCGATGAAGGGCAGCTCGAAGAACATGTAGGAGCAGGACAGAACGGTGGTGCAAACAGATGCAATGATCAGAAACAGCTTTTCAGACATAGTTAAATAACCCCCTGAAGATTTTTTTGAAATATTTTGTTAACCGGCCGACAGTCCCCACCGCGGCACAGCCAAACGACAAAAAGTGTGTTGCACTTTTCACTAATGAAACAATACCACGATGTGAGGAAATTGTAAAATAAGTCTTTCTTATGACTGCATAACTAAAAAATATGACAAAGCATCCCCCGAGGTCGGGAGATGCCTTAAAGTTATTGCGTTGCAATGGGTTCAGCCGATTACTTTTTCTTGGTCATCAGAGGGACGCAGGCAACGATAGGTGCAGAAGCCAGAGCCAGCATCACAAGGAAGGGCAGCTCGACAAACATGGGAGCGATGCTCAGAACGGAGCAGCAGACAACAGCGATGATCAGAAACAGTTTTTCAGACATGGTGAATACCTCCGAAATGGTCGTTCAGAAAATGTGGGGACTGTGACCCTGCGATCCGGCAGTCAGGGGCGCTGTGGATCGCAGAGGAGAAATCTTTTCTGTGGTTTCAAGATACCACGGAGAGACAATTTTGTGAAACGAGTCTTTCTGATGGAGACATCAAAAGTTTTTTGGCCCCGAAAAAACTGATGGAATAATCAAACTTACTGCTGCGCTGTCCCGAATTTCTTCGACCAGTGAGTGATGCAGTGGAGGAATTTATGGGCGGCGGTCTGCCCTGCGCCGAGCTGACGGTAGTTCACACCAACGATGCGGCTGCAAGGGGGATCCAGCGGAAGGGTCTTGATGCGATAGCGGTAGGAATGAAGCGTCAGCTCCGGCAGCGCGCTGAGAGCGAGACCCTGTTCCACCATGGCAATGATGGGGGCGTTGTCGCCAAAGTCCACAGCGAATTGAGGTTCGATCCGGTACTGTTCCAGCTGGCGCACAAGGGCTGCCTCTTCGGGCCAATAGATCGGCAGGACAAAGGGATGACGGTGGAATTCTTCCATGGGAAAGGCGGTCATACCATCGGTGGGAAAATCCCCCGGCAAAACAGCCAACTCCGGATCTTCCAGCAGCGGCAGCCAATCGCAGCCGGGCAGGTGGAACTGTCCGCCGAAGCCGAAGTCCACATTGCCGTCGGAGAGCCAGCGGATCAGATCATCCTGACTGCCAACGCGGACATTGACCTTGATGTCGGGATCGCTGCGCATAAAGTCAGCGAGGATCTCCGGCAGGATGGTTTCCGCAGTACTGGGATAGGTGGCAACGTTCAGCGTTTTGCCCTGACGGTGGAGCATGCCTTGGGCATACTGGGTGAACCGATGGTCGCATTCCACCAGTTCTTCGATATAGGGCAGTAGCTCCTGCCCCTCTGCGGAGAGACGGATGCCGCTGGCATCGCGGATGACGATGGGAAAGCCCAGTTCGTTTTCCACTGTGTTGACGGTATAGGTGAGACCGGACTGGGTGTAGCCCAGCTCCTCTGCCGCCTTGGTCATGCTGCCGCAGCGAAGGGCTTCCAATATAATACTCAGCTTTTGTACGTTCATGGTGACCTCCCAATGATGAAATCCCTTGATACACCTATCATAAAAGAAAGCGATCAGAAAAGTCAACACGGGAAATGGAAAGAAGATTTGTACAGAGCGTAAAAAAGCTGCCGACGCAGCGCATCGGCAGCTTTTATGAAGATGTTACAGCCCCTCCTGCTCTGCAGTGAAGCGGCAGTAGAGGATGATGCCCACGATGACCACGTTGCCGCCAAGGGCTACCGAAGGGGTGGGGATCTCGTGGAAGAGCAGAGCTGCCCAGACCGTGGAGAACACAGGCTCCAGCATTTGCAGCGTGGAGACCAGCGCGGGAGCTTCGTATTTCAGACCCCAGCTGAAAATGCTGTGACCGAGGAAGGTACAGAACACCACCATGCCGCAGGCGCAGAGCCAGTTCACAGGCTCGTAGCCGAAGTAGGAATCTCCTGTGAGGGGCAGCAGGAGCAGCAGCGTCAGCGCAGCGGAGGAATAGACGAGGAAGGTGTAAATGCTTGTGGAGACATTCCTGCGGCGGCAGGAATGCCCAATCATGGTATAGCAGGCAAGGAGTGCCGCGCAGAGCAGCGCCAGGAGATTACCCGACATGGCGTTGCCGTCTCCCGCTCCCGAGAGGGCAATGACCGTGCCGCCGAAAAAGGTCAGACCGATGGCAAACCAGCAGCGGCGGGAGAGAGTTTCCCGAAACAGTGCCAGCATCAGCAACGCCACGAAAAACACCTGCGTATTGCCGAGGATGGTGGCAGCCGCCACAGAGGTGCGGTGGATGGATTCAAAATAGGTCGTAAAGTGCAGCCCCAGAAACACACCGCTGCAGGCGCAGAGCAGTATCGTACGGCGATCAAGCATCTTCCAGTCCTGCCGCGCCTTCGTCAGTACACCCGGCAGAAGCAAAAGGGAGGCGATGCACATACGGTACATGGCGAGCACCATGGAGGGTGCGGTGGAAATGCGGGTGATGATGGCGGAGGCGGAAGTGCCCAGCACTCCCAGCAAAATGATGAGCTTGGCGTATCGTTCCATGACGGATCGCTTCTTTCTCTCTCTGTTTTGGGCACACGCTCTAACTTTTATAATATGTCCGTCGGATGGGCGCTGTCAAGCAAAGCAGGGGGCAGACGGGGATTTTTCTCGCTGTCCCACGGAAGAAAAAAGGTGGGGATGCCAAGGGCTTCTCCGCCGAGGGCATACATGGGATAAAACCAGTGCAGTCCTTCGTCGCTGAGATAGAAATTCTCCCTGTTCCATGCGCTGCCGAGGTGGTGCTGCCAGTTTTCGTGGAGAGTTAAGCCCTGCTCCTGCGCAGCGCGGAGGACTTCCTTTGCGTGCGCCTTCAGTCGGCGGCGGTAGAGGGGCTCTGCAGGGAACAGATCCGACAGGGCAAGGGGATATCCGCTCGTAAGCTCCCAAGTGTCGGCACAGCGGCAGCGATAGGGCGCGCCGTCTGTCACCTCCTCTGTCTCAAGGGTGAGGCTCCAGATGCCATGCTGCAGCAGATGGGTGGTAAAGCTGGCGTAGAAATGCCACGGCGCGGGACAGCGGTTTTCGGCAACGGCTGCGGAGAAGTCCTTCGCTGCGGCAGGGAAGAGAAAGCGATGGGCATACTGCTCGCAGCTGCGGGCAAAGCTTTCGTAGTAGCGATTGATGCGGCGAATGCGCCTGTCTTTCGTGTCACAGTGGGGGATGGAAAGCTGCAACTCCAGTACGGGGATCTCCTCCCAGTGCCATTGCCGCTGCCGCACAAGGGGGCGGAGCTGGATCTCGGCGGGTGATCGCATGGTGACACTCCCTCTTTCTGACGGGGCAGCTGCCCGGTCTTTACCAGTCTATGGCGGAAAGAGTGGGAGAGTGACAGAAAAGGGTCTTTACTTTCACAAAGCAGAGTGCTAATATAGTACTGCGAAACACTATTGCAGTGATTTTTGCCAAATAATACACGTCGATACAGCGGCAAAGATTTGTCACGGGAGGTACATCATGGTCAAAATCGGCAAAAAAGTCAAGAACGACAGTCTCTATAAGGCGATTTTGAAGCTGCAGTCGGAACAGGAGTGCTATGATTTCTTTCAGGATCTCTGTACCGTGTCCGAGCTGCGCTCCATGGAGCAGCGTTTTGAGGTAGCGTCTCTGCTGAGTCAGGGGCTGATTTATAATGAAATTCTGGAAAAGACCGGCGCATCCAGCGCCACCATCAGCCGCGTGAACCGTTCGCTGAGCTATGGCAGCGGCGGCTATGAGAAGGTGTTCCAGCGCATGAAGGAAGAGAAGGAAGGATGAGCGGCTGCTATGAAGCTCTCGCGGGCTGCTACGATGCGCTGACGGGAGATGTGCAATACGAGAAGCGGGCGGCGTATCTGACGCGCCTGCTGCGCCGCGCAAAGCGCAGGGTGGAGTCCGTGCTGGATCTCGCCTGCGGCACCGGCACCATGACCTGCCTGCTGGCAGAGATGGGCTATGAGATGATCGGTGTGGATCTGTCGGAGGATATGCTGGCGGAAGCCATGAACAAGGCGTACGATCTTCCGGAGGAGCGTCGTCCACTGCTGCTGCAGCAGAGCATGACGAAGCTCCGACTTTTCGCGCCGGTGGATGCGGTGGTGTGCTGTCTCGACAGTCTCAATTATCTCACCTCACCTAAGGCGGTGCAGAGCACCTTCCGACGGGTGTATGAAAATCTGCAAAGCGGCGGTATCTTTGTCTTTGATGTCAACACGGTCTATAAGTTCGAGCAGCTGGATGGGCAGGTGTTTCTCGACGAGACGGAGGACAGCTATTGTGTCTGGCGTGCGGCATACAGCCGCCGCAGCCGCACCATCACCTACGGCATGGATCTCTTCCGCAAAAGGAAGGATGGCGCATGGCGGCGCACACTGGAGGAGCATCGGGAGCGCGCCTATACCCGCGAGGAGCTGACGCAGTGGCTCAGCGACGCGGACTTTACGGATATCCGATTTTTCGGCGATCTCTCCCGCGCTGAGCCCGGGGAGACGGAGCTTCGGATGTATGTCAGCGCCCTGCGACCCTAACAAATAAGATGAAGGAGTTTTCCGAATGAGTGATATTCTGGTAAGAGCCATTTCGACCGACGGTTTTGTGAAAGCCACCGCCGTCGTGACCACGGAGCTGACCGAGCGTGCCCGTCAGATCCACAAGACCCTGCCTGTAGGTACGGCGGCACTGGGACGTGCCCTGTCTGCCGCTTCCATGATGGGTAACGCCCTCAAGGGCGAGGGCAACAGTCTGACCCTGCAGTTCAAGGGCGGTGGACCTCTCGGCACGGTGCTGGCAGTCTCCGATGCGGAGGGCAATGTCCGCGGCTATGTGACGAACCCCGGCGTGGACATTCCGCTGCGTGAGGACGGCAAGCTGGACGTGGGCAGTGCCGTGGGCTTTGACGGCACGCTGACGGTCATCAAGGATCTTGGCATGAAGGAGCCCTATGTGGGCACCATCGACCTCCTCGGCGGCGAGATCGCGGAGGATGTGGCAGCCTATTTCGTGGAGTCCGAGCAGATCCCCTCTGCCTGCGGTCTGGGCGTGCTGGTGGATCGTGACCAGAGCGTGAAGGCAGCGGGCGGTTATCTGATCCAGCTGCTGCCCGGCGCAAGCGAGGATATCATCACCATGGTGGAGGGCGGTATCTATGCAGCGGAGAGCGTCAGTGCGTTCCTCTCCCATGATCCCGACCCCGAAAAGCTGCTGCGCCATGTGATGAGCGATTTTGATCTGCGCATTCTGGAGACTTCCCCCATTGAGTACCGCTGCTACTGCACCCGCGACCGCGTGGAGCGTGCACTGCTGAGCATCGGTGCGGACGAGCTGCGCCAGATCCGCGAGGAACAGGGACAGGCGGAGCTGACCTGCCAGTTCTGCGACGAGGTGTACCACTTCTCCGCAGAGGATCTGGAAGCACTGGAAAACGCTGCGAAAAAAAATTAGAAAAATTGCAATTTGGTGGTTGACAACAGAGGATTCTTCTGTTAGAATAACTTTCGTCGCTTGACCCGATGGGTCGCACGAACGGGAGCATAGCTCAGCTGGGAGAGCATCTGCCTTACAAGCAGAGGGTCACAGGTTCGAGCCCTGTTGTTCCCACCAAAATTTGGCCGAGTAGTTCAGTTGGTTAGAACGCCAGCCTGTCACGCTGGAGGTCGTGGGTTCGAGCCCCATCTCGGTCGCCAATATGCCTCTGTAGCTCAGTTGGTAGAGCAGCGGATTGAAAATCCGCGTGTCGTTGGTTCGACTCCGACCGGAGGCACCATTTTGCGGGCGTAGCTCATCTGGTAGAGCGCCACCTTGCCAAGGTGGAGGTAGCGAGTTCGAGCCTCGTCGCCCGCTCCAAATGAAACAGGAGCTGAAAAGCTCCTGTTTCCATACGGTGACATAGCCAAGTGGTAAGGCAAAGGTCTGCAAAACCTTCATTCCCCGGTTCAAATCCGGGTGTCACCTCCAAAAAACCTCGTAACCATCCGGTTACGAGGTTTTTTTGTGTTCACGTGTTGCTTTTTCGGATCGGGCGGCGCAGCAGCATGATTTTGCGGCGGCTGCGGAGATAGCTTTTTCCGAGAATGGGCTTTGTGGTGGCAGTGATGAGCAAGATCAGCGCTGCGCCGCCGAAGAAGCCCCACCAGCCGAAGAGACCTGTGCTCAGCAGCAATGTCATGCGCCCGAGCTTGATGGCATAGCTGAGTTCATAGCTCGGCTGGGCAAAGCCCGCGATGGCGACAAACGCCATATACACCAGCACCTCCGGCACCATCCAGCGCGCCTGCACGGCGAAGTCGCCGAGGATGAGAGCACCCAGCATACTGAAGGAACTGGAAAGAACGTTGGGGGTGTTAAGAGACGCAAGCTTCAGCACGTCCACAAGAAATTCCACCAACAGGAGCTGTACAAACAGCGGCACATGGACTTCCCCCTCTACGGCAAGGAAGTCCAGCGCTCCCGGCAAGGCATGGGGATTGCTGGCAAGGAGATACCAGATGGGGGTAATGAAGAGGGAGAGCAGCAGCACTGCCATGCGGATGAGACGAAGGTACGTGCCCACCAGAGGCGGGAAGTAGAAATCATTTGCTTCCTGCAGGAAATCCGGCAGCGTGGTGGGGAGCAGCATGACGGCGGGGGAGTTATCGATGAAGAGTAGAATATCTCCCTCCAGCGCACAGGACGCAGCGACGTCAGGACGCTCTGTGTACCGGATTCTCGGCAGGGGGTTATACCACTGTCCCCGTCCCCCTCTGAGGGCTTCTGAGACGCTCTCCTGTCCCATGGAAAAGGATTCGGGGGTGAGGGCTTCCAGCTTCTGCCGCAGCTGCCGCAGGAGCTTTTCATCCGCAAGCCCCTCCATATAGCAGATGACCACATCTGTCTGGGATTTCTGCCCGATTTTGAGCCCCTCCAGATGTAGACGGGGGTCGCGGATGCGGCGGCGCAAGAGAGCGGTATTCCGCACAAGGGCTTCCACAAAGCCGTCGTGGGCGCCTCGCAGCACGCGGCTGTCACCGGGCTCTTCCACGCCGCGGCAGGGGACGGTTTTCGCGTCGATGACAATGCCCTCGGGGATTCCCTCTGCGAGGAGCAAGAGCTTTCCCGAGAGGACGTTGGTGGTGAGCTCCGGGGCGGCGGCACTGTGGGAGACCTCATCAAAGGTGACGAAACGGGCGATGAAGTCATCGACAGAGCTTGCGGCGGCGTTGTGGGGCAGGGTCAGCCAGAAGGCAATGATGCGCTCCACGGTGGTGTCGTCGGCGTAGCCGTCGATGCACCAGATACGTCCTCGGTGTGCGCCCACATGGACGTTGCGGGCGAGAATATCATAGTTTTTTCCCGCACCGAGCTGACGGTCAAAAAAGGCGCAGTCATGGGAAAAGTTCCCGCTGAGTTGTTCCAAAAGTCATTCCTCCTGCGGTGGATTTTTCCTTAGTATGACCATAAGGTTACCGTTCCATGCAACAAGCCCCTCTGCCACGGCAGAGGGGCTTGTACTTGCTTTATTCAACAGAGGGAACGTGGTTAAAGATGACAGCATCAAAGCCGCTGGGCGCAGAGGAGATCATATCCTCACCCTGCATCGTCCAGCAGAGCATGGGCGCACCCAGCAAGTCACAGAGACGGACAGAGATGTTCACCTTGTCATCGTGACGGAAGGAGATGAAGTCGGGGCGGGTGACCACGTCAGCCACCATGTGACCGAGGAAGAAGTAGAGGGGCTTGCCTGCGTAGTCCTCCTTCGTCATGTAGTCCTGCATGAGCTGACCGCGGACCACATCGGGGGCATTTTTCTTGTACCACATCAGTGCCAGAGGATGGAACGCCTGCATGAAGTATTCACCCTCGTAATCGTCGAGAACTGCCTGTGCGATGACGCAGATCTCGGTATCCACCTTGTCGAGCTTATACTCTACAAGCACAGGCACCTTGCCGTTGATGACAGCCAGTGCCTCTTCCAGCGTGGGGATGGTTTCGTCCGTGCCGAGGAGCTTCATCTCCTGCAGCTCGGCGGCGGTATAGTCCCAGGGTGCGCCCTTGACACCGCACATACGCTCGAGATCCTTGTCATGGAACACCATGGCAACACCGTCAGAGCTGGGCTGCACGTCCAGCTCCACGCCGTAGCCCTTTTCTGCCGCAAGGCGGAAGGAGGCAAGGGAGTTTTCGGGCACGCCGTTTTCGTTGTCGAAATAGCCGCGATGGGCGTAGCTGTAAGAGGTAAGAGTGGTCATGTCGGGGCTGTTCAGGCGGGGACAGATCAAGAACAGATACAGGGCGATGAGTACGCCGAAGGTGATCAGCAGAATTTTGCCAAGCTTGTTTTTCTTCAAAATCAATTCCTCCTTAGGATCATCATTGCTTTCATTGTAGCGGATGAGGGCGAAAATGGCAAGAAAAAGCGGCGGAAAACCGCCGCTTTCAGCGTGTCGAAAAAGTATTTCGCCCCGCTGTGCAAGTTTTTAGAACTTGCAAAAAGTTCTAAAAACTTCTTATTTGAAAGGTGCAGGACACCCTTCCTGGGTTTCCCGCACACACCCTTCCTTCCCGTCGAATCGGA
>JAFVXA010000010.1 GCA_017501355.1 Oscillospiraceae bacterium
CGCCCCGCTGTGCAAGTTTTTAGAACTTGCAAAAAGTTCTAAAAACTTCTTATTTGAAAGGTGCAGGACACCCTTCCTGGGTTTCCCGCACACACCCTTCCTTCCCGTCGAATCGGATAAAAGGGTTTATCGACAGTCTCAAGGCTGCGACTTTGGTCGCAGCCTTTATATATATATATCAATACCCCCGCTTGGTGAATTGACGATATTCCAGAGGGCTGACGGACTGGGTTCTGCGGAATACCTGCGAAAAATAGCTGGGGGAGGAGAAGCCAAGGAGCTGTGCGATCTGGGACATGGAGAGATCGGTCTCGGCGAGGAGATACTTACTTTCGTTGATGCGCTTGGCGATCATGTAATTGATGGGGGAGTCGCCGAACTCTCGCTTAAAGGCATGGGCAAGGTAGTACTTGTTCATGTGTGCCTCCTCCGCCAGAAGCTCCAGTGTCAGCGGCTCTTTGAAATGCAGGTCGATGTACCGCTTGACAGCGGCGCACTGCCGGTTGCTGCCGGTTTGGGAAGGGGCAGACAAAACGGAGAGATCGGTGCTGCGCATGAGACGGATGAGAAGGATCTCCAGATACGCCTGACAGATGTCCTCATAGCCGCTGCCGCGCATTTCCATTTCTCGCAGGATGTTTCTCAGACAGGAGGAGATCTCCATGCTCTCGAAGCAGTTGAGGATGGCGAACTGACCGTTGGAGTTCTCAGAGGTCGCGAGCTCCACGCTTTCGATGCCGAGGACGATATACTCCAGCGGTTGGGCGTTCAGACCGACTTCCGTGTGGGAGACATTGGGATTGATGACCACAAGGTTGTTGGCATCTACCGGGTAGAGCTGATCTTCAATCAGAAATTGCCCCTTGCCGCCCACGATATAGAACAGCTCCATGTGGCTATGGGTGTGGGGGGCAGAGTGCCAGTCGCCGCCATAGGTGGCGCTGGCGACACTCAGCAGCTTTGTGGTGCCGCGGATGGGAAGCGCACGGCTGCGATCAAGGCTGTAATGGCTTCTGCTCATGGAAAATGAACCTCCTCGGCTATGTGTTTTAGATATATTGACATTATATTTCGTTTTGTTGTTTCTTGCAAGGACTATCAAACACTTTAAAGCACGAAAAAAACGCAATTCGAGAGGTATTTTGTGCGACTATGTGTGAAATGACTAAAAAATAGGGGTTTGCTTGGGTGAAATGCTGAAAAATGCAGGAAAGCAAGAAAACTAAAAAAGTGAGCAAGAACCATCTTGAGGGAAAATGGGGACAACGATATACTAAACTCAGGCAGTGGAAAGCAATTTCCACAAAACAAGAAAAGTATATGGAGGATTCATAAAATGAAGAAGATCATCGCACTTCTCCTGGCTATGGTCATGACCATGGCTCTGGTCGCTTGCGGCGGCACTTCCGATGAGCCTGCTACCGATGAGGGCGGCGAGGCTGCTGCTACCACCATCAAGGTCGCAGCAATCGAGACCGCTTACGGCTCTCAGGTTTGGGCTGACGTCGCTGCAGCTTTCGAGGCAGAGACCGGCATCAAGGTCGAGCTGACCACCGACAAGAACTTGGAGGACGTTATCTCCGGTCCCATGCAGAACGGCGAGTATCCCGACGTTGTGCACCTGGCTACCGGTCGTCCCGCTGGTCTGACCGAGCAGCTGATCAAGGCTAACGCTATGCACGACCTGACCAACATGCTCGCTACCACCATCCCCGGCGAGTCCGCAACCCCCGCTGACAAGATCGTTGGCGGTTTCACTGAGACTTCCATCACCAGCCCCTATGGCGATGGCAAGACCTACCTCGCTCCCATGTTCTATTCTCCCTGCGGCCTGTTCTACAACGCTAAGCTGTTCGAGGAGAAGGGCTGGACCGTTCCCACCACCTGGGATGAGATGTGGGCACTGGGCGACCTCGCAAAGGCTGAGGGCATCGCTCTGTTCACCTACCCCACCACCGGTTACTTTGATACCTTTATCCCCACTCTGATCGCTTCCGTTGGCGGCACTGAGCTGTGGGAGTCCATCAGCAACTACGAAGAGGGCATCTGGGAGACCGCTGAGGCTCAGAAGGTTCTGGATGTCATCGCTAAGCTGGCTACTTACGTTCACCCCAACACCCCCGCACAGGCTAACAACCAGGACTTCACCAAGAACCAGCTGATGGTCATGACCAATGATGCACTGTTCATGCCCAACGGCACTTGGATCACCGGTGAGATGAGAGATGCGGAGGCAACTCTGGAGAACGAGTTTGCTTGGGGCATGACCGCACTGCCCGGCTTCGATTCCAGCGCAGCTCCCTATGCATACTGCTGGTTCGAGCAGGCTTGGATCCCCGCAGGCGCTGAGAACATCGAGGCTGCTGAGCAGTTCGTGGCATTCCTGTACTCCGACAAGGCTGCTGAGATCTTTGCTACCGCTGGTGCTATCCAGCCCATCGTCGGTGTTGCAGACGGTCTGGAAGGCGAGAACAAGGTGTTCTACTCCATCTATGACAACGGCGCTAAGGCTTGCATGGGTGCATTCGCTGCATTCGGCGAGATCCCCGGTGTGACTGTTGCTGACACCTTCTTCGCTCCCATCGACTCTCTGGTTGCAGGCACCATCACCATCGACGACTACGCAGAGCTGGTCAAGACCAACTCCGCTCAGATGGCAGCTGCTAAGCTGGGCTAATCTGACTATCCACGAGATCACTCAGTAAACATTTTGGGTGGCAGTGACTTCTGTCACTGTCACCCATTTTTTAAGGTGTTTTCCTTTGGGCAGGTGCACTGCCCTGCGCAGCGGAAAATACCTTGCATACACAATCAAAAAAAGGAGCTGATTCAAAACATGAAGAGCAATTCCAGACGCACAGCATTTCTTTTCACATGTGTGGCGCCGGCTGTGATTTTGTTTACCATTTTCATGCTTGTGCCCACCTTCAATGTTTTCCGTCTGTCCCTGTTCCAGCGCAGCACCTTTAATCCCCAGGAGACCTTCATCGGTCTGAAGAATTTCCAGATGCTGATGAATGATGCCACCTTCATCCGCTCCATGCAGAATATGCTGCTGCTGATCGTGATGGTGACGGTCTTTACCATGGGCACCGCACTGGTGTTCGCAGGTATTCTGACCCGCGAAAAGCTCCGCGGTCAGAACTTCTTCCGTATCGTGTTTTACATCCCCAATATCCTTTCCGTGGTCGTTATCTCCGGTATCTTCTCCGCCATCTACGACGTGGATCGCGGTCTGCTGAACAGCATTCTGAGCGTTTTTGGCAGTGAGGGTGTCCTCTGGAAGGGTGAGGAGCACGTTATTATGAGCCTTGTCATTGCCATGGTGTGGCAGGCAATCGGCTATTACATGGTCATGTACATGGCATCTATGGCAGCCGTGCCTGTGGATCTCTATGAGAGCTCCTCTCTCGACGGTGCTACCGGTGTGACCCAGTTCTTCCAGATCACCCTGCCCCTTATCTGGACCAACATCCGCACCACGCTGACCTTCTTTATCATTTCTACCATCAACATGGCGTTCCTTTTCGTCAGCGCTATGACCAGCGGCGGTCCCAACAACGCATCCAACGTGGCGCTGCTGTATATGTACAATCAGAAGAACCTCGGCGGCGGCTACGGTTACGCCATGGCGATCGGCGTGGTCATCTTCCTGTTCTCCTTCGGTCTGTCTGCCATTGTGAACAAGGCAACCGAGCGTGACGTTCTGGAATATTAAGGAGGTGCTGACATGAAAGAGAATACTACCCTTCAGGCAAACAAGGGTCAGCGCCTGTATAAGATTTTCATCTATCTTGTGCTGAGTCTGCTCGCCATTGTGATCCTCGTCCCCGTGGCATGGGTCATGGTTGCCTCCGTCAAGGAAACCTCCGAGCATTACGGCAGCCCCTGGGCATTGCCCACCCATATCCACTGGCAGAACTTTGTGGACGCGTGGACCAAGGCAAACATGGGCGGCTATATGCTGCACTCCGTGATGATCACCGCCCTCGCACTGATTATCCTGCTGGTGGTGGCGCTGCCTGCGTCTTACTGCCTGGCGCGCTTCAAGTTCCCCGGTCAGAAGTTCCTCAACACCGCCTTTATGGCAGGTCTGTTCATCAACGTGAACTACATCGTCGTGCCCATCTATCTGATGCTGAGCGATGGCGACAAGCTGCTCAAGGGCATTTTGGGCAAAGCTGTGCTGCTGAATAATCACTTTGTGGTTGCCATCGTCTATGCGGCAACGGCACTGCCCTTTACCATCTATCTGCTCTCGAGCTATTTCTCCACCCTGCCCCATGACTTTGAAGAGGCTGCCTATATCGACGGCGCGGGCTACTTCAAGACCATGATCAAGATCATCTTCCCCATGGCAAAGCCCTCCATCATCACCGTCATCCTCTTCAACTTCCTCTCCTTCTGGAATGAGTACATCATCATCAAGACCCTCGTGACGGAGAGAGACCAGTGGACGCTGCCCGCAGGTCTGCTGAATCTGATGCAGGCGCAGCAGTCTGCCGCTGAGTACGGTCCCATGTATGCAGGACTTGTGCTGGTCATGCTGCCCGTTCTCATCCTCTACATCTGCGTGCAGAAGAATCTGACCCAGGGCATGACCGTGGGCGGTCTGAAAGGTTAAGGTGACAGTATGGATTGGAGAAATCACGAAAAGCTGCGTATGTTCCTCATCGCGCTGTTCTTTGTCATTGGCATCGTGCTGACCGTTGTCGGTTGGAAGATGACCGGCAAGCTGGCGGGTCTGGGAATCATGTGCGTCGGCATGGTGTTCCTGCTGGCAGCTCTGTTTATCTATAACGCACGGTATAATAGAAAGTAAAAATTACAATCTGTTTTCAACATTATCATCAATTTGATTCCCGAAAGGAGATTCCTGATATGTGTGATGCAAGAAAAGTGGGTCGTGTGACCATTCCCACCGATCTGGACGTGGTCCCCGAAACTCTTGAAATTATGAAGCGCTGGGGCGCGGACGCCATCCGTGACTGCGACGGCACCGATTTCCCCACTGAGCTGCAGGGTCAGAACGCAAAGATCTATTCTACCTACTACACCACCCGCAAGGACAATGCCTGGGCAAAGGCAAATCCCGACGAGGTGCAGCAGTGCTACATTATGACCGGTTTCCACACCGCCACCGGCGGCGCACTGGAGATCCCTCTGATGAAGGGCATTTCTCCCGAGCTGATGGAAGTCAACACCCGCGATGACATCAAGCGCTGGTGGGAAGTGGTGGACCGCACTACCGGTGAGCCCATTGCGCCCGAGGCATGGGATTACAATGCGGAGAGCGGCTGCGTGGTGATCCACGCACCCGAGGCTTTCCACGAGTACACCGTGGCATTCCTCGCTTATCTCATCTGGGACCCTGTGCACATGTACAATGCGGTCACCAACAACTGGCAGAACTTCGAGCATCAGATCACCTTCGACGTGCGTCAGCCTAAGACCCACAAGTTCACCATGGAGCGCCTGCGCAAGTTCATCGCAGACCATCCCTATGTCAACGTCATCCGCTACACCACCTTCTTCCATCAGTTCACTCTCATGTTCGATGAGCTGAAGCGCGAGAAGTATGTGGACTGGTACGGCTATTCTGCATCTGTTTCCCCTTTCATCCTTGAGCAGTTCGAGAAGGAAGTCGGCTACAAGTTCCGCCCCGAGTACATCGTCGATCAGGGTTACTACAACAACCAGTACCGCGTGCCCAGCAAGGAGTTCAAGGACTTTATGGCATTCCAGCGCCGTGAAGTGGCAGCCCTTGCCAAGGAAATGGTGGACATCACCCATGAGCTCGGCAAGGAAGCCATGATGTTCCTCGGCGATCACTTCATCGGCACCGAACCCTTCATGGAGGAGTTCAAGACCATCGGTCTCGATGCGGTTGTCGGCTCCGTGGGTAACGGCGCAACCCTGCGTCTGATCTCCGATATCCCCGGCGTGAAGTACACCGAGGGTCGTTTCCTGCCCTACTTCTTCCCCGACACCTTCCACGAGGGCGGCGACCCTGTGCGTGAGGCAAAGGAGAACTGGGTGACTGCGCGTCGCGCCATCCTCCGTAAGCCCATCGACCGCATTGGCTACGGCGGCTATCTGAAGCTGGCACTGGAGTTCCCCGAGTTCATCGACTATGTGGAATCCGTCTGCAACGAGTTCCGTGAGCTCTATGAGAACATCAAGGGCACCACTCCTTATTGCGTCAAGACTGTGGCTGTGCTCAACAGCTGGGGTAAGATGCGCGCATGGGGCTGCCACATGGTGCACCATGCTCTGTATCAGAAGCAGAACTACTCCTATGCCGGTGTCATCGAGGCGCTCTCCGGCGCACCCTTCGATGTGAAGTTTATTTCCTTCGACGATATCCGCAACGATCCCACCATCCTCGATTCCATTGATGTTATCATCAACGTCGGTGACGGCGACACCGCTCACACCGGCGGCGCAGAGTGGGAGGATGCCGCAGTTTCCACAGCCATCCGTAAGTTCGTCCACAACGGCGGCGGCTTCATCGGCGTGGGCGAGCCCACCGGTCACCAGTATCAGGGCCACTACTTCCAGCTGGCAAACATTCTCGGCGTGGAGAAGGAGACCGGCATGACCCTGAACTACGATAAGTACAACTGGGAGCAGAATCCCAATCACTTTATCCTCAAGGATGTGGCAGACGAAGTCAACTTCGGCGAGGGCAAGAAGAGCATCTATGCCTTCGAGGGTACCGACATCCTCGTGCAGAAGGACAAGGAAGTGCAGATGGCTGTCAACGGCTTCGGCGCTGGCCGCAGCGTGTATATCTCGGGTCTGCCTTACTCCTTCGAGAACAGCCGCGTGCTCTACCGTGCGATCCTCTGGGCTGCCCACGGCGAGGAGGAGCTCAACAAGTGGTTCTCCACCAACTACAACGTGGAAGTCCACGCCTTTGTTGCCAACGGCAAGTACTGCGTGGTCAACAACACCTATGTGCCTCAGGATACCGTGGTGTACACCGACAGCGGCAGCTTCGAGCTGCATCTCGATGCCAACGAGATCCGCTGGTACAACATCTGATTGCAGAAACCATATCGCAGCCGTCCCCGAAGCAACGCTTCGGGGACGGTTTTTTGCTGCGAGACGGGGCAAAATGCCAAATACTGTTTCCAAATTGTAAATTGCTTTGACAGATTGTTACTGGAATTTTTTTCGTTGCTGTGCTAAACTGAACTGTGGTAAAGATTTTAATACTTAACACTATGAAACCAATAAAGGGAAGTGATCAGGAAAATGAAACAGCTGTACCTCGCTGCAAAGAAATGCGCAGCTCTGTTTCTGATCCTTGTGATTCTTCTGTCGCTCGTACCCGGGAGAGCATTTGCGGCAGAGCAGACAGTGATTCGTGTCGGCTATGACAGCAACTCTCATTTCATCAGAGAAACGGATGGACAGTTTTACGGCTACGGCGTAGAGTATCTCGAAAAAATTGCAGAGTATACCGGCTGGGAGTATGAGTATGTGAAGGATTCCAGCTGGCTGATGTCTTTGAGCAAGCTCCGCAGGGGAGAGATCGATTTGATCTGTACTGCCCACCATACCGAAGAGCGTGCGAAGGAGTTTCTCTATTCCCGTATGCCTTTTGGATATGAGGTTTCCATTCTCTATGCAAAGGCGGACAGCAACATTTCTTATCAGGACTACGAAGCCATGCAGGGCTGCCGGATAGGTCTGCTGAAAGAGAGCTACTCCGCACGAGACTTTGAAAGGTATGCGCAAGAGCAGCAGATCGATTACGAAGGAATATACTTCAATCGTGAAAACGACATGACTTCGGCTCTGCAACTAGGCAAGATCGACATGATGGTGGTCGGCAGCCGCTATGCAAGGTCGGATTTGAAGCTGGTGGATATCTCCGGTCTCGACGCCTATCACTGCATCGCAAATACTGAAGATCAGGCTTTGCTTGACACCATCGATGCCGTGCTGCAGGAGATCATGTTTGATGATCCTGCTTTTGCAGGCACTCTCAGCGCCAAATATTTTGGTCACGAGTCCCTCAGCAGTACCCCTCTGTATACCAAAGAAGAAATGGAGTACATTGAGAGTCTTGGAACCATCAAAATCAAGATGTTCCAGGATCAGCACCCCTCCTGCTATATAGAGGATGGGGAAACGAAGGGCATCTGGACGGAGGTCGTCAAGCTCCTTGCGCAAAAGAGCGGCATTGATTTCGTTCTGGAGGGCGGCGATCTGGAGCTTTATTCGCAGGAAGCTCATGAGCGGTATCTGGGGGACGGCTATCTGCTGCTGCGCACTCAGAACGCGCTGGAGCACATGAGTGATATCCCGGGATCGATCATTTCCAATCCCATCACCGATGTGGAAGTCGCTTATGTCAAGCGGCAGGCAGCGTTTGTGGAGGATCATTATCTTTCCCATGTCATTGCCATCACGGAGGATCTGGCTTATCTGGAGCCCGTGCTGCTGGAGGAAAATCCGAATTACGAGGTCAAGTATTTCCCCGATGCCAAGGCCTGCTTTGAGGCTTTGATCAACAAAGAGGCGGGCATGGTGATCCAAAACAGCCACCGCGCCAGCTATCTGATGCAGAAGCCGGAATATACGGAGAAGCTCACGGTCGTTCCCGGAATTGACCACGGAAACGAGGCCTGCATTATGGCAACGGGAGATCAGCAGATGCTGATCAATGTCATCAACAAGGCGATCCATCACATCTCTGATGCGGAGATCAATGAGATCGTTAAGCGCGAATTGCTGATGCAGCCCTATCCCCTCGAAAATGAGGACTTTGTGTATCAGAACTGGGAGTGGATTCTCGCTTTTGTTGTGGTGTTGATGCTGGGTCTCATCGCTTACGCAGTTTTGACCAGCAGACTGGCAAACGCCAGAGTGGAGAAGCGGGAATACGAGCGCATGCAGAAACGGGTGCAGACGGATGAATTGACAGGGCTCTATAACCGTCCCTACTTCTATGTGAGAGCGCAGGAGCTTCTCCGCACATCCGACGAGGATATCTGCATCGTTTCCATGGATATCACCGACTTCAAGGTGGTCAACGAGTTTTACGGTGTGCCTGTGGGCGACCAGCTGCTCAAGGCGATCGGCGGCGAGCTGCAGAAGCTGGATAAGGACAAGTGTATGATCCCCGCACGCTTCATGGCAGATCATTTCTATTTCTGTATCTCCAAGCCTGCGTTTGATCGCCTTGAGCTCCCCAAACGCTTCAAGACCTTCCTTGAGGATATCGATATCCGTGTGGTGTACGGTGTGTTTGTGGCGAAGGCGCATACGGACAAGCCCATCAATGTGATGTGTGACCGCGCACTGGAAGCGATCCATGACAAGGAGTATAACTACAAGGAATACATCTACTTCTACGATGAGCGCAACCGCGAGCAGGCGAAGCTGGAAAAGGAAATCGAAGCCGGTATGGAGCAGGCGCTGGAGCAGCGGCAGTTCTACATTGTTGTGCAGCCGAAGTATGATCCCAATACGGAGAAGATCATCGGCGGCGAGGTGCTGGTGCGCTGGCAGCACCCCGAGAAGGGCAACATTTCCCCCGGTGTGTTCGTTGGTGTGTTTGAGCGAAACGGCTTCATCACGTCTCTGGATTACTTCATCTGGGAGGAAGCCTGCCGCCTGCAGTCGGAGCTGAAGCAAAAGGGCATCCAGACCGTGCCCATTTCCGTCAATGTCTCCCGCATCCACTTCTATGGGCACGAGTTGCACCATAAACTCCTTTCTCTGATCGAGACCTACCATCTGCAGCCCTCGGATATTGAGTTGGAGATCACGGAGTCTATCTGCGGCGAGGAGGCGGGGAATATTTTTGACACGATCCGCACCCTGCAGTCGGACGGTTTCCGCATCGCTATGGACGATTTCGGCAGCGGCTATTCCTCGCTGAATATGCTGAATGATATGCCCATTGATGTGATCAAGATGGATATGAAGTTCCTCAGCGGTGAGGTGAGCAAGGGTCAGGTCATTCTGAAGGCGCTGATCCAGATGGCACGGAGCATGGGTCTGTACGTAGTCGTGGAGGGCGTGGAGCAGCGCTCGCAGGTGGAGTTTCTGCGGCAGTTTGAACACTGCTATGTGCAGGGCTACTACTATTCCAAGCCCGTGAAGCTGGATATCTTTGAGGAGAAGATGCGTCAGAACGGCTGATCCTTCGCCCCCTGTGAAAACGACATTGGGACGCAAGTCCAACAAAAGCGCATATCGTGGAAAAGCGCCTTGCGGGGATTCCGCAGGGCGCTTTTTGCCGCTCGCGAGACGGAAAAACAGGAGAAATGCAGGATAAATGTTTACAAAACGGTAAAAATTTGGTATCATAATCGTGTTATTTGCTTTTTCCCGTGCTTCGGCACGAATGAAACACGAACAGGAGGCAACCACTGTGAAGCGATCAAAGCGGTTTTTTTGCGCATTGCTTGCGCTGACGATGCTCTTTTCCACGATGGCGTTTGCAACGGAGGAGTCAGAGGAGCTGATCATCGACGAAGAGGTACACCTCATCATGGCGACGGAGGAACGCCGCAGTGCGTGGACACCCAGCGAAGCCATTGTGAAGTTCATTGCCAATCAGGAGGGCTTCCGCGCCACGGCGCACCAGTCCGGCGGGCATTGGTACATCGGCTATGGTACCCAGATAAAGGCGGGGCAGTACCCGAACGGCATTTCCCGGGAAAAGGCGCTGGAGCTGCTGCGCGGGCATATTACGAACTATACGGGCTATCTCAACAGCTTCCTGCAGAAGAATAACATCCTTGTCACCCATTATGAGTATGATGCGCTGCTCAGCCTCACCCACAATCTCAGCACCAAGTGGATGAACGGCACCCTCAGCAGCTATCTCAAGGCGGGCATCGAGAATTACACCGATGTGCAGGTGGTCAATGCCTTCGGCGGCTACTGCCGCGCAGGGGGCAGGGTGCTCTCGGGTCTGGCGATCCGCCGTATGCAGGAGGCAAAGATCTTCCTCTATGGTGACTACGGCGACCTCAACTACGAATACTGGCACGCGCCCACCGAAAAGGAGCTGCAGCTGCAGGGCATGAAGACCCGCTATGCGGAGATGGAGACCCTGCTTGCAAACGGCGTGGATGCGGAGGGCACTGCCCTTGCGGAGGAAATGATCGCAGACACCACTGCCGCCATGGAGACCCTTGCGGCGGAGATGGAGACCCTTGCGGCAGAAATCGAGTGGGAAAATTCGCTGAAGCTGGTCGGGCCCTATTACGATGGCGAGCCCAAGGATTATACCTACGTCCGCTTTGACGGCGGCAAGGGCACGTCAGACAAATATATTCTCTACTATGAAAAGGGTGTGCCCTACGGCGAGTTTTCCACCGCCCAGCGCAGCGGCTATCAGCTCGCGGGATGGGAAACCGAGGACGGCAAGCTGCTGCTGCCGAGCGTCTGCCCCACCAAGGCGGTGGCTGTGAAGGCGGTCTGGACCAAGGGGGCAGTGGATCACAGAAATCTGAGCCTCAGTCCCTTTTCCGATGTCCCCATGTCCGCATGGTATTATGACGAGCTGAAGGAGCTCAGCGATGCGCACATCATCGGCGGCTATGACGATGGTACGTACCGCCCGAACGATGCGCTCAGCTGCGGCGCGGTGCTGAAGCTGGTGCTGCTGAGTGCCGGCTATGACGAGCAGAAGCCTGTGGACGGGAGCGCCTTCGGCGGCTATCTGGCACTGGCTGAGCGGGAAGGGCTTGTGCAGACGGGGGAGATCACCGATCTCAAGGCACCTGCCAGCCGCCTGATGGTGGCAAAGCTTGTGGCAAAGGCAATGGGACTTGCCCCTTCGGATGCAGAAACGCCCTATGCCGATGCAGACGATCCCTATGCCACCGCCCTCTATGACACGGGCATCATGGCAGGCAAGGATGTGGACGGTGTGCGCGTGCTGGACGCAAAGTCCAACCTGCGCCGCTCGGAAGCTGCCGCTGTGATCTGGCGTATGCGGAATTACCAAGCTTTGGAAGAGATTCCTGTGGAATAAAAGATTTACAGACAGATACGCTCATGCTATACTGATTTTGCGATGCGGACCCCGCAGCAGTTTCGCTGCGGGGTCTTTTTTTAGAATGAAGAAAGAAAATCCCCGGATACAGAAAGCGAGGAAACCATGAAAAAAAGATGGGTGGGAATGCTGCTGGCGCTCAGCATGGCGCTGACGATGATGGCGACGGTGACAGCCTGTGCCTTTACCGATGTGAATGAAGATCTCTGGTGTGAGCAGGAGATCCTGGATCTCACGGAAGCGGGGGTCATCGGCGGCTATGAAGATGGCACCTATCGTCCCTATAACACCCTCAGCTGCGGCGCGGCGCTGAAGCTGGTGCTGCTTGCGGCGGGCTATCCTGAGCAGGAGCCCACCGCGGCAGGTGCCCTCGGCGGCTACTATGACTATGCGCTGCAGAAGGGCTTTATTGACGAGGGCGAGATCACCAGTCTCAAGGCAGATGCCAGCCGTCTGCTGGTGGCAAGACTGACCGCCCGCGCGCTGAAGCTGCCGGAGCTGGATATCGAGAGCCCCTATGCCGACACCAATGACGGCTATGCCAAGGCGCTCTATACCACCGGTATCATGCAGGGCAAAGAGGTCTTTGGCGTTCGCAAGCTCTGTGCCGCAGACTCCATCAAGCGCGGCGAAATGGCAGCAGTGGTCTGGCGCATTATGAATACCGAGTGGAAGGACATCAGCCGTGAGGCAACGGGTCTCATTGCGTTCCAGGGCAAATGGTATGACATTGTGGAGGAGCTTCCCAAGAACCCTTACAACGAGGAGAGCTTCTTCCACGATGAGTATGGCTACCGCCGCAGTGTGGACGGCAACTCCCGGGTGGGCATCGACGTGTCCTCCTATCAGCAGGATATCGACTGGGAGGCAGTGGCTGCCTCCGGTGTGGAGTTCGCCATCATCCGTGCGGCTTACCGCGGCTATGGCTCGGGCGCACTGGTGGAGGATGGCTATTTCCATCAGAATATGCAGGGGGCTCTGGACGCGGGTCTGGACGTGGGTGTGTATATTTTCTCTCAGGCGATCACCGAGGCAGAAGCCATCGAAGAAGCGGAAATGGTGCTCGATATGGTGCAGTCTTATCCCTTGACCTTGCCCATCGTCTTTGACTGGGAAAAGGTGAGCAGCTCCTCTGCCCGCACCAACAAGATCTCGGGTGAGATGCTGACGGCTTGTGCCAATGCCTTCTGCGACCGTGTGGAGCAGGAGGGCTATCTGTCCGCGGTCTACTTCTATCAGCAGATCGGTTATGCTCTTTACGACCTCGTAGGCATTTGTGATCGCAGCTGGTGGCTTGCGGATTACAATGCCGTTCCAGCATTCTACTATGGTGGCTATGAACTCTGGCAGTATACTTCCAGCGGCACGGTTCCCGGCATCAAGGGCAATGTTGACATGAACGTGCAGTTTCTGCAGGAAGTGAAATAAGAAAAAAGGAAGTCTTTGGGATGTTTTCCCGAAAGACTTCCTTTTTTGTTGATTGAGAACCGCTGCACCGCAGAAATTCTCAATGTATATATTCTTGTAAAGGACTGCGCCCCTGCAGCTTGTGTTTTGGGGCAAAAACAAAAAACTCCGGATCAGCGATCCGGAGTTTTGAAAGCGTCATTTATTCAGTGACGAAGGGCAGCAGAGCGATCTGACGAGCGCGCTTGATAGCCTCGGTCAGCTGGCGCTGATGCATAGCGCAGGTGCCGGTGGTTCTGCGGGGCAGAATCTTGGAGCGCTCGGAGATGAAGCGGCGCAGCTTAGCGGCATCCTTGTAGTCGATAGAAGTAGCCTTGTCAACGCAGAACTGGCAAACCTTCTTGCGGCGGTTGCGGTTCATGGCGCGAGCAGGGCGGTTTTCGTTTTCCATAGCCATGGTGATTTCCTCCTTATTAGAATGGAACGCATTGGCGTTCGATTAGAACGGCAGCTCGCCGTCCTCTTCTTCGATTTCAGCGAAAGTGGAAGGCATACCGCCAACAGGGGCTCTGTTGTAGCCGCCTGCGGGAGCAGCCATGCTGCCGCCCGTGGGAGCAGCGCCGTCACGCTTGCTGTCGCCGAAATACACGTTATCGGCAACGACTTCCGCAACGCGGCGGTTGTTGCCGTTCTGGTCTTTCCAATCTCTCATCTGCAGTCTGCCTTCCACAACGGCCATGCGACCCTTGCTGAAGTACTGGCAGACAAACTCTGCCGTGCTTCTCCAGGCGACGACATCGATGAAATCGGTTTCCTTTTCCCCGTTCTGACCCTTAAAATCGCGGTCAACAGCCACAGAGAAGCTCGTCACGGCAGTGCCGGACTGGGTCCTGCGCAGCTCGGGGTCCTTGGTCAGACGACCCATGATGATGATACGATTCAGCATCTCGGTCCGTCCTTCTTATTCGCCCTTGCAGACGATCATGGAACGCATGATACCTTCGGTAATACCGAACACGCGGTCCAGCTCCTTGGGGAACGCGGGAGCGCTGGTGAAGCTCATCAGCACATAGTAACCCTCGGACTTGTAGTTGATTGCGTAAGCCAGCTTGCGCTTGCCCCACTCCTCAACTTCCACGTTGGTAGCGTTCTGCTCAGCCAGGGTCTTGAACTTTGCCACGGTAGCGGCAATAGCCTCCTCACCCTGTGCAGGGTCGATGATGTAGACGACCTCGTAATTGGCAGAAATCTTAGCCATTCTTTGCACCTCCTTCTGGTCTTATGGCCCACATATCCAAGATGTGAGCAAGGATTTACCCGCAATACACGAGCTTAATTATTTTAACTTTTCTCTGTGGGCTTGTCAAGTGGAATTTTGAAAAAAGTTGCAGAAAATATGGAATCGCAGCAAAAAGAACACGTTCCAAAGAGCAAAGTCTTTGGAACGTGAAAATTTGTCCTCAGTTCAGCTTCCTGAGATGCTTGCGAAGCATCCGCAGCAGGGGAATGCCGAGCCCATAACAGGCGATGAGCTGTCCGAGCCCCACCGTCAGCGCCTGATAACAGAAGGCGGCAGGGAAGGCAGCGCCAAAACCCGTCTGCTGGAATGCCAGCAGTGCGCCCACCAAAAAGGCATTGTACAGCACGGGGGGCAGCGCACCCAGCCGGTCTTTTTTGCAGCGGCGGGTGAGGTCGGCGGCAAGGAAGGTGGCAAGGGTGCCAACGATCAGATCGGGCAGACCGTAAGGGCTGAGAATGTTGGTGAGGAGGCACCCCACCGTCAGCCCGTACACCGAGCTTGGCAGGATCATGGGCAGCAGGGTCAGCGCTTCGGAAAAGCGGCATTGCACAGGTCCGAAGGCGATGCCCAAAGAATTGGACAGCAGGGAAAGCGCTGTGTACAGCGCTGCCACCACGGCGGCAGCCGTGAGGTCTTTGACGGAACGTTGTTTCATATTGAATTACTCCCATTTTTTTAGTTGACGAGATGGTTCCCATCTCTTTGGCAGGGTGATGGCACCTGCCGTATTTACCATAGCACAGCGGGGAAAAATGTCAAGCGAGATCCCGCAGGATGCCCTCGGTGATCTTGTGGACATCTTCAAGGGTCTCCATGTGGACGATCTTCTCGCGGTAGTAGCTGGCGTTGCGAACGCCCTTGAGATACCACGCATAGTGGCGGCGGGCTTCCAGCACGGCAACCTTCTCACCCTTGTGGGCGGCGGAGAGGGCAAACTGCCGCTCAGCAGTTTCGCAGCGCTCCCGCAGCGTGGGGGGCGCAGGGATAGGCTCACCCGCAAGAGCTGCGGCAGCTTCCCGGAACAACCAGGGATTGCCGAAGGCACCGCGGCCGATCATCACCATGTCGGCATGGGTGAACTTGAGAATACGGACGGCATCCTCTGCGGTGAACACGTCGCCGTTTGCCATGACAGGGATCTTCACCGCTTCCTTCACCTCGCGGATGGTGGTCCAGTCGGCAGTGCCGCCGTACATCTGCACGCGGGTGCGACCGTGGACGGCGATGGCTGAGATGCCTACGCTCTCAAGGAGTTTCGATACCTCCACTGCGTTGATGCTGCCCTTGTCCCAGCCCCGGCGGATCTTTGCCGTGACAGGCACGTTCACGCGCTTAACGATGGCTTCCGCGATGCGGGCAGCCTTTTCGGGGTCCTTCATCAGGGCGCTGCCGTCGCCGTTGGAAACCACTTTCCCCACGGGGCAGCCCATGTTGATGTCGATGATATCCGCACCGGAGGCTTCCAGTGCGATCTCAGCCGCGTCAGCCATGCACTGAGGATCATTGCCGAAGAGCTGCACCACGCCCGGACGTTCGTTTTCCGCAAGCTCCAAAAGCTGGCGGCTTTTCCTGTCCTGATAGCACAGGGCACGGGAGCTGATCAGCTCCGTGCAGGTGAGGGCTGCGCCCATATCGCGGCAGACGCTGCGGAATGCCATATCGGTCACGCCTGCCATGGGCGCGAGAACCAAGGGAGATGCGATCTCCACAGAACCGATGAACATGGTCTGAGTACCTGCTTTCTAAAAAAGTAACATAACTATAATAATATACCACAGTTTTGCCACCTTGCCAAGAAAAAAGAAAGCGTGTGCCATGGTGGCACACGCAAGGTCCAACGGGGAAGTACACGCAGTACTTTTCTGCCGTTGGACTGAGAGAGGGAAGAACTCAAAGATACGTGGCGGCAAGCCACACAAGGCTGATGCCGCCTGCTCCTGCCAGCGTACAAAGCCAGCGGGGGAGTGCGGAGAAGCGCAGCTGCCGCCGTGGTGTCATGCCCTTGGCGCAGTGGGCGGCAAGCTCTGCCGCTTCCGCCACTACATCCCTGGCAGAAACGCCCTCGCGATCAAAGACGTCCTTGCGGAGGATGAAGATAGCCTGCTCAAACAAATGGGGGTCCGGGGAATCCACAACGACTACCCGCCGGGATGTGCCTTTGACCAATCGAATCGCTCCTTTGCAGCCGGAGGACCGGCGGATTTCACGGTCTTATCCTTACCGCCAAAGAGCCGTTTTATACCTCCACATCGCCGCCTGCGATGGAAAGCACCATCACGGTGCAGTCGTCCTGCTCTCCGCCGTGGGAGAGGGAGTCCACCATGAACAGCGCCGCGAGGGCGCGGGGATTCTGTCCGCCGCACTGCTGCAGAAGCTGCTGCATCCAGCGGTCAGTCTCCGTTTCGCTGATGCCATCGCTGGTCATCAGCAGCGTCGCACCGCTGCCCAAATGCAGACGCGTGATGTCGGGTGAGTCCACCGCAGGCTCAAGACCTGCAGGCAGACTTGCACCGCTGATGCGCCGCACCTGTCCGTCCTGACGGAGGAAGCTGGGTGCCGCACCGTATTTATAGAGCACCGCCTCTGCGGTGTAAAGATCCACTGCCAGCAGGTCGATGGTGGTGAAGCCGCCGCCCTCCTCGCTGCGAAGGGAAAAGGCGGCATTGAGGGTCTGCAGCGCTGCCTCCGCAGGCACATCGGAGCGGAGAAAGCGCTCCAGCAGGCGCACGGCGGTGGAGGACTCTGCCTGCGCATCTCTGCCGCAGCCCATACCGTCGCTGAGAAGGAGATAGAGCATACGTCCGCTGTCGCTTTCAAAAAACAGGCAGCTGTCGCCGCTGACGGCTTCTCCCCGCTTGGGGCGAAGGGAGGTGCCCACCTCATAGGCAAGGGGGCGGGCGCGGACGGCGGGGATGGCGCGAAGGGTCAGATCCTCGGCGGTGCGGGCAAGGAGATCCGACAGCTGCAGATACTGCCCGCGGGCGCTGCTGCGTGCCTGCCGCAGCCGCAGACGATACTGCTGTCGCAGAAGGAAAGCGGAGAGCTCACTGTTGACCGCATCCAGAAAGTCAGGGAAATGGGGACAGCGGCTGCTGAAATAGGCGGGGAAGTCTGCGCCCTCTGCCATGCCCCGCCGCAGGATTTTGGCGGCGGCATCGTTGCAGGCACTGAGGGTGGATTCGTATTCCCGCTTCCAGCAGATGTCATTGAGACCACAACTGCGGCAGGTGTTCTCAGCCGCCCGGTCGAAGAGGATGGAGGGGCTTTCCTCGGCAGAGCTGCAGCGGGGAAAGCTCTCTGCCAGCTCCCGAAAGGCGAGGGCAGTCTGCTCCAACTGGCGGCGGAGCCGCTCGGCGGGGCTGCGGGGAAGCTCCTTATCCGCAAGGACGGCAATGCGCCTGCCTGCCTGCTCTGTGGGGATGACGAGATAGAGCAGGGTCGAAAGCAGGGTCTCCTCGATGATGGGGACGCGGAGGGTGGAGGCGGCAGGATAGAGAAAAAACACCACAACGAGGTTGAAGAGGATGCCCGCGATGAGCTTGCCGCTCTCCCGACGGGAGGAGAGGAAGAGTGCCCCCAGTCCGTATGCGCCGGTAAAGAACAGGCTTTGTCCGCCGCAGCGAAGATCCAGCAGCAGCCCCAGTCCCAAGCCTGCGGCGGCAGCAGTGCTGATGCTGCTGCGATAGGCAAGGGTCATGGTCAAAGCCCCCAGCAGCAAGCGCCCGAGGGAGATATTCCCCGGGAAAACGATCTCAGTGAGTGAACCGAAAACCGCTGCAAGCAAGGCGATGTCAGCAAAGGTCTCCCGTGGTGTGCGGGGCAGGGTCAGCGTGTGGGGAAAGCTGTATGCCGCAAGTCCTGCCAGCACCATGGCGCTGATCCCTTCGGTCACTTCCACAAGATCTGCGTCGCCGTTGATGAGATAGATGAGCTCTACCGATGCGGTGAGGATGGCGCTCATCACGGGCAGGAAGAGGGGATGGCGTGCGGCTTTCGTCCCTGCGAAGCTGCTGTTTGCGCTGAAAATAAGTACACTCACCGCGCCGAGCCGCAGCGCGCGGTTGAAATCCATGAACAGCGCTGCCCCCGCCAGCGTGCCTGCCATGGCAGACAGTCCACCGTACCCGCCGCCCATGGCGGCGGTGAAGCCGAGGGCGTAAGGCGCATAGCCGCCGAAGAGCTGATGGGCGCTGAGCAGACACCCCAGCACCAGACGCAGCAGCATACAGCGGAGGGAGGACAGCGTTTCTGAGGGATCGGTTTTTTGCAGTCGTTTCATGGCTTGTCCCTCCTTTCCTGCTCATTGTAGCGGCAGGGGGCAACAAAACCTGTCGGGAAATGAGGGGATACACATTCCCCTTGGCAGGAAATGCCGCTTTCCCCGAAAAGGGTGCAAAAAACCCCCTGTCGGAGCAGTTGTTCCGACAGGGGCAGATGTATTCAGAAGGGAGAAACGCCGTGAGAGAAGCACTTTCGTGCCGCGCAGATGTCCTCTTCGATCCGCAGGCGCAGGGCATCCAGCGAGGGGAACTTTTCCTCATCCCGCAGCCGTGCGCGGAAGGCAAGACAGAGCTCCACGCCGTAAAGATCGCCTGTAAAGTCCAGCAAAGAGGTCTCCACCGTGCGGTCTTTACCGTTCACTGTGGGACGGCAGCCCACGTTGGTGACCCCCAGCAGGGTTTGCCCGCTCGGCGCCGTGACGGTGGAAACGTACACACCGTCCTTCGGCAGGATGAGTTTTTCGTCGGCGGCAAAATTGATGGTGGGGATGCCAATGGTGCGCCCGATGCGCAGCCCGTGGGTCACGGTCTGGGTCAGCAGATGGGGGTGACCGAGGAAACGGTTTGCCCGCTCAATATCCCCCTGCTCCAATAGGGTACGGATGTATGTGGAGCTGACGGTGATGCCGTCCAGCTTCACTTCCTCCACAATGTCGCAGCCGATGCCGAGCGCCGCACACTTCGCACGGAGCTTTTCCACATCGCCCTCGTTTTTGTGTCCAAAACGGAAATCATGCCCTGCCACCAGATGCGCCGCACCGTGGTCACGCACCAGCATTTCCACAAAATCTTCCCAGTCCATGGTCATCATGGCACGGTCAAAGGGGGCGATGATGACCTCCTCCATGCCGTAGAGCTGCCGCATCAGCAGCGCGCGGTCGTGAGAGGAGTTGATGAGAGGGACGGGGATGCCGAACACGGCTTCCCGCGGGGCGCGGTCAAAGGTAAATGCCGCGGGGAGGAGGGAAAACTCCTGCGCCCGCGCGGCGGTTTTCCGCAGCAGCGCGCCGTGTCCTGTATGAACGCCGTCAAAAAAACCCAGCGCGATGACTTTCTGTTGCATGCTTATTCTCCGAAAAAGTTTTTGATGGAGGTGAGGATGCCATCCTTTGCCTCAGACAGGGCAAGGAACCTGCCGTCCCTGCCATAGAGCCGATAGCTGCCGTCAGCCAGCCCCTCTGCGTGTACGGGATTGCCGCAGCAGCAGCGGCGCTGCTGAAACTCGTTCAGTGTCAGGGCGGGGAAGTCGCGGAAGTAGGCATCGAGGGGCAGGAGCAAAGCTTCCTTTTCCTCCTGTGCCCGCTCCAGCGTCACGCTCTCCTCCAGTGTGAAGCCCGCTGCCATGGTGCGGCGGAGACTGCACATACAGCCCCCGCAGCCGAGGGCTTCTCCGATGTCGTGGCAGAGGGTGCGGACATACGTGCCCTTGGAGCAGCGCACGCGGATGAGATAGGTGCTCTCGTCCTGTTTTTCCAGCACCTCTAGCTCGAAAATGGTGATGGCGCGGCGCTTGCGCTCCACCTCCTGCCCTTTGCGGGCAAGCTCGTAGAGCTTCTTGCCGTCCTTCTTGATGGCGCTGAACATAGGAGGCAGCTGCAGCTGCTCGCCCATGAAGCGGGGCAGCACCGCGCGAAGCTCCTCCTCTGTCACGGTGACGGGAGACGCGGCAAGGGTCTCGCCCGTGGTGTCCTGCGTGTTGGTGACAAGACCCAGTCTCAGTCCCGCGATATATTCCTTCTCGCCGTCCTCCGCAAAGGAGACGGCTTTCGTTGCCTTGCCGATGAACACGGGCAGCACGCCTGTCGCCATAGGGTCGAGAGTGCCTGCGTGTCCCACCCGCTTTTCCTTGTAGATACCGCGGAGCTTCGCGCAGACATCCATGCTGGTCCAGCCTGCGGGCTTGTCAATGATGAGGATTCCGTCAGCCATTGGCAACCTCCGCAACAGCGGCGAGCATGGCATCCCTTGCTTCCACCGCCGTACCGCCGAGGGTGCAGCCTGCAGCGGCTGCATGACCGCCGCCACCGTACTTGCTGCAGATGGTGCTGGCGTTCAGTCTTGCGCCTGTGCGAAGAGAGATCTTCCACTCGCCCGAGGGCAGTTCCTTGATGACCATGCCGCAGTCCACGCCTTCGAGAAGGTTTGCGAGAGAAGAGATGTCATCCGCATCGGCTTCCGTTGCGCCGATCTCTGCCATGAGGGACAGGGGCAGGGTCAGCACGGCGATGCGACCGTTGTCGTAAAGCTCCATCCCTGCGATAACTGCCGCTTCGAGACGCATACGGGCATGGCTCTTGGTGCGGAAGTGCCGCTTGTTGATGGCAAAGCAGTCGAACTCCTCCCGCATCAGTTCTCCTGCGATGCGGTGGGTGTCGGAAGTCGTGTTGGAGTAGACAAAGCAGCCTGTGTCGGTAGAGATGGCGAGATACAGCAGCTTTGCGATCTCGCCGTCCATCACGCCGAGGGCGCGGCAGATCTCATAGACCACCTCGCCGCAGGCAGCGGCGTCCGCATCCAGACAGGTTTCCTTTGCGTAAAACTCCTGCGAGCCGTGGTGATCCACGGTGAGGTCTACGGCATCCAGATACTGCGCTGCGTTCTTCGGGAACATGCTCCGCGCTGCCATATCCACCGCCACCACAAAGGCGGGGGTGAAATCGGCGGGCGCGACGTAGGGTGCGAGATAATCCGCGTAAACACTGGTGATATCGGGATTTTCCAGTGCGTAGGCAGTTTTGCCGCGCTTGCGAAGGGCGGCGGTGAGCGCCGCGGCACAGCCCACGGTGTCGCCGTCGGGACGGCGGTGGGTGAGCACGAGAATATTATCGTTTTGCAGAAGCCGCTCAGCAAAAGCGGCGGGAGTGAGAGACATAGGGCGCTCCTTTCTGTGGGGAAGAGGATTTATTCGTCCTCCAGCACGATGTGTTCGTTTTCGGGGTTTGCGGGCTTGACCTTGGTGGGGTCGCGCAGCACTTCCAGAATGTGAGCGCCGTAAGCAATGGAATCGTCAGAAACGAACTGCAGCTCGGGGGTGTAGCGCAGCTGCAGTCTGTGACCGATCTCACGGCGCAGGAAGCCGGATGCGGAGCGAAGTCCGCGCATGACTTCCTTGGTGGTGTTGGGGTCAAGAACGCTGATATAGACCTTTGCAAAGCGGAGATCCCCCGTGGTATCCACGCGGGTGATGGTCACAAGACCGCTCTGCAGGCGGGGGTCCTTCAGCGTGCGAAGGAGAGATGCCAGCTCGCGCTGGATCTCTTCGTTGATGCGGTTGATGCGATTGCCTGCCATATCATTCTCCTTTTCGGGGCATAATCATTTAGACGGTGACGGTCATGCGGCACTGACCGAGACCGCCATCGGGGTAGGGAGGGAAGAGAAACTGCTGTAGAGTTTCCATGTCAAAATCATGGAGATCGCCGCAGTAATGGGTGGGGCGACTGAGATCATCCGTACCCACCCAGACATTCCAGAGTTCAAAGGTCTCGCCGGGGGAAAAGTGCTCCCGCAGATAAGCTTTGAGATGGGAAAGGTCGTCCACGTCAAGCTCCAGCTCCAGTTCATACTGATGAGGCTTCATGGGGTAGCCCAGATCCTCCACTGCGCTGCGGTAGTAGGCGTGTTCAAACACGCGGAAGCCAAAGAGTGCGGTGACGGAAAAGGTCTTATCCTGTATGGTCGTGGTTTTGGTGCGCTCGCACTGCCGGTCGCAAAGGGGCAGGGGTTTGTCCGCTGCCAGCAAAAGAACACGGCTCATCATATCCCTCCCAAAAGAAAAAGTCAGGGGCGGGCGATTGCCCGCCCCTCTCATTTCAAGGTATCGGTTGGAGAGATCAGACCTCGATCTGCTCCATGATGAAGGCTTCCACAATGTCGCCTTCCTTGATGTCGTTGTACTTTTCGATGGAAAGACCGCACTCGTAGCCGGATGCGACTTCCTTCACGCTGTCCTTGAAGCGCTGCAGGGAAGCCAGCTGACCCTCGTGGATGACGATACCGTCACGCACCACGCGGACCTGGCAGTTGCGCTGGATCTTGCCTTCCTGCACGTAGCAGCCTGCGATGCTGCCCACACCGGAGACCTTGTAGACCTGACGGATCTCTGCCTGACCGATGGCAGCTTCGCGGAACTTGGGAGCCAGCATACCCTTCATAGCAGCCTTGATCTCGTCGATGGCATCGTAAATGACGCGGTACATACGAACGTCCACCTTGCTGCGGGCGATGCTGTCGCGGGCAGCGTTGTCGGGACGGACGTTGAAGCCGACGATGATGGCGTTGGAGGTAGCGGCGAGCATCACGTCGGACTCGTTGATGGCACCGACACCGCCGTGGATCACGCGGACGCGGACTTCCTCGTTGGTGATCTTCTCGAGAGATGCGGTGACCGCTTCCACGCTGCCCTGCACGTCTGCCTTGACAATGATGTTCAGGTTCTTCATCTCGCCTGCCTGGATCTGGCTGAACAGATCATCCAGAGAAACCTTGGCAGCGGGAGCATTGGAGCGGGTGCGCTCCTCTTCCTTGCGCTGCTCGGCAAGCTCGCGGGCAAGACGTTCGTCAGCGACGGCGTTGAACACAGCGCCGGCAGAGGGAGCCTCGCTCAGACCCGTGATCTCCACAGGCACGGAGGGAGCTGCCTCGCTGATGCGCTGACCCTTGTCGTTGACCATGGCGCGGACACGACCGACAGAGGTGCCTGCGATGATGATATCACCTGCGCGGAGCGTACCGTTCTGCACCAGCAGAGTAGCCACAGGACCGCGACCCTTGTCGAGACGTGCCTCGATCACGATACCGGATGCGGCACGGTTGGGGTTAGCCTTCAGCTCTGCCACCTCAGCGGTGAGGGTGACCATCTCCAGCAGGTTTTCGATACCGTCGCCGGTCTTTGCGGAGATGGGGCAGATGATGGTCTCGCCGCCCCAGTCCTCAGCGACCAGACCGTATTCGGTGAGCTGCTGCTTCACGCGCTCGGGGTTTGCCTGAGGCTTATCCATCTTGTTGATGGCGACGATGATGGGAATTTCTGCAGCCTTGGCGTGGTTGATGGACTCCACGGTCTGGGGCTTGATACCGTCGTCGGCAGCGACGACGAGGATGGCGATGTCCGTGCACATAGCGCCGCGGGCACGCATGGAGGTGAATGCTTCGTGACCGGGGGTATCGAGGAAGGTGATGGGCTTGCCGTTCACCTTGACCTGATATGCACCAATGTGCTGGGTGATGCCGCCTGCCTCGCCTGCGGCAACGCGGGCGTTGCGCACAGCGTCCAGCAGAGAGGTCTTACCGTGGTCGACGTGACCCATGACAACAACGACGGGTGCGCGGGACTCCAGATCCTCCTCTGCGTCCACGTGATCGTCGATGAGCTTTTCTTCGATGGAAACGACCACTTCCTTCTCCACCTTGCAGCCGAGCTCCATGGCGATGAGGGCAGCGGTATCGTAGTCGATCATTTCGCTGAGGGATGCCATCACGCCCATCTTCATCAGAGCCTTGACCACCTCTGCGCCTGCCTTCTTCATGCGGCTTGCGAGCTCGCCGACGGAGATCTCATCGGGGATCTGCACGGTGAGGGGGGTCTTTTTGATGACCTCCAGCTGGAGACGGCGCAGCTTCTCAGCCTCTTCCTGCTTGCGCTTGCCGCTGGCGAAGGAGTTGCCCTTCTGCTTGTTGCGGAACTTCTCCTTGCCCTGCTCCATATTGCGGCGACCGCCGCCGGAGCGATCTGCCATATCCTGCAGCTTCTCGTCGTACTTGTCCAGATTCACGTTGGTTGCCTTGCGGGTATCGACCACCTTCTTCTGGGGCACGCGGGAGACAGAAGTGCTGTCCTGCTGCACGGGAGCTGCCTGCTGGGGAGCGGGACGATTGCCCTGACCCTGCTGGGGGCGGTTGCCCTGTGCCTGCTGGGGACGGCTGCCGCCCTGTGCCTGCTGTGCTGCGGGCTTTGCGGCGGGTGCTTCTGCTGCCTTGGGAGCCTCCTTCTTGGGAGTCTCGGCAAAAATTGCGTCGATGGTGACAGGATGATCCTGGGTCAGACGCTCAAACACCAGTGCCAGCTCGTGATCCTCCAGCGCCTTGCCGGAAGGATAGGTTTCGCCGGTGTACTTGTGGAGAATTGCGGAAATCTCCTTTGCGGACTTGCCAAAATCCTTGGCAAGATCACTGACTTTATACTTCATAGCCAATAAAACGCACCTCCTGAATGGGACTATTTACAACTTTATAAACTCTGAGAGCAAAGCTCTCTTATTTTTTCACGGAACCTTTGCCCTTTTTCACCGGCCGGCTGTTGGCAAAGCGCACTTCGGCGGGTTTGCGATAGGGCTTCTTCGCGCGGGGCTTGGAGAATTTCTTCTCGCCGCCCTCGCTCTTGCGGTAAGCGGGCTTGGGGGAAGCCTTTTTTTCGCGGACGGGCTTCTTCTCCTGTGCAGTCTTTTCCGCGGGAAGCGTTACAATTCGTTCTTTCGTCGCGGGAGTGCCGTTTGCCTTTTTCTTCTTGCCGCTGCGCAGATTCTTCTCGTGCCGTGCCGCTTCCTCGCGGCGCTCCTGTGCGCGCTGCGCCTTCAGCGTCATCTTCTCGGCAGAGAGACTGTACTTGTCGGGGTCGATCTCTGCAAGCTTTTTGACGATGGCGCTGGCAAGACCGAGGTCAGTCACTGCCACCATGGCGCAGGATGTGCGCCCAATGCAGCCGCCCAGCTCATCCTTCGTGCAGGGAATGGACAGCCAGATGCACTGTCCCGCGTCCGCGAAATGACGCACGCGGCGGAAGGTGTTCTCCGCGGCATCACCTGCCACGAGGATCACGCGGGCATCCCGCGCTCTTGCCGCTGCGCCGACAGGCTCTTCGCCAGCCTCCAGATTGCCGCCCCGCTTGGCGAGACCGATCAAACGAAGGATCTTATCCATGATGCGCCTCCATTTCCTTTTCCAGCGCGTCATAGACCGGCTCGGGAATGGCGGTCTCAAACGCACGCTCCAGTGCGCGGGACTTTCTTGCCCGCGCAAGGCAGGCGGGATCGGGGCAGAGATATGCGCCGCGTCCGGGACTGCGTCCGGAGAAATCCATGGAGATGTTACCCTCGGGAGATTTCACCACGCGGATCAGCTCTTTCTTATCCCGCATCGTGCGGCAGCCCACGCACTGCCGCTGGGGGATCTTCTTTACCTTTTGCATAGGGAGGCACACCTCCTTGTTGTACTGAAAACGACTTATTCGCCGTCGTAGCTTTCGGGCTTGATGTCGATCTTGTAGCCGGTCAGGCGGGCAGCGAGACGGGCGTTCTGACCCTCCTTGCCGATGGCGAGGGACAGCTGATCGTCGGGAACGATGACGCGGCAGCTCTTGCCCTCGGGTGCGACGATGACTTCCACCACGTCGGAGGGAGCGAGAGCGGCAGCGACGAACTCAGCGGGATCTTCGCTGTAACGGATGATGTCGATCTTCTCGCCGCGGAGCTCTTCCACGATGGTGCCCACGCGCTGACCCTTGGGACCGACGCAAGCGCCGATTGCATCCACATCGGGATCGGCACTGGTGACAGCCATCTTGGTGCGGCTGCCTGCCTCGCGGGCGATGGACTTCACCTCCACAAGACCGTCGAAGATCTCGGGCACTTCCAGCTCGAACAGTCTCTTCACGAGACCGGGGTGGGTGCGGGAGATGAGGACCTGAGGACCGCGGGTGCTGCGGCGGACTTCCACCACGTACACCTTGATGTGCTGACCTTCGGTGAGGACCTCGCCCTTGACCTGCTCGCCTGCGCTGAGCAGTGCTTCGGTTGCCTCAGCGCCGCTGCCGATGCGCAGGGACACTGCGCCGCTGCGGGGATCAATGCGGGTGACAACGCCGGTGAGAATCTCGTGCTGCTTGGAATTGAACTCGTCATACACCATGCCGCGCTCAGCCTCGCGCAGACCCTGGATGATGACCTGCTTGCCGTTGCCGGCAGCGATACGACCGAACTCCACGTTTTCCACGGGGATGTTCACGATCTCGCCCATGCCGATCTTGGCATTGTAGGGACGAGCGTCTTCGAGAGTGATCTGGGTGCCGGGAAACTCGACTTCTTCGACAACTTCCTTCTGCACATACATACGCAGTTCGTGCTTGGGCTCATCCACGTCCACCACCACGTTTTCCACACCCTCGTGGTCACGCTTGTAAGCGGTGGTCAGTGCCTGAATGATCTTGTTGAGCATGAACTCCTGAGAAATGCCGCGCTCCTTCTCAAGCATCGCGAGCGCCAGGAAAATTTCATCACACTTCATGGGTTTTCTCCTTTATATGATAATGTTTTTTGATTTTCTCTATTTAGAAATCCGCACGCAGACGAACGAGGGCGATCTCCTGCTTTTCAAAGCGAAGGGTTTCCTTGCCGATCGCCACGGTCACCGCACCGTCCTCATAGCCGGCGAGGACGCCGGGGAACTCCTTGCGGCCGCCGCGGGGGGAATAGGTTTTCAGCAGAATGTCTGCGCCCATGAACTTCTCAAAATCGCTGGGGCGCTTGAGAGGACGCTCGATGCCGGCGGAGCAGACCTCAAAGGTGTAGCTTGCGGGGATGGGATCTGCCTCGTCCAGCAGGTCGCTGACCTTGCGGCTGATGGCTTCACAGTCGTTGATGTCCACGCCTTCGCTCTTGTCGATATACAGGCGCAGATACCAGCTGCCTGCCTCGCGCACATATTCCACATCCCACAGTTCGCAGCCCTGTGCTGCCACGGCGTCTGCCGCGAGGGCAGCCACCTGCTCGGTGATCTTGCTCATAGATTTCCTCCTCATTTTTCTAACTGCGCTTTTCTAAAAAAGCCATGAAAAAGAGTGGACCGAAGGTCCACTCTTGATACTTACATCTTACTACTACAAGTAATCTAACACATTTTCTTCTGAAATGCAAGGGTTTTCTTTGGAGAATCGGGGGATTTTCCTGCGAAAAAATGCGTCATTTCCGCAATCTCAGCTTGCTCAGCGCAAGAGCCAGCAAAAATGCGCTGAGATGTGCCACCACCACGGCAGCGCCCACGGGCAGGGAAAACAGATAGGATGCCGTGAGCCCCAGCGAGAAGCAGACCACCGCCAGCACCGCCGAGGAAAGCACCACCGCGCGGAAGCTCTCGAACAGGCGCATGGAGGTGAGGGCGGGGAAGATGACGAGGGACGAGATCAGCATCGCGCCCATCATCCGCATACCCAAAACAATGGTCAGCGCCGTCAGCACCGCAAGAAGAGAATTGTACAGATCCACATTCATACCCGTTGCGCGGGAGAAGCTCTCATCAAAGGTCACGGCAAAAATGCGGTGATAGAAAAACAGGAACAGTGCCAGCACCGCAAGGGAAAGGGCGATGCTGAGGATCACGTCTCCCTTGTCCATGGCAAGGATGCTGCCGAACATATAGCTTGCCACATCTGTGGTCATGCCCGTTGTGAGGGAGGTGACGAGGATACCGATGGCAAGCGCCGACGCGGAGAACACCGCGATGGCGGCATCGCTGCCCATGGGGCTTTTCTCTGTCATGCGCAGCAGGAAAAATGCCACGATGATCACAACGGGGATGGAGAAGGCGAGCGGTGCCCAGCCGCAGGCAACGGCGATAGCAAGAGCGCCGAAGGACACGTGGGAGAGACCATCGCCGATCATGGAGTAGCGCTTGAGCACCAGCGGCACGCCCAGCAGCGCCGCGCAGAGGGACACGAGAATGCCCACGGCGAAGGCGCGGAGAATGAAGGGATAGGTAAACATCTGCAGCAGCATACTCATCGCACACCTCCAAATCGCCGTCCCGTGTCGGAGGCAAGAAACTCCTCCGTCGTGCCGTAGAACCAGCGTGTTCTGCCAATGTGCAGCACGTGCTTTGCTTCGGCGAGGGCGTTGTTCAGATCATGGGTCACCATCAGCACGGCGATGCCCTCTTTTTCGTTGAGATAGCGGAGGGTCTTGTACAGATCCTGCGCCGCAGCGGGGTCGAGACCCGTTACGGGCTCATCCAACACCAGAAGCTTACTGGCGGCGCAGAGCGCCCGCGCCAGCAGCACACGCTGCTGCTGACCGCCCGAAAGCTCACGGTAGCAGCGTCCCTGCAGCTCCAGAATGCCCAGCTTACCCATGTGCATCATGGCGGCGGAGAGCTCGGCGGCGCTGTAGGTGAAGCGGAAGCCCCGTGCGCTGAGAAAGCCCGACAGCACGATCTCCTTCACCGTTGCGGGGAAGTCCTTCTGGGACTGGGTCTGCTGGGGGAGATAGCCGATGCCGCTGAGCCTCAGTGCATCGCTGCGGATGATTTCGCCGCGGATGGGCTTCAGCAGCCCCAGTATGCTTTTGAGAAAGGTGGATTTGCCGCTGCCGTTTTCGCCCATGACGCAGAGATAGTCTCCGCTTGCGATGTCCAGCGTCAGATGCTCCACCAGTGCCTGCTGCTCGTACCCGAGGGTGAGATCGCGGCAGGCAAGAAGAATATTCTGTTCCATATCAGGCAAGTCCTTTCTGCAGCGCTGCTACATTGCGCCACATCAGCGAGAGGTAGCTCTCGCCGCTGCGGTGATCTGCCACCGAAATGGTCTGGCAGGAATAGATGAGGCAGGGCTCGGCATTCGTTGCCTCTGCGATGGCTTCCGCCACGATGCCGCTGCTGTTTTCAAGATAGTAGACGCAGGGGATGCTTTCCTCCCGCACGCGGTCAATGAGATATGCCATGGTGGCGGCGGAGGGTTCGGTTTCCGTGGAGCAGCCGAGGAAGGCAGCGCGGTAATCCAGCCCGTATTCCTCGCAGAAGTAGAGCAGGGGGAAGCGGTCGGCGAGAACGATGAGATCGCGCTTGCCGTGTGCTACCGTTTCCCGCAACGCCGCATCCAGTGTTTCCAGCTCTGCGAGATACGCTGCGAGGTTGGCTTCATACACGGCGGCGTTTTCGCCGTCGAGGGCGCAGAGAGCTTCCGCTGTGACCCTTGCGATGGTCATGGCGTTGACGGGGGAGGTCCAGATGTGCTCGTCATACTCGATCTCATGGGCGTGGGGATCAAGCTCCTCGTGATGGTGCCCGGGGGCGTCACAGTCCTCGGCTTCATGGCTGTGGTCATGTCCGCGGTCAGCCTGCATCCCCTCCACCATCTGCTCCTCGCGGCGCTCCACCTGCTCCAGCATGGGGATCGCCATGCCGTGGTCGGTGACGGCAAGCACCTCGGTCGCCCAGGTCTCGTCCGCGCCGCCGTTATAGAGGAAGAGATCCGCGCGGCTGATGTCGATGATATCCAGAGGTGTGGGCTCGTAGCTGTGGCTTTCCCGCCCTGCGGAGATCAGCAGAGATACCTCGGCGCAGTCTCCCGCAATTTCGCGGGCAATATCATAATAAGGAAAGAGAGTGGCGACCACCTTGAGTCTGCCATCATCTTCTGCCTCATGGAGATCCGCTGCGCCGCAGGCGCTGACAATGGGGAGCAGTGCCAGCGCCAGCAGCAGGGAGAGCATTCTCTTACGCATGGCTTGCCTCCCCGCAGCTGCCGCAGACCCCGTACAGCATGGTGCGGCGGGGATTGATGGCAAAGTGATGACTGCTGGAAAGATGGTCATACAGCGGCGCAAGCTGCAGACAGTCCACGTGACTGATGCGCCCGCACTGCTCGCATTTGAGCAGAAAGCAGTCGTGGTCATCCTGATCGCAGCGCTGCCAGCAGGCACCCTCCTCCGTGGCGATGCGCTGCAGCATACCGCTCTTTTCCAGTTTTTCCAGCTGGCGGTAAATGGTGGCAAGCCCCACCTTTTCTCCTGCGGCGCGGAGGGCATCGGAGAGCTCTGCGGCGGTGAAGCAGCTGCTTTGTTCGGACACAAAGGCAAGGATCGCCTTGTGCTGCTGGGTCAGATAGGTCTTGGGCGTTGCCATGGGCAGCCTCCTGATTTGAAAATGAAAGTCATTTTCAAATTATAGCGGTGATTTTACCCTTGTCAAGCGCCGCTTGCAAAAAAAGGGGAAACATATTATAATAAGCCAATAAAAAGATATCCGAGGGGAACGAGGTGGAACAAAGATGAAGGCTTCTCTGGTGATCATGGCGGCGGGCATGGGTTCCCGCTACGGCGGCAACAAGCAGATCGACGGCGTGGGTCCGAGCGGCGAAATGCTGATGGAATACTCCATCTTCGACGCCGTCCGCGCGGGTTTTGAAAAAGTGGTGCTCATCATCAAGCCCGAGATCGAGGAACTGGTGCGGGGCATGGTGGGAGACCTGCTGGCGAGTCTCCGCACGGCAGAGGGGAAAGAGATCGAGGTCTGCTATGTCTACCAGACCCTTGAGAGCATCCCTGCGTTTTACACCGTTTCCGCAGAGCGAACCAAGCCCTTCGGCACCTGCCATGCGCTGCTGTGCGCAAGGGATGCGGTTCGGGAACCCTTTATTGTCATCAATGCGGATGATTATTATGGTGTGGATGCTTTCCAAACCGCCTACGAGGCGCTGCAGCGTATACCTGCGGAGCATTACGCCGCCATGGTGGGCTATCACCTCAGCAAGACCATCAGCGAGTATGGCGCGGTGACCCGCGGCATCTGCATGACTGAGGGAAATGATCTGAAAACGGTGGTGGAGACCTATCAGTTGCGCCGCTGCGCCGACGGACTGATCCACGATACCTCGGGCGGCGAAGGCGGTCCTGTGCATGAGGAGACGGCGGTGGTGTCCATGAATTTCTGGTGTTTTACACCCTGGATCTTCGGAAAGCTTGAAAGCTACTTCCACGATTTCCTCCGCGCCCTTCCTGCAGACAGCGTTAAGGGCGAGTGCCTGCTTCCTACCATGGTGGACGATTTCCTCCATCGCGGTGAGCTGAGGGTGGAGGTGCTGCGCTCGGAGGAGCGCTGGTTCGGTGTGACCTATCGCGAGGATAGACCCATCGTACAGGCAGATCTTCGCGAGCTGCACGAAAAAGGTGTCTATCCCCCGTCCCTTGCCTGAAAAACGGATCTGCTTCCTGCGCATACTATGGGCAGGAGGTGAGCGCTGTGAGCGACAAGCGAAAGCCCGTCAACGACGACAGGGGCATGCCCTATTGTGAAAATCCCTCGGCAGAACCCTTTGACGGACAGCCGGAGAGCTGTTTTGATCTGGTGAATATGTACGGCACCTATGAGATCCAGCGGACGATGGATACGGATAATGTCTTTCCCCGCATTGCCCAGGGGTTGGCAAAGAATGATCCCCATACCGTCATCACCAAGGATGATGTGCTGCGGATGCCCGGTCACTATGGGAAAGACATGAGAGAATAAGCTCAGCCGCGGGATATCCCGCGGCTGAAATCAAGAAAAAGAAGGAAACGGAATGAAGTCGGCAGAAAAGAGAATCGGCAATTATCATACCCATACCATGCGCTGCGGTCACGCTGCGGGCAGCGATGAGGACTATGTCCTCGCCGCCATCGAGGCAGGCTGGAAGGTGCTGGGCTTTTCGGATCACGCGCCGTGGCCCTATCGCAGCGGCTATACCAATCTCGGTGTCCGCATGACCACGGATATGCTGAAGGAATACTGTGCCTCTGTCCGGGCGCTGCAGGAAAAGTACAAAGGCAGGATCCGCATTTATCTGGGACTGGAATGCGAGTATTTTCCTGCGTACATGGATTGGCTGCGTGAGCAGAAGGAAAAGCTGGGGCTCGATTTCCTCATTTTCGGCAACCATTTTGAGGACAGCGACGAGGATGGCATCTATTATGGCGCGGCACCGTTGAAGGAACACGCTCTGAGCTATTGTAAAAATGCGCTGCTGGGTATGGAGACGGGACTGTTTTCCTACTTTGCCCATCCTGATCTCTTTCTGATGAATTATCCCGTCTTTGACGAGACGGCAAAGCAGGTCAGCGAGACCATCTGCCGCCGCGCGCTGGAACTGCACATTCCCCTTGAATATAACCTGCAGGGGCAGCGGCTGGAAGAAAGAGGAAAGGCAAAGGGCGTAGGCTACCCCAAACGGGATTTTTGGGAAATCGCAGGCAAGGTCGGCAACGAGGTCATCATCGGCATGGATGCCCACTCTCCCGATGCGCTTATTGACAGTGAGCGCTACAACAGGGCAATGGAAGAGCTGCGTCGACTCGGCGTGAAGCAGATTTTTGAGCTGCCGGGGCTCGGTGAATGAATATATGTAAATGGAGTATGTATCACACACGGCGAAGCGTTCCTTCGCCGTGTGTGTTTCCATTTGCTGCGGCGAGAGACACATTCGCGCCATCAGCCTTGACGGAATCGCCCGACAGTGGTAATATGATGCAAGTTTTCAATGAAAGAGAGTGTGCCTGCTTTGAAACGTTTTTGTGCATGGCTGCTTGCCATTTTGATGATACTGTCCCTTGCCGCCTGCGGCAATGAAGCGGCGCAGGAAGTGATCGCACCCGACGAGGAGATCGTGGAGACGGAGGACCCCGCGCCGGAGGTACAGGAGGAGCCTGCGCCCGAGCCGGAACCCAAGCCGGAACCCGAGCCCGAGCCCCAGCAGCCCCCGGCATCCAATTCCGGCGGCAGTGACGCGCCCGCAAGACCCAAGATCCCTCAGTCCGACAAGGCGTATCTCGCCCGCATCAATCTGACCCATTGCACCGTGAACATCTACACCAAGGATGAAAACGGCGAATATACCGTACCTGTAAAAGCCATGATCTGCTCTACGGGCTATGCCACCCCCAAGGCGGGGACGTTCTATCGCCTCGGCAACACATGGGAGTGGCTGCGTCTCAAGGGCAATGTCTATGGTCATTATGTGACCCAGATCACGGGCAATATCCTCTTCCACTCTGTGCCCTATCTCCGCTGGGGCGATCCCGGAAGTCTCGAATACTGGGAGTTTGATAAGCTCGGCGTAAAGGCATCCCAGGGCTGCATCCGTCTGCTGGTGAGTGATGCCATCTGGATCTACAACAACGCATGGAACATCGTGGGCGCAGAGTTTTACCGGGACGAAGATCCCGGTCCCTTCGGCAAGCCCACCGCGCCCAAGATTTCGGACAATGAGCTTTGCCGCGACTGGGATCCCACCGATCCCAACCCCGAAAACCCGTGGCACAGCTATGTGGCGAACGAGGGAGAAGTGACCGATCCCGAGACGGAGCAGGGCGTGGAAGGTGAGGAAGTGACCCCGCCTGCAGCGGAAGGGGAGATCCCCGCCGGGGACGCTCCGATTGAGGAGCCACCCGCAGAAGAAGCTCCTGCGGAAGATGACCCTGCAGAGGAAGCGCCTGCCGAGACTGAAGGTACCACGCCCCCTGCAGCGGAGGAAACCCCTGCTGAGGGAGAGCTGACTGAGGGGGAAGGTGCAGAGGGAGAGAGCGCAGAAGCTCCTTCTGCCGAGAATGGGACCGAGGGCAGCGAAGAGACTCCCGCCGCATAATAATAAGATGTGCAGCAGCGCGCCCTCGGGCGCGCTGCATTTCTTTTTGGAAAACCAATGGCAAATGGAGGTGCAAGGGAAAAGACTGCCGGGAATTTAGACAAAAAGATGTGCGTTTTTATGTTAAGAATGCAACAAAAGACTTGACTTTTTGCCTTCAAAACAGGTATGATAACAACCTGTGTCCGTTTGCAAAAATGCAAAACGAAAGATAACAGGGGTGACCCTGCTTTTTGTGCAGCGCAGACGCGCTGAGCGCTATCTCTCGCAAACCAAGGAGGACTTTTTTGTGCAACTGTTTTATGACCTTTTTTCCAATGTGCTGAACTTCACCTGGCAGCAGGGCGTGATGATCGCCGTGGGCTGCGTTCTGGTGGCGCTGGCGATCAAGAAGCAGATGGAACCGTCTCTGCTGCTGCCTATGGGCTTCGGCGCGATTCTGGTGAATCTGCCCTTTGTGCATACCGAGGCGATCGAGACGCTGTTCAACGCAGGTATTGCCAGTGAGCTGTTCCCGCTGCTTCTGTTCATCGGCATCGGCGCTATGATCGACTTCGGTCCGCTGCTGACCAATCCCAAGATGTTCCTGTTCGGTGCGGCTGCCCAGTTCGGTATTTTCTTCACGCTGGTCGTTGCCGTGATCCTCGGCTTTGATCTCAAGGATGCGGCATCCACTGCGATCATCGCAGCGGCAGACGGTCCCACCAGCATCTATGTCGCAAACTATTTCAACAGCTCCTATCAGGGTGCGATCATGGTGGCGGCATACTCCTATATGGCGCTGGTGCCCATCATCCAGCCCCCCATCATCAAGGCGATCACCACCAAGAGAGAGCGTATGATCCGCATGGAGTATGCGCCCGATCAGATCTCCAAGACCACCCGCATCGTGTTCCCCATTTTCGTGACCATCATTGCAGGCACCGTGGCACCCAAGAGTGCGGAGCTGATTGGCTTCCTGATGTTCGGCAATCTGGTCCGCGAGAGCGGCGTGCTGGAGAGCCTCAGCCAGTCTGCGCAGCATGAACTGGCAAATCTGGTCACGCTTCTGCTGGGTCTGAGCGTTTCCTTCCGTATGAAGGCAGAGCTGTTCCTTACCTGGGAGACGCTGCTGATTCTGGCGCTGGGTCTGCTGGGCTTTGTGTTTGATACCGTGGGCGGTGTTTTCTTTGCAAAGCTGCTGAACCTGTTCAGCAAAAAGAAGATCAACCCCATGGTGGGTGCGGCGGGTATTTCCGCCTTCCCCATGGCATCCCGTATGGTGCATAAGATGGGTCAGGAAGAGGATCCCTACAACTTCCTGCTAATGCACGCCGCAGGCGCAAACGTCAGCGGACAGATCGCATCCGTCATTGCGGGCGGTCTGATCATTACGCTGGTGGAACAGCTGCTGTAAGGAGGAAAAGTGCTATGGATATGAATCTGGTTATGGCATGCCTTGGCATCATGGGCAAGGGTATGGTTGGTATCTTTACCGTGGTTCTGGTGATCTGGGGCTGCGTGGCGCTGCTCAACCGCGTCACTGCCAAGAAGAAAGACTGATCCACCCCACACGGCTGGGAAGGAAAACAGAAACGAACGCGCTGCAGGATAAAATTCTGCAGCGCGTCTTTTTTTGAAATTTTCTCTGTTTTTCCAACTGTCTTTTTGCGGCAGAGTTTTGTATACTGAATGTATGGATCACTGATCCGCATTTCAGAATATTACGGAGGGGCGCTATGGCAATGGAAACCACATATCAGCCTGAAAATCTGCATTATCTGAAGATGCTTGCCCGCCAGTATCCTTCTGTGCAGGCGGCGAGCACAGAGATCATCAATCTGCAGGCGATTCTGAACCTTCCGAAAGGAACGGAGCACTTTGTCTCGGATGTGCACGGCGAGCATGAGGCATTTCTGCATATCCTAAATTCTGCTTCCGGCGTTGTGCGAGAGAAGCTGGATGAGCTTCTCGGGGCAAGCGTCTCCCGCGCTGATCTGGATCAGCTGGCAACGCTGATCTATTACCCCGAGGAAAAGCTGGAGGAGGTCATCCGTGAGACTGCGGACATGGCGGAATGGTACCGCATCACCTTCCATCGTCTGATCGAGGTCTGCCGTCTCGTCAGTTCCAAGTATACCCGCTCCAAGGTGCGTAAAGCCATGCCCAAGGAGTATACCTATATCATTGACGAGTTGATCCACACCCATTACGAGGATAACGACAAGCGGGACTATTATGAGAATATCATCACCACCATCATCCGTACCGAGCGTGCCCCCAATTTCCTCATTCAGCTCTGCGAGCTGATCAAGCGTCTTGCGGTGGACAGACTCCATGTGGTGGGCGATATCTACGACAGAGGTCCCGGTGCAGACATTGTCATGGATGCGCTGATGGACTATCACAGCGTGGACATCCAGTGGGGCAACCATGATGTGCTCTGGATGGGTGCCGCTTCCGGCTCCCGCACGCTGGTGGCATCGGTTCTGGTGAACTCCCTGCGCTATAATAACCTCGATGTGATCGAGACGGGGTATGGCATTTCCCTTCGCCCTCTGGCACTCTTCGCCAATGAGGTGTATAAGGACTGCGATGTGAAGCAGTTTGCCGTGAAGTTCTCCAAGGACGATGAGACGCATTATTCCGAAAAGGACAAGCTCCTTGCCGCCAGAATGAACAAGGCGATCACCATGATCCTGTTCAAGCTGGAGGGGCAGAAGATCCTGCGCAATCCCTGGTTCGGCATGGAGGATCGTCTGCAGCTGGATAAGGTGGACTATGAGAACAAGTGCATCACGCTGAACGGCGTGACCTATCCCATGGAGGATACGGACTTCCCCACGGTGGACCCTGCAGATCCCTACCGTCTGACAGCGGAAGAGGATGATGTTATCAATCAGCTCACCAGATCCTTCCGCCACAGTGAAAAGCTGCAGCGCCATGTGCGTTTCCTTTACTCCAAGGGCAGCCTCTACCGCATTTTCAACGGCAATCTCCTTTTCCACGGCTGCATCCCCATGACCGAGGATGGCAAGCTGATGGAGTTTGCCGTGGAGGGAACACCCCTTTCCGGCAAGGCGTTCCTTGACTACGCGGATCTGACGGCGCGCCGCGCCTACTACAGCCCCCGCGGGACTGCGGAGCGTGAGTTCGGCATGGACTTTTTGTGGTGGCTCTGGGCGGGCAGAAACAGCCCCATCTTCGGTCGTGACCGCATGACCACCTTTGAGCGCCGTTTTATCCTCGATGAATCCACATGGACCGAGCCCAAGAATGCCTACTATCAGCTGTATAACGATCAGAAGATCTGCGATATGCTGCTGGCGGAATTTGGCTTGCAGGGTGAGCACTGCCACATCATCAACGGTCATGTGCCCGTCAAATCCAAGAAGGGTGAGAGCCCCATCAAGGCAGGCGGCAAGCTCCTCGTGATCGACGGCGGCTTCTGCAAGGCGTATCAGAAAACCACGGGCATCGCAGGCTATACGCTGATCTATAACTCCCACTGTATGCGTCTCGTTTCCCACGAATCCTTTGTCGGCAAGGAGACTGCCATCAAGGAGAACCGCGACATTGCGTCCTCCTCCGTGGTGTTTGAGCGCATGGATTCCCGCATCAAGATCATGTCCACGGACATCGGTCGTCAGCTGCAGGAGCAGATCGACGATCTGATGGCACTGCTGTGGGCATACCGCCACGGCAAGATCGTGGAGGATCACGAGTAAGCTGCATACGAGTGCCCCCTGAAACTTTGTGGTTTCGGGGGGCACTGCTGTTTCCATATTGTGGAAGCGCTGCCTGAGTGCTCAAGGGCGGGTGGGAGCTTGCAAATTGTGGATAATTTGTAAAATTCGATGGGATACTATTGAGTTTGACGGTGAATGCTTGCTATAATCACTTCATCCAAAAGAAGGAGCGCAGACAATGGAAGAGACGAATATGTCCGTGTTGACTGAAGAACAGGTTTTGCCCCTGCCGGAAACAAGCAGCGGCAGGAAGCCTGCAAAGAAAAGAAAGAAGCGGAAGGCAAAGTTTGCCGTTTTTGCCGTGGTGCTTGCGGCATTGGCGCTGGGACTGCCCCGTTTTCTGGAAAAGGGTGCCGAGAGCGATGTGCTGGGGCTTTCCGATACCACCGTGTTGTCCTACTCGGATCTCCGCAGCAGCGTTTCTGCCACCGGTACGGTGGAGAGTGCCAAGAGTATGACAGTGTATTCCACCATGAGCTATACCGTGATGGGCGTTCATGTGGAGGTGGGCGACTATGTGGAGGAGGGGCAGCTTCTGGCGGAACTGGACGGTGAAATGATCCGGGATCAGATCAGCAGCCAGCAGGCAAATCTGAATACTGCCTCCAAGAACAGTCAGGCGCAGCTGCAGGCAGCACAGGATAACTATAACAATTTCCTTGCAGGTCTTGAGAATGGTCTCAACAGCACCCTGCTCAGTGCCCAGAATCAGGTGGATACCGCCTATGATAACTATGTCAAGGCAGAGACGGCATACTATCGCCATCTCGAGAGTCTGGAGGGGAATGCAAATACTGCCATTCTCAACGCGGAAACGACTCTGGAAAACGCAGAGATCGCGCTGGAGCAGGCAGAAGATGCCTGTGAACTGGCGGAGGAGGCTTACGAGGATGCCGAGGAGGTATACGAAGCGGCAAAGGCAGCATACGAAGCATGGGGAGAAAGCGAACTTCCGGCGCTGCAGCAGGCAGAGTATGCGAAGAACAGTGCTTATACGCAGCTGACCGGCGCGGAGAAGGCGCTGGGACGGGCTGAGAATGCCTATGATCTGGCGTATGCCGGCTATGAGGCTGCGCTGACCAATGCAGACAACGCCCTTGCTGACTATGAGACCGCGATGGATATCGCATGGGATGCCTATCAGAAGGCGCTGACGGCACAGGAATCGGCGCAAAAGAGCGTGCAGGATCAGCTGCAGAGCTATGCCAACACTGTGGCAAGCGCCAAGGCTGGCACCAGCCACGCAGGGTCCTATGAAGCGATTCGGCAGCTCCGTGCAGACCTTGCGGATACGAAGATCACTGCACCCTGTGCCGGTACGGTTACTGCGGTGTATGCCGATGTGGGCAGCCCCGGCTCGGGTCTTCTGTTTGTGATCGAAGATGTGGAAAATCTCGTCATCGACACCTCGGTGAAGGGTTATGACGTGGGCACGGTGAACGCCGGCATGAAGGTGATCATCCAGAGTGACAGCACCGGCGATGCGGAGATCGAGGGCATCATCTCCCGCATTGCGCCTACCGCCAACAAGAACAGCCTCGGTGTGACCGACACGACCGCGGAGCCTATGTTTGCGGCAGAGGTGCGCGTGCTGACGGAGGACTCCGGGCTGCGCATCGGCATGGATGCGCAGCTGGACTACATCGTGCAGGAGGTGGAGCACGTCCTGACGGTGCCCTATGAGGCGGTGTATCGGAATGAAGAGGATAAGAGCTGCGTGCTCGCTGCCATGGAGCAGGAGGACGGCAGATATCTGCTGCAGGAATTTGAGGTAAAAACCGGCGCTGACGATGATCTGGACATTGTGATCAGTGGTGCGGGGATTGTGGAAGGGATGCGGATCGTCCATGAGCCGGAGACCTATCTCCACTTGCTGGGGCAGACCGTGGAAGCGGTTGCCCGCCGCAGCACGATGCCCTTCGGTATGTAAGGAGAGACGCGTATGGAGACAGGCAGACAGCTGATCCGCATGCGCGGCATCGTGAAACGCTTTTACATCGGGCAGCCGAATGAACTGGAGATCCTGCACGGCATTGATCTGGATGTGCGGGAGGGGGAGTTCGTCTCCATTGTGGGAGCTTCCGGCAGCGGTAAGTCTACGCTGATGAACCTCATCGGTGCGTTGGATCGTCCTACCAGGGGCAGCTACTGGCTCGATGGTACGGTCATTGAAGATGCGGACGATCAGGAGCTTTCCGGCATCCGAAACCGAAAAATCGGCTTCGTGTTTCAGAACTTCAATCTGATCTCCCGCACCAATGCCCAGCGGAATGTGGAGCTTCCCATGATGTATGCGGGTATCGGCGCGAGGGAGCGGGCAGAGCGGGCAAAGGCGCTGCTGGAAATGGTGGGAATGGGTGACCGCATGACCCACCAGCCCAATGAGCTTTCCGGCGGTCAGAAGCAGCGTGTGGCGATCGCCCGCGCCATGGCAAACGACCCCGCCATCATCCTTGCCGACGAGCCCACGGGCGCGCTGGACAGTAAGACCGGTCGCCTTGTCATGGATCTGTTTCACCGTCTCAATCGGGAGCAGGGCAAGACCATCGTCCTCATCACGCACAACAGCGAACTCGCGCAGGAGACCAGTCGGGTGCTGACCATGCGGGACGGTATGCTGGAGCATACAGCGGAAGGAGGCGCGGACGATGTCACTGGCTGAAAATCTGCGCCTTGCGCTGGAAGGGCTTCGCGCCAACAAGATGCGCGCAGTGCTCACCATGCTCGGCATCATCATCGGTATTGCCGCGGTGATCGGCATTCTGACTGTGGGCGACGGACTTTCCGGCTCCATTACCGGAACCATGAGCAGCTTCGGCGCATCCACTGTGTCTGTCTCCCTGCAGGCGAAGGAAAGCGGGCTTGACAGCATGAGCAGCAGTATGCTGGGCTTTGCTGCGCCGGAGGAGGACGACCTGATCACGGAGGAGATGATCGAGGAGCTGAGAAAGCGTCTTGGCGCTGAGATCGAGTATGTGAGCCTCACGGAGAGTGTTGGCAGCGGACAGGTCAAGGACGGGCATCTCTACGCCAATGTCAGCGTCACGGGCGTGAATGAGGAATACTTCGATGCCAATGAAGTGGATCTGCTGGCAGGGCGTTTTCTGCAGAGCAAGGATATGGATGGAGAGCGCAATACCTGCGTTGTCAGCGACAAGCTGGTGAACAATATGTTCGGCGGCGACGCAGAGGCAGCGCTTGGCAGCGAGGTCTCTGTGGATCGGGGCGGTGAACGGCTGCGCTTCCGCGTCGTGGGTGTGTACGAATACGAAGCGAGCATTATGAACATATCCATGGCGGCGGAAGAGGATATCTCCACTTCGCTGTACATTCCCGTTTCCACGGCGAAGCATCTCAGCGGCGCTGCGGACGGCTACTCCAACATCACCGTGATTGCGTCTGATGATGCGGACAGCGCCGTGGTGGCGGCAGAGGTGGAAAGCTTTCTCAGCCGCTATTACCGCACGAACGAGGATTACACGATCTTTGCCATGAGCATGGACAGCGTCATTGAGTCGGTGAACGTGGTGATGGACAGACTTTCCATTGCGATCTCCGTCATTGCGGCGATCTCCCTTCTCGTGGGCGGTATTGGTGTGATGAACATTATGCTGGTCTCCGTCACGGAGCGTACCCGTGAGATCGGCACCCGCAAGGCGCTGGGTGCCACCAACGGCAATATCCGCATTCAGTTTGTGGTGGAGAGTATGATCATCTGCCTTGTGGGCGGCATCATCGGCATCATACTGGGTGCAATCCTTGGCTATGTGGGAAGCTCGCTGCTGGATGCACCTGCCTTCCCGACCCTTGGCAGCATTGTCCTCGCAGTGGGCTTTTCCCTTGCGGTGGGCGTGTTCTTTGGCTACTATCCCGCCAACAAAGCAGCCTGTATGGACCCCATCGAGGCGCTGCGCTACGAATAAGGTAAAAGCCACGGAGCCTTCCGTGGCTTTTTCTCTTGTGCAGTTTGCTTTCGGCGCTCATTTCATCAATCATTTTTGCGAATGAATGAGTGATGATGCTACCCATAAAGGTATCTTTAGCTCCTTTTTAGCCCACAAAAACCGACAGAGCATGAATAGGTGTGCGAAAATGGTTTTGGTGGAAAATGAAACAAAAAAGCCCGGAATCTGCAAGATTCCGAGCTTTTTTCCAAATTTCCAAAAGGAAATTGAACAACTTATCTCTTGGAGGAAAGCGCCGAAGCGCCGCCGGTGGCGGGAGGAGCGAGGGGCTTTCGAGGAAGTGTCCCGATTGGCGGGCACGAACAGTGAACGCGAATCGGATGACACGACGGTGAGCAACTGTCATGTGCGGACAAAGAAAAAAGAGACCGCAAAAGCGGTCTCTTTTCGGTAGCAATAGAAGGTACTTATCTCTTGGCAGAAGCTGACTTATCGCTTGGAGAATGCCAAGGCGTAGTGAGCATCAAGGCTATTTGGTTGATTTTTCTTCGTTTTCTCCCCGAATAGTCTACAATTAGCGTCTGATCAATGTGTTTTCTTGCAAAAACAATGGCGGTAAAAAATAACCGCAAAATCACCGTTTGTATCCTACCTGTGCCTTGTGGACAGCAGCCCAGAGCTGCCCACGGCAACAGGAAAAGAAAGTGTATTTGTCATCACCTCAAAATCAAATACACAATGGGAGGACACAACAGTGGAGAAATACATTTTTGATAAGGTATGAAGTGCAAGGTGAGTTGTATTTCTTGGGCATTTAGACAAGGCTGATTAATAAGACGGTTAAGCGTAAAGCTTAACCGTCTTATTTTTTAGATGCGCATGCTCAGTGTGGAACATTTAGAACTCAACATAACACGAGAAATGAAATCAGACAATCTCGCCACATTGTTGTCTAATACTCGCGTCAGCGAGCCGTGCTCGTTGCTAATACCGCTTGCCAAATATACCGGTGTCATAATAGACCTATATTGTGTCATTACTTGGTCTATTGCCGCGGAATTGCTCAAATCTGTGGTACTAAACAAATCTGAAATAGAGTTAATGACGGATTTGTTGGTAGCGGATGCGATTGTAGAAGTGAAAGAGCTTTCCACATGTGCCTTATTACTACCCGAAACGCGATTCATCTCGTCAATCAAGTCATTGATTACTTTAATTTCGGTGTCAGTATAAGATTTCTGCGTGCCATAATATGCCGAGCATTCTCCAGAGTACGATGTAATATAACCAGCACCGGATAACAGAGTCTTCTCTGTTGCCAAGATATCCTCTACATAATTCTGCATTGCACCAGTCAAAACAGTTGCTTGCTCTTTGTTCAGATTTTCACTTGCAAAAGTTTGAATCGCACGATTAGCAATACTTATTTGAGCATAATTGATATAATCTACCGTGCCGCTCGTTTCAATGCCTGCTGCTGCCGATTGCATAATACTACGACATTGCGCCAGCTCGTTTTTTGAAAATAGAACACCATCTACTATATAATTTCCCTCAGAGTTTGCTACAGGAATAGTGTGAGATAAGAAGAGACTGTTGGAAATCTTGGCGGCTGTTTGAGCATCAGCTGCTCTCTCGTTCTGATGCAACAGTTCTGCTCTTCTGTTGATGATTGACGGCAAATCTGAAGCTATGCGGTTTGCCGATATTACAGGTGTACTATTATTTGCAAGACTATTTCCCCTAATTGATAATATTGTTTGTGATAAAAGATTTACCGTCACTAGATTGTCCTCCTTCTCAGAGTTTTTGACTTCTTTATTAATTATATCGACGTTGTACCCCCAAAAGATAAGTTTCCTGACAACGTTTGGTCGAGAAATACAAGCAAAAACACTATAAACTTTTGAGCATTGACGCACATTGAGGTAAACAATATAATGAATTTAAAATAGAGCCAATTTGTACTACGAGGTGAGAAGATGGAACAGCAAACGATACCGTCCCTTACTAAAATGGACGATATGTCTGTTACGCGTTTTTTGGACTGTGTGCGAGAAGAAAACGGCGCAAACCAGCGTTTTTGTTTCATTTTGGGTTCAGGTGCATCCTATACATCAGGAATCCGAACGGGTGTTGAATTGATGAAACAATGGCGTCAGGAATTGAATGATCGAGGAACAGACTACATAAGAGAGTGTGCACGAGCAGCAAATTACGACTGGGACAGCTGCAAGCGCATTTTTGAGGAGTCCGTGGAAAATCTCAAAAACGAAGACTATTTTACCTTGTACGACATTCGTTTTGTAGGATGTCCTACCGCGGGTTATGCTGCGTTGGAAAAAGAGATGGAGGGTCTCGATCCCAATGTCGGCTATTATTATTTGGCAAGCATATTGGCGAATACAGACAATCGACTTGTGATTACGACCAACTTCGATTCGTTGACCGAGGATGCATTGTTCTATTATTCCGGGCATCATCCCCTTGTTTTGGGACACGAAAAGCTAGCATCCTATGTAGCAAGTGTAGATAGAAAACCTGTAGTCGCAAAAATACACAGAGATTTGCTGATGGATCCCATGAATCACATGGAGCAGATGCAACGTCTGCAGAAAGAATGGAAAGACCCTCTGTCTGCGGCATTATCGCGATACATACCCATCGTGATTGGCTATGCAGGTGGAGATCAGACCTTGATGTCTCTGTTGGAACAGTTACAGCTTAAAGGAATTTTTTGGTGCACAGTAGAAAAAGCCGGAGAAGCTGGATTTCCGGAAAAGGCTAGGCAAATTGTTCGGAAGAACAACGGTCATTGGGTGAAGATCAAAGGATTTGATGAGTTGATGTATCGCATGGCGACTATAATGCAGAAAATGCCCAATCCAGACACAATGCACAGAGCAATGGACAAGCGCTATGAAGCATTTAAGAGTCGGCATGAAGATTTAACAAAAGAGTATAATCCTTCCCTTATAAAACAAAGCGCACCGGAGACGGCAGACGAAGACACAGAAATGATTCAAGCAGTATTGCAGGAAGAAATCAGCAGAAGTCCCGATTTGGAGAAATATAACAGCTTGCTGGCTCAAGCTTTGCGTGCAATGCGCAGAGGAGATTTCGATGAAGCATTAAAGCTTTGTGGAGATGCGATCGCACTAAACCGCAAATTGGCTAAGGGTTACGATTATAGAAGCGCAATTTATCATAGAACAAAAAACTACGAGGCGGCTTTAGTGGATGCTACACAGGCTATAGCATGTGATCCCACAAATGCACGATATTATCACAGCCGAGCCGTTACCCTTCACCAAATGAAGCGCTATGAAGAGTCTCTAAAGGATAAAAACAAGGCTGTTGAGTTCGACTCTGCGAATGCCCGGTATTACAACTCGAGATCTGTAACACTCCATGAAATGAAACGCTATGAGGAGGCACTGAATGACTGTAACAAGGCAGTTGAACTTGCCCCTGATGATGCTGACCACTATGAGTCGAGATCTGCAACACTCTGTGAAATGGAGCGCTATGAGGAAGCGCTGGCAGATATCAATAAAGCGATCGGGTTTGACCCGGTAAATGCTCTTTATTACAACTCGAGATCTATAGTTCTCCATGCAATGGAACGCTATGAGGAAGCGCTGGCAGATATCAATAAAGCGATCGGGTTTGACCCGGTAAATGCTCTTTATTACAACTCGAGATCTATAGTTCTCCTTGCAATGGAACGCTATGAGGAGGCATTGGATGACTGTAACAAGGCAGTTGAACTTGCCCCTAATGACGCTGAGTACTATGGGTCGAGATCTGTAGTTCTCCATGCAATGGAACGCTATGAG
>JAFVXA010000011.1 GCA_017501355.1 Oscillospiraceae bacterium
AATCCCGCCAGAAGCCCCGCCCCGAGGACGCAGGGGACGATTATCGCACGGAGTGGGAGGATTACACTGAGTGGGAGACGCTGAACTCCATGGTGCCCCTGTGGCAGAAGAAGAAAGAGGCCGTCACCGACGAGGAATACGCCGCTTTCTATCAGGATAAGTTTAACGACTACGAAGCACCCTTGGATACCATCCGCGTTTCTGCCGAGGGTACCACCAGTTATGAGGCGCTGCTGTTCATCCCTGCCAAAGCACCTTACGATTTCTATACCCGCGAGCATGAAAAGGGCTTGCAGCTGTATTCCTCCGGCGTGCTGATCATGGATAAGTGCGGCGATTTGCTGCCCGACTACCTGCGCTTCGTCTGCGGCGTGGTGGACACCCCCGATGTCAGCTTGAATATCAGCCGCGAAATGCTGCAGCAGACCCGCGAGTTGAAGGTGATCGCCAAAAACTTGGATAAGAAGATCCGTGCCGCACTGGAGAAGCTGTGCACGGAGCAGCGGGAGAAATACGAGACCTTCTGGAAGGCCTTCGGTTTGCAGATGAAGTACGGCCTCGTTTCCAACTACGGCATGGATAAGGAGAAGCTGCAGGATCTGGTGATGTTCTTCTCCACCAATGGCGACAAGGCGACTACGCTGAAGGAGTACCGTCAGCGGATGAAGGAGGAGCAGGCGTTCATCTACTACGCCTGCGGCGAGGATGCCGCCAAGATCCGCAAGCTGCCTCAGGCCGAGCGCATTTTGGATGCTGGCTATGAGATTTTGCTGCTGACCGAGGATGTGGACGAATTCTGCATGCAGATCCTCGCCGAATACGATGGCAAGAAGTTCAAGAGCATCAACGAGGACGATGCCCTGCCCGAAACCGAGGAGGAAAAGAAGGCCGCCGAGGAGAAGAACGAGGCAGGCAAAGAGGTGCTGGCGTTCCTGAAAGAGACGCTGGGTGAGCGCATTAAGGAGGCGCGCATCAGCCGTATTCTGAAAAATCACCCCGTTTGCATGGTGGCAGACGGTCCTGTTTCCTTGGAAATGGAGAAGCATCTTAAGCGACAGGGGGCTGATATGGCAGGCTTTAAGGTAGAGCGCGTGCTGGAGATCAACGCCGATACCTCCGCCTATGAGGCATTGAAAACCGCCATTGCAGCTGACCCCGAAAAGGCAAAGAAATATGCTGAGCTCCTCTATTGTCAGGCGCTGCTGATCGCTGATCTGCCTTTGGAAGATCCCAGCGCTTACACCGATCTTGTTTGCTCCCTGATGGTCTAAAACCGCATAAAATGAACCCCCGCCCGATGGGCGGGGGTTTCGTGTTAGTTGTTGGCCTTTTTCTTTGCCTTCTTCTCTTCCAGTGCGTTAACACAGACGGAGCAGGCGGCATCGCCGGTGATATTGACGGTGGTACGAGCCATGTCAAGGATTCTGTCCACACCTGCGATGAGGCCGATGCCCTCGAGAGGCAGACCCACGCTCTGCAGCACCATAGTTAGCATGATGACACCGGAACCGGGCACGCCTGCCGTACCGATGGAGGCGAGAGTGGCGGTCAAAATGATGGTGATCTGCTGGCTGAGGTTGAGGTCAATGCCGAAAATCTGTGCAATGAAGATGGCGCACACGCCCTGATAGATGGCAGTACCGTCCATGTTGATGGTAGCGCCGAGGGGCAGGACGAAGCTGGAGACCTCCTTATTTACGCCCAGCTTTTCCGTACACTCCATGTTGAAGGGCAGCGTACCCACGCTGCTGGCGCTGGTGAAGGCGAACAGTATGGCGGGGCTCATATGCTTGAAGAATTTGAGGGGGCTCATCTTGCCCAGCGCCTTCACGCTGCCGGAGTAGACCAGCACCATGTGAACGATACTTGCCACGTAGCACACAATAATGAGCTTGAGAAGAGGCAGCAGCACATCGGGGCCGTTGGCGGCGATGACGGGCACAATAAGACCGAACACGCCAATGGGAGAGAGGCTGATAATCATGCCCATAACCTTGATGCACACCTCGGACATGCTGTCCACAAAGTTGGCAACAGGCTGCGCCTTCTCCCCCACAGCGATGATGCCGAAGCCGAAGAACAGGGCAATGACGATCACCTGCAGCATGGTGGCGTTCAGTAAGGGGCTGATAATGTTGGAGGGGAAAATATTGACGAGGGTATCCACCAAGGAGGGCATCTCCGCGCCCGTGTACTCCACAAGGCTGGAAGAATCGAGGATGTAGCCCTTGCCCACCTGCAGGAGGTTGGCAAACAGTAGACCCAGCGTGACAGCAAAAGCGGTGGTGCACATGTAGAACACGATGGTCTTGCCGCCGATAGCGCCGACCTTCTTAATGTCCTTCAGAGAAATAATGCCTTGGGTGATGGAGAAGAGCACCAACGGCACAACGATGGTCTTAATGAGGTTGAGGAAAATCGTACCGAAGGGCTTAATGTAGGTGTTGGCGATCGCTTGATGATTCTGCATCAGCAGACCCACGATGACACCGAGGATCAGCGCCGCCACAATTTGCATTGTCAAATTGATCTTTTTCGTCTTTTTCATAATTTCTCTCCCTTTTGCCGCTGAATCATAGCGTTCAAAGTAGTCCTTAACAGATTTATTGTAGCATAAGAATTGAAAAAAGGAAGAAACAAGGCGCGAAAATTTGT
>JAFVXA010000001.1 GCA_017501355.1 Oscillospiraceae bacterium
CAGCCCCTCTTCCACAAAAAGGGATATGTACTCCTGCTGCTTGTCCGTCGCTGACTCATAGATCAGCACCAGCACTCGCTCCGCCAGTTTCCGTTCGTCGCAAGTTCCGCCGTTGATGCTCTTCACTATCCACTCCCGCAGAGCGTTGTGATCAATGTCAGCTCTCTGCATCATCATCCGCTCCTCCGTCCATCTTCGCTCTACAGCGAGGGCAAGCAGCCGACAGTTCCTGCTCAAAACAATCATTCCCCAGGCAGTCTTTCTTCTGCTTGTAAAGAGCGATTTCCTTGCACTCAGAACATTCATACAAAGGATTGCTATACTTCCCGCCATAGCGGTCAACCCACCGCCCATGACGCACAGGCTCCACATCATCTGCAGGCAGATTCTCCACCGCTTTTCTCACTGCAAGCAGCGCCGATCCAATCAGTGGATCTGCGCTCTTTGGATGCTCAAGCAGCTTGAGGATTTTCTCTTTTTTGATGTGCTCATCCATATCAGCTTCTCCTGTTCCAAAGATTTGCCGCCTTCTTATATGCCAGCTCTTCGCCGTGCGGATCCGATACTGAGTATGTAACGCGCCGCGTACTTGCTTTGCAGACGGCGCAGCGCACACAAATACAAAGGGTCATGCAACCATCTCGCATCTGTTCGCTGTCCTTGAACTCGCCTACACCGGTCGGACAGAATGGACAGCGTTTTAGCTTGAAACTCTTTTCACTTTGGAAAGTGTTCGTTGAAAGATCAGCCATCGTCAGCACCTCCGTCCTCTCGGTCCTCGAATCGGCACACACCCTCGATGTCTGCCACAGGGCAGTAATCTGCAACCATAGGACAGTCCGCGTTGACGCAGATCCCGTCATAATCCCATTTACAATTAGCCATCGTTGCCCTCCGCTCAAATAACCATTGCTACGCCTGCCATAATCACTTGCACGAAAACCACCCATGTTCTGTTGTGTGCAAAAAGCTGATACAGGCAGACAACTTGTGCAACGCAGATCATTGCTTTAATTAGCAGTTCCATCGTTCGTCACCTCCTTCAGATCGAACAACCGCCCACCGTTGTCCTGGAGCACCTGATAGATGCCCTTGGCGAATATCTCCACAACTTCCTCTTCGTTCTCGATCTCCAGCCCCGCATGATTGCGGATGCCGTGGAGGATCTCATGCCAAAGCACTTGGCAGCGTCTCTCGTGCCCCGTTCCGGAGGTGTCGGATAGCTCGATTTTGCAGTTGTCATAGTCGATATGACCATAGGCGAGGGTCACGCCGTTATTCAAATGCGAGACATACTCAACAGCGTATTCCACGCCGCCGATCCGAACACTCTCAGGAATCTTCATGCGCTTCCTCCTCAATCGGTGCCGGCAGACGAGGAATTTCCATCCAATGCGTCACCCTCATTTCATCCACTCCTTCGTTGCTAAAATGGGGTCTGTTTACCAGTCCATTTCCTTCATGCGCGTGATACATCGACGCTCCAAAAAAGTGCATATCTGAATCCCCGAACACGTAAGCAATAAAATACTCTCTTCTATCGCTCGGCTCTCTTTCATCCTCAACTGGAATCCACTCGTCAAGATCAAACTTGCCAAAGTATTCAAGCACTTCACGCATGGCGATCTGCATACCGACGTACTTCTGGTACTCGGCGGAGTAGTGCTGTTCGGAGGCGTGCCGCCCCTCGTTGTCCCTGCGGAAAATGTCATTTGCGGTGTCCCGGTAGGAAGTCAGCAGCATGGAGAAATATTCCTCCGCTGCGTCCGGGCTGAACACCGGTTTTTTAATATCAGCCATTTGGTACCTCCTCTGCGCTCATTTTCGCGCCACAATGACAGAAAGGGTAATCCGCGACAATCTTGCCGTACCTGCCCGCAAGCACGTCGTCCTGGCTCACGTCCCACACCTTTCTGCCGCACACAGAGCATTCCAGGTAAAACTCCTCGTCTACCTCGCCGGTGTAGTTGTCCCTGTGACTCTCGCAACGGATATTCCAGTTGCCGCGCACCGACACTTTTTTCATGCCTTGCTCCATACCTGTGGAATATCCGTCTGTATAGGCGTTGCGCACATCTTCCTCGGTATAAACGTCGGCGGCTGGGATGCTTTCAATGGTTTTCTTTCGGACGATCATCATAGGGGAACACAGCGGCCCCACCGCCCACATTTCGTACTTGATCTCGCTTCTGTCGATGTATTCGGCCACTTCACACCCTCCTGTCATTTTTCCCATTATTTTACTGATATCATGGTATCTCTACAGCAAGTTCGTCCGCGAATCGGACCATGCAGTCCGGGCAGAAATGACACATGATTTTCAAGTTGCTGTACGCTCCCTTTTTGATATAGAGCGCAACCATGTTCCTCTTCAATCCGTCCCGCCCGCATTTGGCGCAGGGTGCAATGTATTTTGGATCAACTCGCCAAAGGGGATCGTCTTTCATTCAGCACCTCCTCCCGCCGCCTTCTCCGCTTCCGGCACTTCAACATACATCCACGACTGCGGCGGTTTTCTAATCTCACTACACTCGTTTTTTCCAAGGTCTACGCAAACAGAACAGTCTGTCTCCTGTCGGTTTCTGCAGGCACGATAAAATGCACTTAATGGCTTCGGCTTGTCATAGATCAGGAGGTCAGAAATGTGCCAGCCGTAAAGCGGCAACTTTCCACCTGAATACAAAAGCAATTCTTGCACCGACAAGCAAGATGTCTTTAGATCAACAGCATCCACCAACCCATCAGTGGTCATAGCAACGGGAGAAATCCGATCACACACAAACTCGCCTATGACTTTGCCGTTGCAACAATTCCCCCAAGTTTTATCTTTTGTCACTTTCTGCCCAATCAGCATACCGGGGATGCACATATCTGATCTTTCTATGAGCCCTTCGCCATAAGTGCAGTAAATATAAACCTTGAACGGCGTTTCCAGCTTCGGCTTTGTCTTCCGCACCTCGACCGTCTTTTTGCCTCTATCGATCAGCTCACACCATTTGGGTCGTATGCTTATCAGCACAGCTTTACTCATGGCGCACCTCCCCGCCGATCAGCCTCTTTCCATACTTGATACAGGGCATAAGCAAGGGGATTTCTCACAAAGGAAAGCCCCCTCGCCCTTTCATACTCCTGCTCCAGCCGCTCAATCGCGGTTTCGAGTGTCATGCTGTGCTTTCCCCTGCTCACGGCGGCTATCCTCCGGATTTCGTCCTCTGTCAGCAGCTCCACCAGCACTTCTTCGTCATCCATTGCCTGTGCCTCCCTTCAACAGTTCGGGGTTGTCGTGGATGTTGCCGATGACCTCAAGCCCGGGATATTCATTCAAGACAATATCAATGGCGGGATTGTTGCGGCAAAGGTAATCAGGATGCTGCATCCTTACACAAAAACAACCTGTTCCGTAATTGACAAAACCCTTAAGGTCATCAAGAAGGAGGATATCCCCCTCAAAGATCCGCTTGCCGTTCTTGTCGGGCACACCTGAGCATTCTCCCACGGTGTCGGGATCGACCTCTACCCGGTGTCCTGTGCCGCTGTTAATGTCACAGATCTCATGGCAGCCATCGCCAGTGTCACCGACATAGAATCCCTCTACCCACTCACCGTTGTCCGTCCGCTTGCCACGGAACAGAATCTCACGCATGGTCGCTTCCTCCTTTCAGTGCCTTCTCCGCTCCCTTCATCAGATCCAGGCACTTTTGATAGTTCGTACTCAGGGCTTGAAATGCTGCTGGATCTCCGCCTCCGTCTGGGTGTATTCCCTTTGCCATGCGCTTATACTGCGCTCGAACTTCTTCTGTCGATGATGGACGTTCAGCGAATCCCATTGCCGCAAAACACGGTTCCAACGGCTTCACATCCGGCAGATACCTCATACCGGAAACCCATGTAGACAGGTCGTAGATTCCTCTCTCCACCATCCGCGCCAAATCTTCAAGTGATAGCACGACCTGTGCGAAGACATCTGACCCGTATCGAATGTTTACTCCATGCTTTTTGGCGTTTTCTACGCTGTGTGAAAAGCGGTAGCTCTCTCCCTTGTAAACGAATGACACCCAGCACTCGAAGCGGCTCCAGTCATAGTCATATTTTTCAACGCCCAAGCGCCCCATGACCTTTTCCAGCTTTGCCTCATATGCTGCTGGCTCTGCATACTGCTTCACCACTCACTGTCCCTTCCTTTCTTTCTGTGCCTTCTCCGCTTCCTCGCGGGTGTGGAATACGGTTTTGCCGAAGTCGGAGCCTTTGATACATCCTTGTCCCCACTCTCCGTCACAACCCCACTCGCCACAATAGGATTGCTGCCAACTATTAAACGGACATCCCTCGCAAATTCCATCCCCTTGCTCTATATACTCGCAATCAAAGGAAACCATATATTCGATGCCTTGCTTATCATCAAAATAGGCTTCCATGATATAGCACTCTACAATGTGGCCTCCAACAACAAAAACCGTATCACCCACCTTGCAGGGCGGCACCGCCAACCTGCCGTCTGCATCTGCGTTCATCAGCTCCACGATGCGCCCAAAGGTCACACCCTTGCTGATAGCCTCGTCCTCGAACTTCTTATAGTTCGCGCAGATCCCCGGCGTCAGCTCGGTGTCCTCGTAGTCGGCCAGTCTTCCGAGGATCTTCTGCACCTTGTCGTAGTCCTCCTCGTCAATGCGGAAGTCCCACTCCGGCTGCATGATCACGCCGTCAGGCATACGGACCGTCATTCTCTGAAACTTGCCCATCACGCACCCATCCCCGCTGCCGCAGCACGTACAGCCTTGCGAAGCTTGTCCGCCTTCTCTGCGTCCTCGCCGCCGATGTGCTTCAGTTTCTCGTCCATATCGTGGTAGATCTTCTGCCACTGCTCGAACAGGGTCTTGAACTCTGCCACCGCGGGATCAGCCGTCAGCAGCTGCTTGCGGAGAGCGTCTGCCTTTTCGTTGGCTTCCTGCTCCGCCGCCTTGGCCTTGTCCGCCGCCGCGGCCGCGTCAGCAAGCTGCGCCTTCGCCTCGGTCAAAGCCTTCTCCGCTTTCTCCATGGCTTTCCTGTGCGCCTCTTCCGCCTCTGCCTTTGCCGCTGCGATGGCATCTTCATCCACCACCTTTTCCGCGGCAACATCGACAGGCTTTTCTTTCAGCGCCTTCAGCTCCTTCTCCAGCTCGGCGGCTCTCGCCTTCGCCTTGCCCTCGGCGTCCTTGGCAGCAGAAAGGCGGTCTGCGGTCTGCTTTGCCTCCACCTCTGCGGCGCTCAGCTTCGCCTGCACTACCCGCAGCGAGCCGCTCAGCTCTTCCGCCTTCTGCTCGGCGGTTTTGCGTGCGCTTTCCGCATGGTCTCTCTCGCGGATCGCACGCTCCAGTTCCGCGCTGGTCATCTCCTCAACGGACTTTTCCACACCCGAAACATCGTGTTTTTCACTGACAAATTCCTCTCGCTCAGAATCCGGCAAAGCCAGCAGCGCCAATGCTTTGCGGACTCCGAGA
>JAFVXA010000012.1 GCA_017501355.1 Oscillospiraceae bacterium
GTGTATTATCTGGAGAATCTGATGCTGTACATCGGTTTCTGCGCTGTAGCAGGCTTTTGGCTGGTGATCTTTGTCATGGGACTGCTGATGAGCTTTGCCGCCCGCACGAAGGCAGGTAAATGGTGGCACAACACCATTCTTTGGAAGATTTCTGCCTCTGTCTGCCGTGCGGTACGCAAGGTCTGGCGCTGCGGCACAGGGCTTTTGCATAAGCTTCCCGGCTGCTGGCAGCTGGCAGCGATCGTAGCAGGCGTTTCCCTGCTGGAACTGTTCTTTTCCCTCATGGCGGACAGCGAAGGCATCCTGCTGATGAGCTGGATTCTGGAACGACCCGTTCTGGTCATTCTGGCGCTGCTGCTGCACCTCTCTTTCCGCGGCATTGAGCAGGGCGGCAAGGCACTTGCCGAGGGCGATCTGCATTACCAGATCCCCACCCAAATGACCGTCCCCCCCTTCCGCAAGCACGCAGAACACCTCAACCATATCAGCATGGGGATGCAGCGGGCAGTGGATCAGCAGATGAAGAGTGAACGTACCAAAACCGAGCTCATCACCAACGTCTCCCACGACATCAAAACTCCCCTGACCTCCATCGTGAACTATGTTGACCTGCTGAAGGGCTTGGAGATCGAAAACGACTGTGCGAGAGAGTATCTCGATGTGCTCGACCGGCAGTCTCAGCGGCTGAGAAAGCTGACAGAGGACCTCGTGGAAGCGTCCAAGGCATCCGCCGGCAGCATCCCCATGGAGCTGGAACGCACCGATCCGCAGCTGCTTCTGACCCAGGCGCTCGGCGAATACGAGGATCGCTTCCGTGAGCTGCAGCTGGAGCCTGTGAACCGTCTGAACGCAGAAAATGCCCTCATCATGGCAGACGGCAAGCTCCTCTGGCGGGTATTCGACAATCTGCTGAGCAACATCTGCAAGTACTCCCTCCCCGGCACAAGAGTTTACCTCAATACGGAGCTGCGGGACGGACGCGTGACAGTCTCCTTCAAGAACATCTCCCGTTATGCACTGGACATCTCCAGTGACGAACTGATGGAACGTTTCGTCCGCGGCGATTCCTCCCGCAGCACCGAGGGCAGCGGACTGGGACTTTCCATCGCCCGCAGCCTCACCACTATGCAGGGCGGCACGTTTGACATCAGCATCGACGGTGACCTCTTCCGCGCAGACGTAAGCTTTCCCGCTATATAAAAAAACACCCTGTGATCCGTTGGATCACAGGGTGTTTTCATGTTTACGCTTATCGTTCCTCTCTAAAATAAGACAAGCCAAGATGCGCAGGGGGCTGATTTTCTCGCTTGTTTCTCATGCTGGTGATCACCAGCACCACGATGGTCACAATATACGGCAGCATCTTATACAGCTCCTTCACCGACAGGTTCATACCCGCAGGAATGTAGAGATAGAGAATGTACAGACCGCCGAAGAGCATGGATGCGAAAATGCCCACATTAGGACGCCAGATGGTGAAGATGACAAGGGCAATGGCAAGCCAGCCACGGTCACCGAAGGCATCGTTGGACCAGACACCGCAGGCGTAGTCCATGACGTAATAGAGACCACCGAGACCTGCGATCATGCTGCCGATGCAGGTGGAGACGTACTTATAGCGCCCCACGTTGATGCCTGCCGCATCTGCGGTGGCGGGACTTTCGCCCACCGCGCGGAGATGGAGACCCACACGGGTGTGCTTGAGCACATACGCCGTCACAAGAGCGATGGCAATGGCAAGGTATGCCAAAAAGCCATAGGACAGGAAGATCTGACCGAACCAGCCGAGATCATCCGCAAAGGGCAAAGCACGGCTGAAGAAGCTGCTGGTGGCAGAGAGGGCAATGGAAGGCACATCACTGCCGGTGAGCTTGATCAGAGAGCCGCCGAAGAAGTTACCAAAGCCCACACCGAAGGTGGTCAGCGCAAGACCCGTCACGTTCTGATTGGCACGGAGGGTCACAGTCAGCAGGCAGTAAATCAGACCCATGACAAGAGAACCCAGCAGGCACGCCAGCATGGGGATGCCGATGGCAAGGAAAGCATTCATCTCCTCTGCAGACGCAACAGACTGCTCATAGAGGAACGCACCGATAACACCACAGATACCGCCCACATACATCACGCCGGGGATACCGAGATTCAGATTGCCGGACTTTTCCGTGAGTGTTTCACCGGTGCTGCCCAACAGCAGAGGAATGCTCTGCACCACAGCTCTCGGGATAAAGGATACGAGATCAAACATGCTTTTCCTCCTTCCCTGCCTTGTGGAAGCTCAGCTTGTAGTTGATGAAAAATTCGCTGCCGATGATAAAGAACAGGATGATGCCGGTAAGAATATCCGCAAAGGAATGGTTCAGACCAAACACCGTGGAGATCTCACCCGCGCCGCGATCAAGAAACACCAAAAGAAAGCTCGTAAAGATCATCACAAGAGGATCGAACTTTGCAAGCCACGACACCATGACCGCCGTAAAGCCGCGACCGCCCGCAATGGTGGTGGTCACCGTATGGTCGGTACCGCCCACAAGGAGCAGACCTGCGATACCGCAGATCGCACCCGAAAGCAGCATGGTGCGGATAATAACCTTCTCTACCTTGATGCCCACATAGCTTGCGGTGCGCTCACTCTCGCCCACCACGGTCAGCTCATAGCCGTGCTTGCTGTACTTGAGATAGATGTGCATTGCCACCGTCAAAATGGCAACAACGAGGATATTGAGCAGGTACTTCTGCCCGCCGATCACAGGCAGCCAGCCCGCTTCGGTGGTCTGGTTAATGATGCCGATCTTGCCCGCACCCTTGGGCACCTCCCACACGATGACGAAGAACGCCACCAGCTGGGTCGCCACATAGTTCATCATCAGGGTAAACAGGGTCTCATTGGTGTTCCACTTCGCCTTGAAGATGGCAGGGATCACACCCCACACCGCACCTGCGGCGATGCTGGCGATCACCATGATCAGGATCAGCACAGCGTTGGGCAGCTTGTCACCGAGGCAGATCATGCAGGCAGCCGTGGCAAGACCGCCCATCAGCACCTGACCTTCGCCGCCGATGTTCCAAAAACGCATTTTAAATGCAGGGGTCACTGCAAGGGACACGCACAGCAAAATCGCCATGTTCTGACCGAGCATCCACGCCTTGCGCTTGGTACCAAAGGCACCGTGGAAGATAGTAGCATAGACCTGCAGAGGATCTTCGCCCGTCAGAATGGTGGTCACTGCCGCAGAGACAAGAAGCGCCAGCACGATGGCAATGCCGCGCACCAGCCAGCCGAAATACCACGGCATGGCACCGCGCTTGACAATATGAAACTGATTCTGCTTATTCATCTTTACCTCCCACGCGGGTCATCAGCAGACCCACCTCGCGCTTCTTGGCACCGCGACCGTCCACAATGCCGCTGACCTTACCGTCACACAGCACCAGAATACGGTCTGCCAGCTCCAGCAGCACGTCCAGATCCTCGCCCACGTACACCACGGCGACACCGGACTGCTTCTGCTTGTTGATGAGATCATAGATGGTATAGGAAGAATGGATATCGAGACCGCGCACAGCATACGCCGTCAGCAGAACCGTTGGCGCAGAGGCGATCTCACGACCCACCAGAATTTTCTGCACGTTGCCGCCGGAAAGACGGCGCACCGGCGTATTCACGCTGGGGGTCTTGACCTCCAGCTCCTTCACTACGTCCTCTGCCAGCTTCTTGGGGGTCTTGCGGTCGGTGAAGAAGGACCGACCACGGCGGAAGGAACGAAGCATCATGTTGTCCGTCAGATCCATGTTGGCAACGAGACCCATACCGAGACGATCCTCCGGCACGAAGGACAGGGCAACACCCTTGTCGGCGATCGCCTGCGGGTCTTTGCCGATCAGTTCCTCTTTCGTGCCGTTGTCGTTGATATAGATCACGCTGCCGCTCTCTGTCGGCTGCAGACCCGCGATCGCCTCCAGCAGTTCCTTCTGACCGCAGCCGGAAATACCCGCAATGCCGAGGATCTCGCCGCTGTTGATGGTAAAGGACACGTCATCCAGCTTGAGCACCCCCTCCTCGCTGCGGACGGTGAGGTTCTTCACCTCCACGCGGGGCTTGGGGTCCACAGGCTCGGGACGCTCAATGTTGAGCGTCACAGGATGCCCCACCATCATGTTGGTCATCTCCTGGGCGCTGCTCTCTCTGGTGGGCATATCGCCGATGAACTGCCCCTGTCGCAGCACTGCCACGCGATCCGACAGATCCTCCACCTCATGGAGCTTGTGGGTGATGATGACGATTGCCTTACCATCATTGCGCATATTGCGCAGAACCGCAAACAGCTTGTCCGTCTCCTGCGGAGTCAGCACGGCGGTGGGCTCATCGAGGATGAGGATATCCGCACCACGGTAGAGCACCTTCACGATCTCCACGGTCTGCTTCTGAGAAACAGACATATTGTAGATCTTCTCATCGGGGTCTACATCGAAACCATAAGCATCGCAGATCTCGCGGACACGGGTCTTGACCTTTTCCAGATCCAGACGCTTGCCGTCATGCAGACCCAGCACAATGTTCTCCGCCGCGGTCAGAACGTCCACCAGCTTGAAGTGCTGATGGATCATGCCGATTTTCAAATCAAACGCATCCTTGGGAGAGCGGATCAGCACCTCCTTGTCGTCGATGAAGATCTGTCCCTCGTCGGGAAAGTAGATGCCGGAGAGCATATTCATCAGCGTAGTCTTGCCGCTGCCGTTTTCGCCCAGCAGCGCAAGGATCTCACCCTGATAAATGTCCAGCCACACGCGGTCATTCGCCAACACCGGACCAAAGCGCTTGGTGATATTGCGCATCTTGACTCTTGCAACCTTATTTTCCAATCGTTTCACTCCTATTCACACACAAATACGGACTTCTACTAAAAATACATAATACTGCAAAGGGCAATCCGGCGGCGAACGGTCGCCGCACTGCCCTTCACAGCAATATGGTAAGAGGAAGTCCCGGCATAACGCCGGGACTTCCCGGAAAAAACTTGATTCTGAATTAGAATGCGGTATCCAGCAGGGAGATGCCGTCGATCTGCAGATCGAATGCGGGAGCGCTGCGATAGAGAGACTCCTGGAATGCGCCATCCTTGATGACCTCAGTCTCGCCGGTCAGATCGCCCCAGTCGTTGATGTCAGCAGCATAGCTCTCCAGCTTCTTGCCTTCAACGGTGAAGGTATCGGTGTCAAAGACATGGCGGGTGCCGTTGATCAGCTCAGCCTTCACCTCTTCGATCTTCTCAACAGTACCTTCTGCAGCAACTGCCTCGTTGATCTCGGTCAGCTGCACTGCACCGTTAGCGATAGTACCGGTCCAGTCTGCGTTGATCTTCTCGCCCTTGGCAACACGGCCGATCATGACCTGCATGTAGGGAGTCCACTCAATGCGGGAAGACACGATGAAGGTGTTGGGGCAAGCGGAAAGGGTGGAACCGTTGTAGGACACGTTGGGGACACCTGCGGTCTCGCAAGCGGTGGGAGCGCCCATGGAGTCAGCATGCTGGCTGATGAGCTTGCAGCCGTTGGCGATGAGCTTGTTAGCGCCTTCCTTCTCAGCGGTCTCGTCATACCAGGAACCGGTGAAGGTGACCTCCATGGTGACGGTGGGGCAGACGGAACGTGCGCCCAGGAAGAACGAGGTGTAACCGGACACCACTTCTGCGTAGGTGAATGCGCCGACATAGCCGATCTTAGCCTCTTCAGCAGTGAACTCGCCAGCAGCGATCATCTCGTTCAGCTTCATACCGGCAGCAACACCTGCGAGGTAACGGCCTTCATAGATGGAAGCGAACGCATTGTGGAAATTGGGCAGGTTCTCGGTGTGAGCGCGAACGCCGGTAGCGTGGCAGAACTCAACCTCGGGGAACTCCTTGGCAGCCTGGATGAGGTAGTCCTCGTGACCGAAGCTGTCTGCGAAAACGATATCGCAGCCTGCGTCAGCCAGCTGAGCAGCAGCCTCGTAGCACTCCTGACCCTCGGGGATGTTGGTGTGAATCAGATACTCAACACCGATCTCTTCGCAAGCGTTCTTAGCTGCGCGCATGAAGTTGAGGTCATAGGTGGAGTTCTCGTCATGCAGGAAGATGAAGCCAACCTTCATCTCTGCAATCTTGGCAGGATCGAGAGTGGTGATATCAACGGTATCGGAGTTGTTGTCAAACACAACGCTTGCGTCGCGGTCTGCATTGTCCTCCTCGACAGTTTCACCACCGCCGCAAGCGACGAGGCTTAGGCTCATCACCAGAGCCAGAATCAGTGCAAGAAACTTCTTCATTGTAATCAATTTCCTCCTATATAGTGATTCGGTTTCTTATATAATCCACGTGTGATACACGATAGATCCTGTATTGTTTACTCTGCAGAAAAGCAGAGTGCCGCGCACTCCCCTTCTCCCCCTCGGGAAAAGAGTCACGCGCGGAACTGAATGCTATGATCATCCATGCTGTCGATCACTGCAAGAGACTCCACATGGATGCCTTTTTCACGCAGAGCGTCGCCACCGCCCTGAAAACCCTTTTCAATGGCTGCGCTGACGCCCACCAGAGTTGCCCCTGCTTCGTCCACCATCTGCATCAGACCCTTTACTGCGTTGCCGCAGGCAAGGAAATCATCCACGATGAGCACGCGGTCATCAGCAGTGAGATAGTCACGGCTGATCATGATGGTATAGGACTTCTTGTGGGTATAGGAATAGACCTCTGCGGTGTACATATCGCCGGAGAGGTTTGCGGATGCATGCTTTTTTGCGAAAACGGCAGGAACGTGCAGGGCAGCAGCGGCAGTCACCGCAAGGGCAATGCCGCTTGCTTCCACCGTCAACACCTTGTTCACCTGCTCCCCCTCGAACAGTCTTGCGATCTCCTGACCCATTTCCATCAGAAATTCCACGTCAAGGCGCTGATTCAAAAAGCCGCCGACCTTCACCACATTGCCGGGCAGGATCTTCCCCTCCTGCAGGATCTTCTCTTCCAATGCTCTCATACGTCGCCGCCTTTCTCATAAAAAAACAAAAACAGACCATACAGTCTGTGCTTGCAAAAGCATTACACTCTGCGCGGCAGAGTGTAAAACAGGGGATCCCCTGTTTGGATTGATCTTCAAACATAAAAATCGAAAAAAACTATTGTTTTTACATCATAAGGCGGTTTCTGTCCTTTGTCAACTCAAAAAGAGACGCTTTTCGGCACGTTTTTGCATTTTTGTGTGTTCTCCCAAAGTTAAGGTTTTTTCACCTTTATTTTCAATCTCTCCGTAGTAAATTCCACGGAAAAAACGACAGCATTTCCCCTTGGAAATGCTGTCGCAAATGCAGGTATTCTCCCCTCAAAACCGCGCCTCAGTCCATGAGAGTAAAGCGAAGCTCCACAGGGTTATGATCCGACCATGCAAAACCCGTATCGAGCACCCGCACAGGCTCCGTCTCTACATTTTCGGAAACAAGGAATCCATCCACCGTCAGCACAAACTGACCCTCGTGATAGGGTGCATCTGCGTTGCGGCAGGACGGAACAGGATGTTCCAGATCGTATTCGGGCACACGAATCCCCGTCCCTGCCATCAATTCGGTGGGCAGGGGCTGCGCCCAGGTGTATTCCTCCCCGGATACACCAAAGACTGCACTGCTGTCCCCCAGCATATCCTTGTTGAAATCACCGCCGCAGACCACATAATTCCCCGCTTCATACTCGCCCTGCATATCCTCCAGCAGCTGCTGCAGCTGTTCAGTCGCCACCGTACCGTCCGAGGTATAGGCGGAGAGGTGCACTGTATACAGCACCAGCTCCCTGCCGTTTTCCACAGGCACGCGGCAGATGGTATAGCAGCGGTCGAGATCAAGGAATTTATAAAAGTTTTCTTCAATGGGTAACTCCACGCGCCGTGCGTCGATCATGGCAAAGCGGCTTGCCGTCAGCATACCCGCCGTAGACTTACCGTGGGGCTCAAGGATGGGATAGAACAGATAGGGACTGTCGTAATTCAGGGCAAACACCGTCCCGTAATCCTCCAGAGCCCAGCGCAAGCGGGCACATTCATCCACATGATGGCTGCGGGTGGCATCCACGTCCACCTCCTGCACCATGAGGAAATCCGCGTCCTGCGCCTGCAGAAAATCGGCGATCTCCCCCGTCACACGCTCCACAGACTCTTTCGATGCGGCGCGGCTCTCCGTGCCGCCGTCCATGAAAAAGCCAAAATCCGGCGTGTATGCCGCAAAGCCGATATTATAGGAAATCACGGAATAGGGCGTACCGACCTGCGCGGTCTCTCCCTCGCCGCTCACAGCGATCACATGATTGCCGATGCGGTGATAATCCACCAGAACATAGATTACATAGGCGCAGACCACAAGCAGAACAGTCGCCACAGCGCCGAGCAAAATTTTCTTTCCCCGTTTCATACGCAATGACTCCTTACTCCGCCAAAAAGTCCATAGCAGCCTTGGCGTAGAGGGCGGCACCTTTGGTAAGCACCCCTTCATCAAAGCAGAATTTTCCGTTGTGATTGGGGTAAACGGCATCGCAGCTTTCATCGTAAATACCCACCAGCGCAAAGGCAGAGGGCACCCGCAGGGCAAACTCAGAGAAGTCCTCGCTGATCATCAGCCGTCCGTTGCTGCGGACATTTTCAACGCCAAACACCTCAGCCGCACTCTCGCGCAGCTGCTTTGCCCGGGCGGGATCGTTCCATGTTGCCTTGCAGAAACGGCGGTAATCGCAGGTGGCTTTTGCGCGATACGCTGCCGCCGTCCCCTCGGCAATGCGCTTAACCGCATCCTCGATATGCTCGCGCACATCGTCGCGGTAGGTGCGCACCGTGCCCTCCAGCACGGCGGTGGCAGCAATGGCATTGAACAGCGTCCCCGCCTCCATTCTGCCGATGGTGACAACGCCCGCCTCCTGCGGATTTGTCTCGCGGCTCACAATGGTCTGCAGGGCTGTCACGATGGCGGCAGCCGTCACCACCGCATCCACCGCCGTATGGGGCTGGGAAGCGTGACCGCCCAAGCCCTCCACGTCAATGCGGAACTGATCCGCTGCGGAAAGCACATATTCATCGGGGATCAGCACCGTTCCCGCGTCCACCCCCGTCATCAAATGCATACCGAAGCAGGCATCCACGCCCTCCAGCGCACCGTCCTCGATCATGGCAACGGCGCCTGCCGCCACTTCCTCCGCAGGCTGAAATGCCAGCAGCACACGACCTGCCAGCTCTGCCTTGATCGAATGCAGCGCCATGGCTGCGCCCAGCAGCATAGCGGTATGTCCGTCATGTCCGCAGGCGTGCATATAGCCGTTCTTTTCGGACGCGTACTCCACATCCGCCATCTCCTGCACCTTCAGCGCATCCATATCCGCGCGGAGCAGTACAGTCTTCCCTTCTCTTCCACCGCAGATCTCCGCAAGGATACCCGTTTCGCCGCCGCAGCTGCGGTAAGGGATCCCCATCCGATCCAGCTCCTGTTTGACCAGCGCACAGGTCTCATGCTCCTGCCACGCCACCTCGGGATTCCGGTGAATCCTGCGCCGCAGCGCCACGATCTCGGGCGCGAAGCGCGCCGTCAGTTCCAACACGTCCATGCTCGTTCCCCCACCTTAGCGATCCACATAGTCAAAGTCCATGTTGCGATAGCGCACCAGCTCGTCTGCCATCTCCGCGCCGTAGGCTTCCTTGAATGCCTTGAGGGCTTCCGCAGCGATGAGCACACCGTCTGTGAGATAGATGGCAGTCATCACATCGCTGAACACCTTGTAGATATGGGCGCAGTGGTAGGCGAAATCGCGGACGTTCTCCGCCTTCTTTGCCTCCGGCTTGTCATTTGCAAGACCACCGAGAATATGGCAGCAGTGACCGTGGTCGTGCATGGTCTGGGTCACGACATAGGACACCGCGGGGTTGAAGCCGCGGGCAATGGACATATCGAGATCCTGGCAGTAAAGGTTCGCACCGTCCTTCAAGCCCATCTCCAAATACTGCGCGCTCCAGGGGCAGGCATCATAACGGCGGATCATGTCGTCGCCCTCAAAATGGTCGTGAATACTCTGGGGGAAGTTCTCCTCCCGGGCTGCATCGGTATAGTTCCACTCACCGTAAGAGCAGTATGTGCCGATGGTCAGGGGCTTACCGTCACGGATGGCGCGCTGCGCCATGCGCCCACCTCTCTGCTCCGCATAGCGGCGGGAGGCATAGAGAAAAGCATTCTCCCAGCCGGTGGGTGCCTGCTCCTTCAAAATGCGATAAAAGGTGGCAGAAATAAAAGCGTGATGACGTTCCGTGAAGTTCATAGTGTAGCTCTCCTTTTCGGGTATGTTGATCTGCATGGAGCAGTCCTTTGTTTCGATACCGTTATCATATCATATTTGTTCATGGACGGAAACAAAAAAATTCTTCGGGGGTGCACAAAGCACCCCCGAAGATGAGCAAACAAGATGTAATTAGTCCACCACAGCAGGCTGAGCAGCGTAGGGCTTGATCTTCTTGTTGAACACGCAGAAGAATGCGATAGCCACAACAACACCAACCACCAGACCGATGGGATAGTAAGCAGAGAACTCCATACCCAGAGCCTTCCACAGAATGCCGAGGCACTCGGGAGCGACAGTGAAGTAGGTCATGGAAACTGCGGACATGAAGGTTGCGGGGACAGCGCAGATCCAGTAGTTCTTGTGCTTCTGAGCCAGATACACAGCAGCAGCCCACAGCATGATCATTGCCAGGGTCTGGTTGCACCAGGAGAAGTATCTCCAAACCATGGAGTAGTCAACATGGCAGATGACAACACCGATAGCCAGCAGAGGAACGGTAACCAGCAGACGGTTCTTGATGGTGTGCTGGTCGATCTTCAGCCAGTCAGAGATGGTGAGACGAGCGGAGCGGTAAGCAGTGTCACCGGAGGAGATGGGGCAAGCAACGACACCGACCAGAGCCAGCAGACCGCCGACCTTGCCGAGAGCTGCGTTGCAGATCTCATAGACAGCAGCACTGGACATACCGGATGCCTGTAGAGCTTCCTTGGTCTCGTAGAAGGTAACACCTGCTGCGCACCAAACCAGAGCGATGACGCCTTCCATGACCATTGCACCGTAGAACACGCGGCGGCCCATCTTCTCGCTCTTGCAGCAACGAGCCATCATGGGAGACTGGGTTGCATGGAAGCCGGAGATTGCACCGCAAGCGATGGAGATGAACATGAAGGACCAGATGGGAGTGCCGGTGGGATGCATGTTGTAGAAGCTATCCCACAGTTCGGGCATCTGATAGTTACCGGAGAACAGCAGAGAACCGCCGACACCAGCAGCCATGATCATCAGGCAGATACCGAAGATGGGGTAGAGCTTACCGATGACCTTGTCAATGGGAACGAAAGTAGCAACAAAGTAGTAAACGATGACAACCCACATCCAGAACTTGCTGTCCAGATGGCCGGGAGTCAGCATTGCCAGCAGGCCTGCAGGGCCGAGGGTAAACACGACACCGCACATGACAAGCAGGATGACAGAGAACACACGCATGACCTGCAGCATAGTCTTGCCGAGGTACTTACCGGTCATCTCGGACACGGATGCACCCTTGTTACGCATGGACATCATACCGCACATAAAGTCATGCACAGCACCGGCAAAGATGTTACCGAAGATGATCCACAGATAAGCGACGGGGCCAAACAGAGCGCCGCCCAGAGCACCGAAGATAGGACCGGTACCGGCGATGTTCAGCAGCTGGATCAGGAACACCTTCCAGGTAGGCATAGCAACGTAGTCAACGCCGTCTGCCAGAGTGATAGCAGGGGTCTCACGGTCATCGGGATCGAAGACCTTAGTCACAAACTTACCGTACAGCGCATAGCCGACGACCAGGAATGCGACGCAAAGCAAAAAAGTTATCATTTGTTTCCTCTCCTTTTTTACAAATTTTTAGCGTTTGCTCGTATGCTATTATACTGATTTTACGATAAATTTCAACGTGTTTGTGAAAGATTTAATTATAAGTTTTTATCTATAATCCTGATAACATTTTTGTGCAACAAAAAAGCATGACAGTTGAAAAACTGCCATGCTTTTCCAGTTCATTTTAAGCCTCGCTCTCGCAGTAAATGCAGCGATACACGCGCTTTTCCCTGTTCGCCAGACGGAACTCATGGGCAAGCTCCTGCTCCACAGAGGTGATGCAGCGGGGGTTCCTGCACTGCACCACATTCACAAGACGCTCGGGCAGCTCCAGTTCCTCACTCACAACCACTTCGCCGCCTTTGATCACGCTCACTGTCACGCCGGGGGCAATGTAGCTCAGCTTATCCAGATCCAGATCAATGATTTTATCAAACTTGATCACATCCTTGTGACCCATAGCGGCACTGGTCGCGTTGTGGAGCACGATGACCATTGCATCCAGCTTATCCAGTTCCAGTGCATGATAGATTTCCTCACCCTGTCCCACCTTGATGTGGTCGATCACGATGCCGTTTACGATATCACCGATAATCATACGGTCACCTCCAGCAGCTTCAGAATCAAAGCCATGCGCATATACTTGCCGTTGAGCGCCTGACGGAAGTAAGCCGCTCTCGGATCATCGTCCACGGCAACGGAAATTTCATTGACACGGGGCAGCGGATGCAGCACACGCATCTCCTGCTTGGCGGTCTTCATCTTCTCGGGAGTCAGAACATAGCTGTCCTTCAGCCGCATATATTCCTCCTGATTTGTAAAGCGCTCACGCTGGATGCGGGTCATATACAGCACATCCAGTTCGGGCATTGCCTCCTCAAGACTCCGCACCTCCACATAGGGAACGCCTGCGGGTTCCATGATCTCATTGATCACATAGCCCGGCACACGTAGCTCCTCGGGAGAGATCAGCACGAAACGGACACCCTCATAGCGGCTCATGGCAGCGATGAGAGAATGGACAGTTCTGCCGAACTTCAGATCGCCGCAAAGACCGATGGTCAGATGATCCAGTCTCCCGAGCTCACGGTGAATGGTCAGCAGATCCGCAAGGGTCTGGGTGGGATGGCAGTGACCGCCGTCACCCGCGTTGATGATGGGCACACCGGTTCTGCGGGTCGCAACAAGGGGCGCACCCTCCTTGGGATGGCGCATGGCGATGATATCTGCGTAGCAGCTCACCACCTCGATGGTGTCGGACACGCTCTCGCCCTTGGCGGCAGAACTGTTGCTGCCATCGGAAAAGCCGAGCACATTGCCGCCGAGCTCATACATGGCAGCTTCAAAGCTCAGTCTGGTGCGGGTAGAGGGTTCAAAAAACAGGGTCGCCAGCTTCTTACCGTGGCAGGTCTCTGCATACTTTTTCGGCTGCGCAATGATGTCCATGGCGCAGTCGATCAGCTCCTGCAGCTCCACCACGGAGAAATCCATGATGTCAAGCAGGTGTCTCATTTGTTGCCTCCGATCCAGCTCTCATCAGAGGGGTTATTGCGGAAGGCGATCAGACGGTCAATGTCCTCAGCCTTGATATAGTTTTCCTCTGCTGCCACCTGTGCGATCACGTCAAAGTTGCTCAGGCTCACGTTCTTCACGTTGGCTGCAGCAAGACGCTCCAGGCCCTTCTTCATGCCATAGGTGAAGATACTCACCACGCCCAGCACCTCAGCGCCGGCTTCGCGCAGCACGTTCACCACTTCGATCACGCTGCCGCCGGTGGAGATCAGATCCTCCACCACGACCACCTTCTGCCCCTTTTCCAGGCGACCCTCGATCTGGTTCTGACGACCGTGATCCTTGCTGCCGCTGCGGACATAGCCCATGGGCAGACCCATGATATGACCCACGATAGCAGCGTGAGCGATGCCTGCGGTGGAAGTGCCCATCAGCACCTCCACGTCGGGATACTCGCGCTTGATGGTCTCAGCGAGAGCATTTTCCACGTCGTTGCGGACGTTCACAGAGGTGAGAGTCAGGCGGTTATCGCAATACACGGGGCTCTTGATGCCGCTTGCCCAGGTAAAGGGCTCCTCGGGGCGGAAAAACACTGCGCGGATAGACAGCAGATCCTTTGCGATCAGTCTTTCAATATGTTCCATGTTCCGTATCTCCTTCAAATCACTTTATGGTTCTTTAGAGGAGCAGCGCGCTCAGGGCGGCAACATCCTCTGCAATATAGTCTGCGCGGCAGGCTTCCATCTCTTCCCTGTCACCGTAGCCGTAAAGCACACCGATACAGGGCAAGCCAACCCGGTGCGCCCCCTCCACATCGTGCAGGCGGTCACCCACCATAACGGCATCGGAAAGCTCTGTGACCTTCGCCCGCTCCAATGCATCGCGGATCACATCCGCCTTGCCGTGCCCCTTGGGGGCGTGCATGGGCGCGCCGCAGATCAGGTCAAAATACGACGCAAGCCCGAAATGCTCCAGAATGCGGACGGCAAAAACCTCCGGCTTGGAGGTTGCGACCAGCAGCGTCTTTCCCGCTTTTTTCAGTGCGGCAAGCAGCTGCTCAATGCCTTCATAGACCACATTCTCTGCCCAGCCCACATCCGAAAAGCGCTCCCGGTATTTGGCGACGGCAGTGGGGGTATCCGCCTCACTGATACCGTGATATTCCGGGAAGGAAACCGCAAGAGGCGGTCCGATATAGCAAATCAAGCTGTCAAGGTCATCCACTTGAATACCGAAGTGCTGCAATGCGTATGCAACGCTCTTTGTGATGCCCTCTTTAGGATCGGTCAGTGTTCCGTCCAGATCGAAGAGAATGGTATTGTACCGCATGGCTTAACCGAGAAATTCCTTCACGCAGCGGCGGTATGCAGCCACGGGATCCTCTGCCGCAGTGATGGGACGACCCACCACGATGTAGTCAGAGCCAAGCTCGCGTGCCTTTTCGGGGGTAGTGACACGAACCTGATCGCCCACCTCGCCGCCGGCAAAGCGGACACCGGGGGTCACGGTCACAAAGTCATTGCCGCAGACCTCGTGTACCTTGCCTGCCTCAAGAGGAGAGCAGACAACACCTGCAAGACCGCTTTCAGCTGCGCACTTTGCATAGTGCAGCACCACCTCATCGAGGGGCTTTTCGATCAGCAGATCATTGGTCATACGCTCCTGACTGGTGGAGGTCAGCTGAGTCACCGCAATCAGCATGGGACGGGTGCCGTCGGGTCGGGTCAGACCCTCAAGCGCTGCTTCCATCATTGCCTTGGTGCCGCTGGCGTGGAGGTTGGTCATATCCACATCGAGACCGGACAGCACTGCCATGGACTTCTTGACGGTGTTCGGGATATCGTGGAGCTTCAGATCCAGAAAGATCTTATGACCGCGAGCTTTGATGGCGCGGACGATCTCGGGACCTTCGGCATAGTACAGCTCCATGCCGATCTTCACAAAGGGCTTCTCCTCGGTAAACAGGTCGAGAAATGCCAGAGTTTTTTCCTTGCTGTCAAAATCCAGCGCAATGATCACATCTTTTGCCATCAGTGTGCACCTCCGATAATATCACTCAAATTCTTGATACCGTACTTTTCCATCACGCGGGGCAGATCCTCCACGATGTTGCGGCAGGCATAGGGCTCCACCAGATTGGCAGCACCCACCTCCACCGCCGTTGCACCCGCCAGCATCAGCTCTACCACGTCCTCTGCCGTGGAAACGCCGCCAAGACCCACGATAGGGATCTTCACTGCGTCGTAGACCTGATACACCATGCGCACTGCAAGAGGCAGCAGCGCAGGACCGGACATACCGCCGGTGCGGTTTGCGATGATGGGCTTCTTTTTCTTGAGATCAATACGCATACCCATCACGGTATTGATCAGGCTCACAGCGTCAGCACCCGCATCCTCGCAGGCTTTCGCGATGGCGACGATGTCGGTGACATTGGGAGAAAGCTTCACGATCACAGGCTTCGTGGTAACCGCCTTCACAGCCTTCGTTACCATGGCAGCCGCTGCGGGATCTGTGCCGAAGCTCATGCCGCCGCCGTGGACATTGGGGCAGGAAATGTTGACCTCCAGCCAGCCCACCTGCTCGCAGGCGTTGAGCTTTTCCGCAACGGAAACATATTCCTCCAGAGAAAAGCCGCTGATGTTTGCCATCACGGGCTTATGGAAGCATTTTGCAAGCTTCGGCAGTTCCTCCGCGATCACCGCGTCCACGCCGGGATTCTGCAGACCCACAGCGTTCAGCAGACCGCCGCTGAACTCCGCAATGCGGGGAGTAGGATTGCCGAAACGGGGCTCGGCAGTGGTGCCCTTGAAGGAGAAGGTGCCAAGGCAGTTGATATCGTACAGCTCCGCGAACTCATAGCCAAAGCCAAAGGTACCACTGGCAGGGATCACGGGGTTATCCAGTTCGAGACCACAGAGGGTCACTTTCGTGTTCACCATACGATCTCCTCCTTTACCAGCACAGGACCATCGCGGCAGATACGCTTGTTGCCGTATTTCGTCTCACAGGTGCAGCCCATGCAAGCGCCGAAGCCGCAGCCCATACGCTCTTCAAAGCTGAAATCACCGGAAGTCTTGCAGGCGTCATAAACAGCCTTCAGCATGGGCTCAGGACCGCAGGTGTAGAGGTAGGTATAGTCCTCCACTTCCTTCATGCCGTCGGTCACAAAACCGGGAACACCGATGCTGCCGTCTGCGGTACAGACAATGGTGCGGACACCCAGCTCCTCCAGTTTCTCGGCATAGAACACGTCGCCGCCGTTGTTATAGCCCAGCACTGCGGTCACGCTCTTCCCTGCTGCGATCAGCTCCTTTGCCAGCAGATACATGGGAGCGACACCTACGCCGCCGCCCACGAGCAGGGGCTTCTCGCCGCTCTTTGAAACGTCAAAGCCATTGCCGAGACCGGTGAGAATATCCAGCTCTTTGCCGGGAGCGAAGGCAGTCATTGCCTCCGTTCCCTTTCCGAGAGCCTTGTAAAGGATAGTCACTGTACTGTCGTTGCGGTCGCAGACCGAGATCGGACGGCGCAGATAAAAACCATCCAGCTTGATGTTGATGAACTGACCGGGTGCGGTGATGGCGGAGGTGTCACCCTGCAGCACCATCTCATAGGTGGCACCGGAGACCGGTCGGTTGGAAACAATGGTAAAAATACCCTGCTGCATATCCTTTCCTCCCCGCTTACGCGTCGATGGTGGAAACAGCCATGGTCAGCTCCTCCAGCACGTCCAGCAGCACGCGGACGGTGTCGGCGGCAGTAAAGACGGTCACATTGTTCTCCACAGCCAGACGGCGGATCTGGAAGCCGTCCTTTGCCTGATCAGCGGAGTTGATGTCGCGGGTATTGATCACGTAAGCGATGTGACCCTGACGCAGAGCGTTGGGGATATCCTCGCTGCCGTCGCTGATCTTCTTCAGCACGCGGGTACGGATGCCGTTTGCCTTGAGGAACTTGGCAGTACCCTCGGTTGCCTCGATGTTGAAGCCGAGGTTATAGAAGCGGCGGATGATGGGCAGGATCTCGTCCTTATCCTTGTCAGCAACGGTGGCAAAGACGGTACCGTAGTTCTGCACCTGCATACCGGAAGCGATCAGAGCCTTGTACAGAGCACGATACAGCTTCTTGTCATAACCGATGGCTTCACCGGTGGACTTCATCTCGGGAGAGAGGTAGGCATCCAGACCGTGGATCTTGGAGAAGGAGAACACAGGCACCTTGACGTACCAGCGATCCTTTTCCTCGGGATAGATATCGAAGATGCCCTGCTCCTTCAAAGACTTGCCGAGGATCACATTGGTAGCGATATCAGCAAGGCTGTAGCCGGTTGCCTTGGAGAGGAAGGGCACGGTACGGGAGGAACGGGGGTTGACCTCGATGACATAGACATCTTCCTTTTCATCCACGATGAACTGGATGTTGTACACGCCCACGATGCCGAGACCCAGACCCAGACGCTTTGCGTAGTCGAGGATGGTACCCTTCACCTTGTCGGAAATGCTGAAGGGAGGATAGACGCTGATGGAGTCGCCGGAGTGGATACCGGTGCGCTCCACCAGTTCCATGATACCGGGAACGAAGACGTTGCGACCGTCGCAGACTGCATCGACCTCCACTTCCTTGCCGTAGATATAATGGTCGACCAGAACAGGCTTGTCCGCATCGATCTCCACGGCAGTCTTGAGGTAGCGGCGCAGCTGCTCCTCATTGGCGACGAGCTGCATAGCGCGACCGCCCAGGACGAAGCTGGGACGCACCAGCACGGGATAGCCCACCTCTGCCGCAGCCTTCACGCCGTCCTCAATGTTGGTGACAGCACGACCTGCGGACTGGGGGATCTTCAGTTCTCTCAGGATCTTCTCGAAGCGGTCACGGTCCTCGGCGTTGTCGATGGCGTTGACATCGGTACCGATGATATTCATACCGCGCTCCATCAGAGGCGTTGCCAGATTGATGGCAGTCTGACCGCCGAGGGATGCAATGACATCGGTAGCCCCCTCAAACAGCAGCACGTTCATGGCATCCTCAGCGGTGAGGGGCTCGAAGTACAGCTTGTCAGCGGTGGTATAGTCGGTGGAAACCGTCTCGGGGTTGTTGTTGATGATAATTGCCTCATAACCGGCCTTGCGGATGGTCTGCACGGCATGGACGGTGGAATAGTCGAACTCCACGCCCTGACCGATACGGATGGGACCTGCGCCCAGCACCACGGTCTTCTTCTCGTCGGTGATCACAGACTGGTTCTCACCGGTGTAGCTGGAGTAGAAGTAAGGAATATAAGCGCCGGTGTGGCAGGTATCCACCATACGGTAGACGGGCATGATGCCGCGATCCACACGGTCACGCCAGACTTCCATCTCGCCCTTGCCCCAGAGCTTTGCAATGAACTTATCGGAGAAGCCCATTGCCTTGGCAGCGCGGAGGGTCTCATCATCCTGCTTTTCCTTGAGCTGTTCTTCCATCTCCACGATCTTCTTCAGAGACTCGAGGAAATAGGAAGTGATCTTGGTGATATCGTGGAGGGTCTCCACAGTCACACCGCGGCGCAGCAGCTCGGTGACGGCAAAGAGGTTGTCATCGCGGAACTCCTTGATGTAGTCAAACAGTTCCTCCTCGCTCATGGCATCGAACTTCACCATGTGGAAGTGGCAGACGCCGATCTCGAGGGAACGGACTGCCTTCAGCAGGCTTTCTTCGAGGTTGCTGCCGATACCCATGACCTCGCCGGTCGCCTTCATCTGGGTACCGAGGGTGTTCTTGGCAGATGCAAACTTATCGAAGGGGAAACGGGGCACCTTTGCCACGATATAGTCGAGTCTGGGCTCAAAGGCAGCGGTGGTGTTGGCAACGGAGATCTCCTCCAGACGCATACCTACAGCGATCTTGGCAGTCACCTTGGCAATGGGATAACCGCTTGCCTTGGAAGCAAGGGCGGAGGAACGGGAGACGCGGGGGTTGACCTCAATGAGATAGTACTCAGAGGTCTCGGGATGGAGTGCGAACTGGACATTGCAGCCGCCCTCGATCTTCAGCGCACGGATGATCTTGATGGCGCTGTCGTTGAGCATCTTGTGATCCTTCTCGCTGAGGGTCAGGATGGGAGCAACCACGTTGGAGTCACCGGTATGCACACCCACGGGGTCGATGTTTTCCATACCGCAGATGGTGATGGCATGGTCAGCGCCGTCGCGCATGACCTCGAACTCGATCTCCTTATAGCCCTTGACGCTCTTCTCAATGAGCACCTGATGCACGGGAGAGAGACGGAAGGCGTTGATGCCGACTTCCACCAGCTCTTCCTCGTTGTAAGCAAAGCCGCCGCCGGTACCGCCCAGGGTGAAGGCAGGACGCAGCACCACAGGATAGCCGATCTCGGCAGCTGCCTTCTTGGCTTCTTCCAGATCGTAGGTGATACGGGAAGGAATGACAGGCTCGCCGATCTCCTGGCAGAGCTGCTTGAACAGCTCACGGTCCTCGGCGCGCTCGATACTCTCACTGGAGGTACCCAGCAGCTCCACACGGCACTCCTTCAGAATGCCCTTCTTCTCCAGCTGCATGGCAAGGTTCAGACCAGTCTGACCGCCGATGCCGGGGATGATGGCATCAGGACGCTCATAGCGCAGAATACGTGCCACGTATTCCAGCGTCAGAGGCTCCATATAGACCTTGTCCGCAATGGTGGTGTCGGTCATGATGGTAGCGGGGTTGGAGTTCACCAGAACCACCTCATAGCCCTCTTCCTTCAGCGCAAGGCAGGCCTGGGTACCGGCATAGTCAAACTCTGCCGCCTGACCGATCACGATAGGACCGGAACCGATAATCATGATTTTCTTCAGATCTGTTCTCTTTGCCATGTTTCTTTCCTCCGTATATCTCAAATTTTTCAATTTACAAACATTTTCAATCGGAAATTACAATTTTTCCGCAAATTCGCCGCATTTCCATGCGACTTTGCCCTGTGCCACCGTCAGCAGGCACTCACCCTGCGCCGTCCAGCCGGCAAAGGGAGTGCTGCGACCCATGGAGACAAACTGCTCAGGATCAATGACATATTCTTTTTCAAGATCAAACAGGGTGAAGTTGCCGCTGTCCAGCGCGCTTTCAATGCCGAAACGACGGCAGGGTGCGAAGTGCATCCGCTCCATCAGAGTCTCCATACTGAGAATACCCGTTTTGACGAGCTTTGCATACAGCAGCGGGAACGCAGTTTCCAGACCCACCACGCCCATGGCGCTCTTTTCCAGACCTCTCCCCTTTTCCTCCGCGCTGTGGGGAGCATGGTCGGTGGCGATCATATCAATCGTGCCGTCAATCAGACCTGCCAGCAGGGCTTCGCGGTCGGACTTGTCACGCAGAGGAGGGTTCATCTTGAAGCGTCCCTCCTCCTGCAGCATGGAGTCGTCCATCAGCAGATAGTGCGGACCCGTCTCACAGGTCACATCCAGCCCCTCTGCCTTTGCCTGCCGGATCAGCTCCACGCTCTCCTTGGTAGAAATGTGGCAGACGTGATAGCTGCATCCGGTTTCGCGCACAAGCTCCAGATCGCGCTTGATCTGTCCCCACTCAGACTCGGAGCAGATGCCGCGGTGACCGTGAGCCTTTGCGTACGCACCGTCATGGATATAGCCGCCCCGCAGCAGGGAGTTATCCTCACAGTGCGCAACGATCATCTTGCCAAGAGACTTTGCCTTCCGCATCGCCGAGCGCATCATCTCGTCGCTCTGCACACCGCGCCCGTCGTCGGAAAAGGCGACCACATAGGGTGCCATGGCTTCCATATCTGCCAGTTCTGCACCAAGCTCGCTCATGGTGATGGTGCCGTAGGGGATCACCTGCACCGAGGCTCCCTTTTCGATGGCATCCAGTTGAACCTGCAGATGCTCCATATTGTCGGGAGCGGGGTTCAGATTGGGCATGGAGCAGACCGCGGTATACCCGCCATGTGCCGCCGCCGCAGTGCCGCTTTTGATCGTCTCTTTATGCAAAAAACCCGGTTCCCGAAGATGGACGTGCACATCAACGAAACCGGGGAGCAAATAATAGTCCTTGCAATCAAAAACAAAAGCGGATTCATCCGCCGAAACAACAGTTCCGCCGGAAACAGAAATATTCTCACGGACGAACGCGCCGTCACGGAAAACACGAACATTTTTCAGCATGAAACCCATGAAAATTTCCTCCTTCAGCGCAGAACTTTTCACTATCTGCTTAAACTTTTAAAATGTTAGCATAACATACCCCAAAATGCAAGATATTCTCCCTCGTTTTTTTGCAAAAATCGAAAGCTTGTCACTTTCCACGAAAGTCATTTTTTCGAGTCGGCAGCTTTGTATCCACTTTGACAAAACACGGGTTTTGCATGGTTTTCCCCCCTGTTTTTTGTCATACGTTTCATCCAAATTCCCAAAAGCTTTCTGTCATTTTCACCGAAGAATAGTCACATCTTGGTATTGACGCAAAAAAGCTGTTCCCATATAATATTAACTGTCATGTAATTGACATAGCTGAATAACTCGCACGGCTACTGGCGGAAGTGGAGACCCACAGGGGAACCGTGCGATCTATCGCCGACCGCCTGGGCAGACTGCATCTTCAAAATTGAAGAGTTCAGTCTGTCCTTTTGCGCTTTTTGGGGCAGGATCTCCGCGCTGCTCCGCCGCCCCTCTGCCCTGCGGCAGAGGCTGTACCAACACACTGTATTTTTGTGCCGCGCACAGCGGCAGAACGGGGGTTTTTATGAAGAAAAAAGTCGGTATCGTTCTGGGCAGCAAGAGTGATCTTCCCGTGGTCGAAAAGGCGATCGGGGTTCTGCAGTCCTACGATGTCCCTATGGAAGTGCGCATTCTGTCCGCTCACCGCTGTCCCAACGAAGCAAGAGAGTTTGCTGTTTCGGCACGCGAGAGCGGCTTTTCTGTTTTGATCGCCGCAGCCGGTATGGCTGCACATCTCGCAGGCGCACTGGCTGCCAACACCACCCTGCCCGTCATCGGCATCCCCTGCAAGTCCGCAGCGCTGGACGGTATGGATGCACTGCTGTCCACTGTGATGATGCCCTCCGGCATTCCTGTTGCTACCGTCGCCATTGACGGCGCCAAGAACGCTGCCATCCTCGCAGTCGAGATCATGGCACTTTCCGACGATGAACTTGCTGCAAAGCTGGAGGCTGCAAGAGCCGCCGAGACCGCAGCTGTTCTCGCCGCCGACGCGGAGATCAACGCCAAGTATCACTAAGCCAACCCGTTCAGCTTTGAAACGATAAAACAATAATTATTTATTTTTTGATATGGAGGAAACAAGTATGAAGCTCGTGTACACCGGTAAGACCAAGGACGTTTTCGCTCTGGAAAACGGCAACTATCTCCTCAAGTTCAAAGACGACTGCACCGGCAAGGACGGTGTGTTTGATCCCGGTGAAAACTCCGTGGGTCTGACCATCGAAGGCGTGGGCGACGTGAACCTGCGTATGTCCATCTACTTCTTCGAGAAGATCAACGCAGCAGGCATCCCCACTCACTTCGTCAGCGCAGACCTCGCAAACACCACCATGGAAGTTCTGCCCGCAAAGGTCTTCGGCAAGGGTCTGGAAGTCATCTGCCGCCACAAGGCTGTCGGCAGCTTCATCCGCCGCTACGGCGCATATATCGAGCCCGGCACCGATCTGCCCGCTTATGTGGAGACCACTCTGAAGGACGATGAGAAGGGCGATCCCCTGATCACCAAGGATGCTCTGGTGGCTCTTGGCATCATGTCCGACGCTCAGTACGAGGATCTGAAGGCACAGACCCAGAAGATCACCCAGATCGTCGCTGATGATCTGAAGGAGAAGGGCATGGTCCTGTATGACATCAAGTTCGAGTTCGGCTATGATGCCAACGGCAATGTCATGCTCATCGATGAAGTGGCTTCCGGCAACATGCGCGTGTACAAGGACGGTCAGTATATCGATCCCATGACCCTGTCCGAGCTGTTCTTTGCATAATGGGCGGCTACTTTGGCGCGGTTTCTCACCGCGACGTCGTTTTGGACGTCTTTTTTGGAACTGACTACCACAGCCACCTCGGCACCCGCCGCGGCGGTATGGTGACCTTCGATCCCGGACACGGCTTCAACCGCAGCATCCACAACATTGAAAACACTCCCTTCCGCACCAAGTTCGAGGATGATCTGGACAAGCTCCACGGTCTTGCGGGCATCGGCTGCATCAGCGCCACCGATCCCCAGCCTCTGATGGTTCGCTCCCATCTGGGTCTTTATGCGATCCTGACTGTGGGCGCGATCCGCAATGCGGACGAACTGTTGGAACGCTACTTTACCAATCACAAACATCAGTTCATGGCAATGAGCAGCGGTAAGGTCAACTGCACAGAGATCGTGGCTGCACTCATCAACGAAAAGCAGGACCTCGTGGAGGGTATTCTCCACGCACAGAACTCCATTGAGGGTTCTCTCACTCTGCTGATCCTCACTGATAAGGGTGAGATCATCGCAGCTCGTGACAAGATGGGTCGTTTGCCTGTCCTCATCGGTAAAAACGAGGATGGTCACTGTGTGTCCTTCGAGTCCTTTGCGTATCACAAGGTCGGTTACACCGATGCCTACGAGCTGGGTCCCAATGAGATTGTCCGCATCACCGCCGACGGCTATGAGACCATCTCCCCTGCCGGCGACAAGATGAAGATCTGCGGCTTCCTATGGACCTATTACGGCTATCCCAACTCCAACTACGAAGGCAAGAACGTGGAGGTCATGCGCTACCGCAACGGTGAGATCATGGCACGCGACGAGGCTGCCCGCGGCGAAACGCCGGATGTAGACTATGTGGCAGGTGTACCGGATTCCGGCATTCCCCATGCCATCGGCTACGCCAACGAAAGCGACAAGCCCTTCGCCCGTCCCTTCGTGAAGTACACCCCCACCTGGCCTCGTTCCTTCATGTCCTCCAATCAGGACGTGCGCAGCCGTGTTGCCAAGATGAAGCAGATCCCTGTACCCGAACTGATTGAGGGCAAGAAGCTGCTGTTCGTGGATGACTCCATCGTTCGCGGTACCCAGCTGCAGGAGACCGTCTCCTTCCTCTATGACTCCGGCGCAAAGGAAGTGCACATGCGCTCCGCCTGCCCCCCCATCATGTACGGCTGCAAGTACCTCAACTTCTCCCGCAACCGCTCTGATATGGAGCTGCTGGTGCGCCGCACCGTGCAGGAGCTGGAGGGCGACGAGGGTCAGAAGCATCTGGAGGAATACGCTGACTGCAACACCGAGCGCGGTCAGTGCCTGCTGAAGACCATCTGCGAGCAGTTCGGCTTCAGTTCTCTGGGCTATCAGTCCGTTGAGGGTCTGCTCGAGGCCATCGGCATCGACAAAGACAAGGTTTGCACTTACTGCTGGACCGGCAAGGAATAAGCCGTTACAGCCATTACAAATTCAGAAAGTGAGAGAGTTATCATGAGCAAAAGTTTCTCTGCTTCCTATGCCGCTGCCGGTGTGGATATCACCGCTGGCTACGAAGGTGTCCGCCTGATGAAGAAACACGTGGAGCGTACCATGATCCCCGGTGTCGTGTCTGATATCGGCGGCTTCGGTGGTCTCTTCGCACCCGATCTCGCAGGCATGAAGGAGCCTGTGCTGGTCTCCGGCACCGATGGTGTCGGCACCAAGCAGCGCATCGCACAGATCCTCGGCAAGCATGACACCGTGGGCATCGACTGCGTTGCCATGTGCGTCAACGACATCATCTGCTGCGGCGCAAAGCCCATCTTCTTCCTGGATTACATCGCCATCGGCAAGAATGAGCCCGAAAAGGTGGCAACGCTTGTCTCCGGCGTGGCTGAAGGCTGCGTCCAGTCCGGCTGCGCTCTCATCGGCGGCGAAACCGCTGAGCACCCCGGCACCATGGCAGCCGACGATTATGACCTCGCCGGCTTCGCTGTGGGTATCGTGGACAAGTCCAAGATCATCGACAAAAATTCCATGAAGGAAGGCGATGTCATTCTGGCACTCCCCTCCTCCGGCATTCACTCCAACGGCTACTCTCTCGTCCGCAAGGTCTTTGATGTGGAGAGCGCTGACCTGGGCAAGTATTATGACGAGCTGGGCATGACCCTCGGTGAAGCTCTGCTCGTTCCCACCAAGATCTATGTCAAGCCCGTCCTCGCAGCCATGGAGGTCTCCGAGATCCACGGCGTGACCCACGTCACCGGCGGCGGTTTCTATGAGAACTTCCCCCGCTGCATCCCCGACGGTCTCTGCGCCAAGATCAACAAGGCAGACATCCGCATCCCTGCGATCTTCACTCTGCTGCAGAACACCGGCAACATTCCTGAGCGCGATATGTACAACACCTATAATATGGGCGTCGGTATGGCTGTCATCGTCAGCCGCGAGACCGCTGACGCAGCCATCGCTACCCTCAAGGAGGGCGGCTGTGACGCTTACGTCATCGGTGAGATCGTTGCCGGAGAGGAAAAGGTGGAGCTGTGCTGAGAAAGGCACGCATCGCCGTCCTCGTCAGCGGCGGCGGCACCAATCTGCAGGCGCTGCTGGACGCACAGGCATCCGGCACACTGCACAGCGGTGAGATCGTGGCAGTCATCTCTTCCAAACCCGACGTATATGCACTTACCCGCGCCGCAAGCGCGGGTGTGCCCGGTTTTGTGGCATCGAGAAAGGACTGCGGCTCTCAGGCAGAGTTTGAGGAAAAGATCTCCGCGGTGCTGCGCGAGCAGCAGGTGGATCTGATCATTCTCGCGGGCTTCCTCAGTATTCTGAGCGCAGAATTTACCTCTCACTGGCCCGAGCGTATCATCAATGTCCATCCTGCGCTGATCCCTTCCTTCTGCGGCAAGGGCGCGTATGGTCTGAAGGTGCATGAGATGGCACTGGAGTACGGCGTGAAGGTCACCGGCGCCACGGTGCACTTCGTCAACGAGATCCCCGACGGCGGCAGGATCCTGCTGCAAAAGGCAGTGGATATTCTGCCGGGCGATACGGCAGAAACTCTGCAGCGCCGTGTGATGGAACAGGCGGAGTGGATCCTGCTGCCCCAAGCGGCAGAAATGGTCTCCGCCGCCCTTATGAATGAAAAGGAGAATGCGTGATGAACGTATATGAAATCGGCTGCATGGCCGAAAAGCTCTCTACCAACGTCTATCCCGGTCGCGGCATCGTGCTGGGTCTGACTCCAGACGGCAAGAAGTCTGTGGCTGCCTATTTCATCATGGGTCGCAGCGTCAACAGCCGCAACCGCGTCTTTGTGCAGGAAGCAGACGGCATCCGCACCGAGGCACACGATCCCTCCAAGATGGAAGATCCCCATCTGATCATCTATCATCCCGTCCGCGAGATCGGTCAGGGGCTCATCGTCACCAATGGCGATCAGACCGACACCATCTGGGACTATCTTGCGCAGGGTCTTTCCATGGAGCAGGGTCTCCGCACCCGCCAGTTCGAGGATGACCGTCCCAACTGGACTCCCCGTATCTCCGGTCTGATCTGCCCCAGCGGCAGCTACAAGATGTCCATTCTGAAGGCAGCCGATGCCGAGGGCAGCGACTGCACCCGTTTCTTCTGGGAGTACCCTGCCATCGCAGGTCTCGGTCACTTCCTGCACACCTATCTGTGTGACGGCAATCCCATCCCCACCTTCCAGGGTGAGCCTGAGCGCGTTGCCATCGACAACGACATCGACGCGTTCACCAAGCTTCTTTGGGAGAACCTCAATGCGGACAACAAGATCTCTCTCTTTGTCCGCTATACCGACCTTGAGACCCGCACCTATGAACAGCGCATCCTGAATAAAAATCTGGGAGACTGATAACGATGAATGAATTTGAACTGAAATATGGCTGCAATCCCAATCAGAAGCCTGCCAAGATCTTCATGAAGGACGGCAGCGACCTGCCCATCCGCGTGCTGAACGGTCGCCCCGGCTTCATCAACTTCCTCGATGCATTCAACTCCTGGCAGCTCGTCAAGGAGCTGAAGGAAGCAACCGGTCTTCCTGCCGCTGCCAGCTTCAAGCACGTCTCCCCCGCCGGTGCTGCTGTGGGTCTGCCCCTCAGCGAAACCGACAAGAAGATTTACTTCGTGGCAGAGGATGCAGAGCTGTCCCCCATCGCCTGCGCTTACATCCGCGCTCGCGGTGCTGACCGTCTCTGCTCCTACGGTGACTGGGCAGCACTGAGCGATGTCTGCGATGCCGCTACCGCTGCCTACCTCAAGGACGAGGTCTCCGACGGTATCATCGCTCCCGGTTTCACCGATGAGGCACTTGAGATCCTCAAGACCAAGAAGAAGGGCGGCTACAACGTGGTGGAGATCGATCCGAACTACGTTCCCGCTGAGCAGGAAATGAAGGATGTTTTCGGCATCACCTTCGAGCAGGGTCACAACAACTTCAAGATCGATGCTTCCCTGCTGGAAAACATCGTGACCGAAAACAAGGAACTGACTGAGCAGGCTAAGATCGACATGATCGTTGCCCTCATCACGCTGAAGTACACCCAGTCCAACTCCGTCTGCTATGTCAAGGACGGTCAGGCAATCGGCGTGGGCGCCGGTCAGCAGAGCCGCATCCACTGCACCCGTCTTGCCGGTCAGAAGGCAGACAACTGGTATCTGCGTCAGCATGAGAAGGTGCTGGGTCTGCAGTTCGTGGATGGTATCCGCCGCCCCGACCGCGACAACGCCATTGACATCTACACCTCTGACGAGTACGAGGATGTCCTCGCAGAGGGCACCTGGCAGACCATCTTCAAGGTCAAGCCCGAGGTGCTGACCGCAGAGGAAAAGAAGGCATGGATCGCTACCCAGTCCGGCGTGACTGTGGGCTCCGATGCATTCTTCCCCTTCGGCGACAACGTGGAGCGTGCCCGCAAGAGCGGCGTGCAGTACATTGCAGAGCCCGGCGGCTCCATCCGTGATGACCATGTCATTATGACCGCCAACAAGTATGGCATTGTCATGGCATTCACCGGTATGCGTCTCTTCCACCACTAACTCCTCGCAAGTTTCATATCCTTCGCTTTCGGTTCAAGCCGAAAGCTCACTCATTTCACTGCTCCTCGTTTTCCTCCGCAAACGCTGCGCAGCCGTTGGCACTTTAGTGCCTTACGGATGCGGCGTGCCCCTTGCGGGTTCTGCGCTGGTTTGCGTCGGATTTGGGACAGGGGAAACGAATTATTAGGAGGTTCCCCCTCATGAAAATTATGGTTATCGGCGGCGGCGGGCGTGAACACGCCATTGTCAAAGCCATCAAGAAAAACCCCGCAGTGGAAACCATCTACTGCCTGCCCGGCAACGGCGGCATCGCTGCTGATGCTGTTTGCGTGGACATCGGTGCCAAGGACATCGCTGCACAGGTGGAGTTTGCAAAGGCAAACTCCATCGACTATGCGGTGGTCGCTCCCGACGATCCCCTCGCTCTCGGCGCAGTGGACGCACTGACTGCCGCAGGTATTCCCTGCTTCGGTCCCGATGCCAAGGCTGCTGTGATCGAAAGCAGCAAGGTCTTTGCCAAGGATCTGATGAAAAAGTACGGGATCCCCACCGCGGAATATGAAGTCTTTACCGCTCTGGACGAGGCGCTGGCTTTTGTGGATTCCCACGATGCGCCCCTCGTCATCAAGGCAGACGGTCTCGCCCTCGGCAAGGGTGTGATCATTGCCGAGACGAAGGACGAAGCAAAGGAAGCGGTCCGCTCCATGATGGAGGACAAGATCTTCGGCGAGAGCGGCAGCCAGATCGTCATTGAGAAATTTCTCACCGGTCCTGAGGTCTCCGTGCTGAGCTTCACCGACGGAGAAACTGTGTGTCCCATGGTCTCCTCCATGGATCATAAGCGCGCCCTCGACGGCGATGAGGGTCTTAACACAGGCGGCATGGGCACCATCGCTCCCAATCCCTACTATACCGCCGAGATCGCCGAGCGCTGCATGAAGGAGATCTTCCTTCCCACCATCCGCGCCATGAAAGCAGAAGGTCGCCCCTTCAAGGGCTGCCTCTACTTCGGTCTCATGCTGACTCCCAAGGGTCCCAAGGTCATTGAGTACAACTGCCGTTTCGGCGATCCCGAGACACAGGTGGTACTTCCCCTGCTGGAGAGCGATCTGCTCACCATCATGCAGGCAGTGACCGCAGGCAAGCTCGCTGAGACTCCCGTGCAATTCTCCGAAAAGTCCGCCTGCTGTGTCGTCATGGCATCTGCAGGTTATCCCCAGAGCTACGAAAAGGGTTTTGAAATCACCGCCGGCGAGGAAGCTGCCGCTCACACCTATATCGCAGGTGCCAAGCTCGCAGACGGCAAACTGCTGACGAGCGGCGGTCGCGTGCTGGGTGTCACCGCTACAGCTGATACCCTCGCAGATGCCGTGAAGGAAGCCTATCGCCTTGTAGGCGAGACCCATTTCAAAAACGCCTATTACCGAAAAGACATCGGCAAGCGCGCTCTTGCCGCACAGGAGGTCTGAACCCATGGTCTATCGTGTATTTGTTGAAAAAAAGCCCGGTCTTGGTCCCGAGTCCGCAGGTCTGCTGGCTGACTGCCGCTCCTTCCTCGGTCTCGAGAAGCTGGAGAACGTCCGCATCCTGAACCGCTACGATGTGGAGGATATCGACGAAGCCCTCTTCACCTATTCCAAGACCACCGTTTTCTCCGAGCCCCAGCTGGACACCATCTATGATGCCGTGGAATTTGACGGCGCTGCTGTGGTCTTTGCTGTGGAGCCCCTGCCCGGTCAGTTCGACCAGCGTGCAGACTCTGCCGCCCAGTGCATCCAGCTGCTGAGCCAGGGCGAACGTCCCATGGTTCGCTCTGCCAAGGTCTACGCGCTCTACGGCGCGCTGACCGACGCAGACATCGCCGCAGTGAAGAACTATGTCATCAACCCCGTGGAGTCCCGTGAGGCTTCTCTCGACAAGCCTGAGACCCTTCACATGGAGTATGCGACCCCCGATTCCGTCGCAACTGTGGACGGTTTCATCGCACTGGACGAAGCTGGTCTCACCAATATCCGCGGCGAGCTGGGTCTCGCTATGGATCTGGACGATCTGAAGGTCCTGCAGTCCTACGTCCGCGACGAGGAAAAGCGTGATCCCACCATCACCGAGATCCGCGTGGTGGATACCTACTGGTCTGACCACTGCCGTCACACCACCTTCTCCACCCACATCGACAGCGTGGAGATCGAGGACAGCTCCGTGCGCGAGGCTTATGAGCGTTATCTCGCTGCCCGCGTGGAGGTCTACGGCGAGGAAAAGGCTGCCAAGCGCCCCCAGACCCTCATGGATCTTGCCACCATCGGTGCAAAGACCCTGAAAAAGCGTGGTCTGCTGCCCGAAATTGATGAGAGCGAGGAGATCAATGCCTGCTCCATCAAGGTGCCTGCCATGGTCAACGGCAAGGAGCAGGATTGGCTGCTGATGTTCAAGAACGAGACTCACAACCATCCCACCGAGATCGAGCCCTTTGGCGGCGCAGCCACCTGCATCGGCGGCTGCATCCGTGACCCCCTGTCCGGTCGTGTGTATGTCCATCAGGCAATGCGCTTCACCGGCGGCGGTGATCCCCGCGTGGCACTGGACAAGACTACCCCCGGCAAGCTGCCCCAGAGAAAGCTGGCGCAGACTGCTGCTGCAGGCTACTCCTCCTACGGTAACCAGATTGGTCTTGCTACCGGTCACGTTGCCGAGGTCTATCACGAGGGCTACATCGCCAAGCGCCTTGAGTGCGGCGTTGTGGTGGGTGCTGCTCCCGCAGAAAACGTGGTGCGTGAGCGTCCCGCAGCAGGCGATGTGATCATCCTCCTCGGCGGTCGTACCGGTCGTGACGGTATCGGCGGTGCTACCGGTTCTTCCAAGAGCCATGACATGAAGTCTCTGACCAACATGGCAAGCGAAGTGCAGAAGGGTAACGCTCCCGAAGAGCGCAAGATCCAGCGCCTGTTCCGCAACGGCGAGGTCACCCGTCTGATCAAGCGCTGCAACGACTTCGGTGCAGGCGGTGTCAGCGTTGCCATCGGCGAGCTGGCAGACGGTCTGTCCATCGACCTTGACGCAGTGCGCAAAAAGTACGACGGTCTTGATGGCACCGAGCTCGCAATCTCCGAGAGCCAGGAGCGTATGGCAGTTGTCGTGGCAGCAGAGGATGCTGACAAATTCATCGCTTACGCTGCTTCCGAAAACCTCGAAGCTTATCGCGTGGCTGTCGTCACCGAAAGCCCCCGCATGGTTATGACCTGGAAGGGTCAGACCATTGCAAACCTCTCCCGCGAATTTCTCAATACCAACGGCGCTGTCAAGCACACCGCCGTTTCCATTCCTGCCAAGGCACGTCCCGGCTTCGTCTGCGACGGCAAGCTCCGCGACATTGCATCCGATCTGAAGTTCGCAAGCCGCCGTGGTCTGATCGAGCGTTTCGACAGCACCATCGGTGCCGGCAGCGTGCTGATGCCCTTCGGCGGAAAGACCCAGCGCACCCCCACCCAGGCAATGTCCGCCCTCTTCCCTGTTCTGCCCGGTCAGACCACCGATCAGGCAAGCATCATGGCATGGGGCTTCGATCCCGAGTGGATGAGCGCTGATCCCTACACCGGCGCTATGGCAGGTGTGGTCAGCTCCATGGCAAAGATCGTTGCCGCAGGCGCTGACTACAAGAAGGCTTACCTCACCTTCCAGGAGTTCTTTGAGAAGCTGAGAAACGAGCCTCAGCGCTGGGGCAAGCCCTTCCAGGCACTCCTCGGTGCACTGGACGCACAGCTGGGTCTGGACGCTGCTGCCATCGGCGGCAAGGACTCCATGAGCGGTTCCTTCATGGATCTGGATGTTCCTCCCACGCTGATTTCCTTCGCCATCGCTCCCGCCAAGGCTGGCGAAGTGATCTCCACCGAGTTCAAGGAGGCAGGTCACCCTGTCTACCGTTTCGGCACCAGCACCCTCAACGACTTCGCCGCTCACAAGGCAGCGTGGGAAGCTTTCCACAAGCTGAACCTCGAAGGCAAGGTCAAGTCCGCATGGGCGATCGAGAACGGTGGCGTGGCTGAGGCTGTGATGAAGATGAGCTTCGGTAACGGCATCGGCTTCGCTTACGATAAGGATGCAGGCGCTCCCTGGTATGGCTTCTGCCCCGGCATGATCATCGCAGAGCTGAGCGAGGATGTGGATCTCGACTGCGCAGCAAAGATCGGTATGACCACCGCTGATGCGACCATCTCCATCGGCAGCGAAAGCGTCTCCATTGAGGAGCTGCTGAAGCTGAACGAGGAAGTCCTCGAGAAGGTCTACCCCACCAAGAGCGATGAAGCAAAGGCTGTGAAGGAGTTCTCCTTCGCAGAGAAGTCCACTCTTGCACCTGCCATCAAGACCGCAAAGCCCAAGGTTCTGATCCCCGTTTTCCCCGGCACCAACTGCGAATTTGACACCGCACGCGCTCTCATCGACGCCGGTGCCGATGCTGAGATCGCTGTGCTGAAGAACCTCAGCGCCGCAGATGTCGCTGCAAGCGTTGAGCGCTTTGCTGAGTCCCTCAAGACCGCGCAGATGGTCGTCATTCCCGGCGGCTTCTCCGGCGGCGACGAGCCCGATGGCTCCGCCAAGTTCATCACCGCCTTCTTCCGCAATCCCTCCGTGCGCGAGCAGGTCACAGCACTCCTTGAGCAGCGTGACGGTCTGATGCTCGGTATCTGCAACGGCTTCCAGGCTCTGATCAAGCTGGGTCTTGTGCCCTACGGCAAAATCATCGACACCGATGACACCTGCCCCACGCTGAGCTACAACACCATTGGTCGCCATCAGTCCATGCTGGTGCGTACCCGCGTTTGCTCCACCAAGTCTCCCTGGCTTGCCGGCGCAGAGGTGGGCGAGATCTACACCGTTCCCATTTCCCATGGTGAGGGTCGCTTCATCGCAAGCGAGGAACTGGTGCAGCAGCTTGCCGCAAACGGTCAGATCGCTACCCAGTATGTGGATCTGAATGGTGTTCCTACCATGGATACCGCCTTCAACCCCAACGGCTCCATTTGCGCCATCGAGGGTATCACTTCTCCCGATGGTCGCGTCTTTGGTAAGATGGGTCACTCCGAGCGTATCGGCGGTCAGCTCTACCGCAATGTCCCCGGCAAGTACGACATGCAGCTCTTCCGCTCCGCAGTGAAGTACTTCAAGTAATCGAAATATCAGCAGCACAAGGGGGCATTTCCCGGGAAATGCCCCCTTGTTTTTGCGATTCTTTTCACTCTATTTTAACAAGATTTCACTAAACATTTACGCCAAAACGTGTTAATCTAAGAAGTAACAAGCAATAGGAGGTGCTTCCATGGATGCGAAGAAATGGACTGCCCTTTTGACCGCAGTTCGTCTCGGCAGCTTCAGCAAAGCCGCCGAGGAACTGGACTATACACAATCCGGTATCACCCACATGATGAACAGTCTGGAAGAAGAGGTAGGCTTCCCCCTGCTGATCCGCCGCTGGGACGGTGTGCGCCTTTCTCCCGAAGGCGAAACCCTTCTGCCTGCCATTCAGGCGGTGGTGGACAGCAACAGCGAGCTGCTTCGTCAACTCAATATCGTCGGTGGTTCCCTGCAGGAGCATCTTTGCATCGGCACCTATGCCAGCATCTCCATCCACTGGCTCAGCAGTGTGGTGGAGCAGCTGCACAAGGAAATGCCCAAGGTGGAATTTGAGCTTCGTATCGGCAGCCGACAGGAGTTGACAGACTGGCTTGCGAACGGCTCCATTCAGTTGGCTCTTGCAGACAAGCTGGATGTCCCCGGCACCCAGTGGACTCCTCTGTATGAAGACCCACTGCTGGCAGTCCTGCCGCCAAACTGCGCCGAAGGAAAAACTGTTTTCCATCCGGAGGATGCAGGTGATCTGCGGCTGCTTTCCTCCTCAGAGAGTGCTCGCGGCGGCAACAAATTCACCGCCCTTTTGCCCACTGATTCCGGTGTCCACATCAAAACAGAGGATGAACTGGTCCTGCTGTCCATGATTCGCCGCGGTGCCGGCTTCAGCATCATGTCTGAACTCTGCGTCCGCGACAGAACCGAGGGACTGACTGTCCTTCCCCTGTCGGAACCGACCATCCGTCATCTGGGCGTAACCCGCAAAAATGGTGCCGAAAAGAGCAGCACGGCAGTCAAAAAACTGCTGCACCTGCTGCAGCAGAATCTCCCCTGATAAATAAAGTTTTCACACACGCAAAGCTCATTTAGCGAGCTTTGCGTGTTTCTTTCAAGAGTGAGCAGAAGGAAGGCGCTGTCACTCCCTTCCAGGCAATGTGCACTGCTCTTGCAGGTACCGTTGGTACCGGTAACATCGCAGGTGTCTGCGGTGCAATCGCCATCGGCGGTCCCGGCGCAGTGTTCTGGATGTGGGTCTCTGCACTCTTCGGCATGGCTACCAAGTTCTCCGAGATCACTCTGGCTGTCCTCGTCGCTATCGTATACTTCGGCGGCGTGCAGCGTATCGGTCAGGTCTGCGAGCTGCTGGTCCCCGGCATGGCACTGATCTTCATCGTCGCCGGTATCGGCGTTGTGGTTCTCCGCGCTGATCAGATCCCCGCAGTTTTCGGCGCTATCTTCAAGGGTGCATTCAACCCCGGCGCTGTTGCCGGTGGTCTCGTTGGTACGACCATGATGACCGCAGTGCAGAAGGGTGTTGCCCGCGGCGTGTTCTCCAACGAGGCAGGTCTCGGTACCGCTCCCATCGCTCACGCTGCTGCTGACGTGGAGCATCCTGTTCAGCAGGGTCTCTATGGTATCTTTGAAGTGTTCTGCGATACCATCGTCATCTGCACTCTGACCGCTCTGATCGTTCTCTGCGGTAACGGTGTGGAGGGCATCGAGTACGGTGTTGCTGCTAACCAGACTCTGACTACCGCAGGCTTCTGCGCTGTCTATCCCGCCAAGATCGCTACCACTGCTGTGGCTATCGCTCTCAGCCTGTTCGCATTCTCCACCATCCTCGGCTGGGGTGTGTACGGCGGTCGTACCGCTGAGTATGTCTTCGGTGAGAAGGCTGCTGTTCCTTACAAGATCATCTACATCCTGTTCTGCGCTGCCGGCGCAGTGATCGACCTGAAGCTGGTCTGGGATATCTCCGATACCCTGAACGGTCTGATGTCCATCCCCAACCTCACCGGTGTGCTGCTGCTCTCCCCTGTGGTTGTGAAGCTGGCTAAGGAATACTTCGCTAAGCACAAGTAATTGGCAATCTTATCCGACAAAACGATACATACCCCCCGACAACCGTGTCGGGGGGTATCTTCATGCAGGTTATCATGCAGAGATATTCTTCGCCAAAAATATCTAAAATTGTAAAAAATGAAGGTTTACAGAATATTATTCTTTTGCTATGATGTTACAGGAGTTTTGCGCATATTCACAAGTGCAGTTCCTCACTATGGAAAGGATGTCCCAATCTATGGCTACAAACAACGAAATGAACCCTCAGATCGCCCGCAAGCTCCAGCAGATCGGCAAGGTGTTCAATATTCCCGGTCCCTTCTTCTCCTACGAGGAGATCAAAATGGGCAATGTCAATCACACCTATAAGGTGAATTATATCGTTGACGACGGCTCCGGTATGGCTAAAACCAAGTCCTACCTGCTGCAGCGCATCAACACCTACGCGTTCCAGTATCCCGTGGAGCTGATGGAAAATATTGACCGCGTGACCCAGCACATTCGTCAGAAGCGCCCCCACTCCCTCAGTCTTTACTTCTATCACACCGATTCCGGCGCAAACTTCCTCATGGACGGTGATGATTTCTGGCGCATGAGCAACTATGTGCCCTCTGTCACCTTCAACACCTGTGACGACATCCATGTCATCAAGAGCACCGGTGAAGCCTTTGGTGAGTTCCAGACTCTGCTGTCCGACTTCGCGGCAGATCAGCTCTTCTATACCATTCCCGACTTCCACAACACCCGCAAGCGCTATGAAAAGCTGAAAGCGGATGTGGAGGCTGATCCCTGCGGTCGTGTGGCTGAGGTACGGGAGGAACTGAACTGGCTGCTGTCTGTGGAAGATCTTGCCTGCAAGCTCACTGATATGCAGCTGGCAGGGGAACTGCCTCTGCGCGTGGCACACAATGATACCAAGATCAACAACGTTCTCTTCGATCAGGAGACCCTTGCTCCCCTCGTGGTCATTGATCTGGATACGGTCATGCCCGGTCTCGTGGGTCACGACTTTGGTGATGCGATCCGCTTTGCCGCCAACTTTGTGGCAGAGGATTGCCCCGAAATCGAACAGGCAGGTCTGAATCTCAATGTTTTCTGGGCATTTGCAGAGGGCTTCCTGCAGAAAACCGCCAGCGAACTGACCGAAAATGAGGTCAACACGTTGGCACTGAGCTGCTTTGTCCTTGCCTGCGAGCTGTCCACCCGCTTTTTGGATGACTACATCCTCGGCGACAAATACTTCAAGATCAAGAGCCCGCAGCACAATCTGGAGCGTACCCGCTGCCAGATCGCCCTTGCCAAGGATATGCTGAAAAAGATGGATGCCATGAACGCCATCGTGAAGGACTGCTGGGAGCGCTTCCGCTGAATCACACAAACTCCGAATGGATCACCATTCGGAGTTTTTTGTCGCAATCCGCCGTATTCTCCTCCGGAACAAATGCACCGGGCATTATGATAAACGCAAAATATGCGCTTTGGGTCTTGTATTTTCCGCCCTGCTCCTGTATGATAAAGTATCAAACTTTTCAAACGAGGTGTTGTTCCCATGAGCAAAGTCATGATTCCGGAGGGCTACCATACGCCCCTGCCCAACTACGAAATGCAGCGTGCCATCGAATTCATCAAGAGCAACTTCCAGATGAATCTGAGCAATGCACTCAATCTCCGCAGAGTTTCCGCTCCCCTTTTCGTGGATGTGAACTCCGGTCTGAATGACAATCTCAACGGCTACGAGCGTCCCGTGAAGTTCGATATCCCCGACGTGGGTGTGGACGGCGTTGTGGTTCATTCTCTCGCCAAGTGGAAGCGTCTGGCGCTGAAGCAGTATGGTTTCCATCCCGGCAAGGGTCTTTATACCGACATGAACGCCATCCGCCGCGACGAAGAGGTGGATAACATCCACTCCATCTATGTTGACCAGTGGGACTGGGAAAAGGTTATCACCCGTGAGGATCGTACGGTAGACTATCTCAAGCAGACTGTCCGCGCTATCGTGCAGGCTGTGTGTGAGACCTCTGAGGCAGTCAATGTCGCCTTCCCCAGCATTCGCATGAAGCTGGACCGCGATGTGTACATCCTCACCACCCAGGAGCTGGAGGATATGTACCCCGATCTGACCCCAAAGCAGCGGGAGGATGCCATCTGCGCCAAGCACCACAGCGTGTTCCTCATGCAGATCGGCAAGACCCTCGCCTCCGGCACCAAGCATGACGGACGCGCTCCCGACTATGATGACTGGGAGCTGAACGGCGATATTCTCATGTGGAACCCCATTCTGGAGCGCGCCTTTGAGATCTCTTCCATGGGCATCCGCGTGGATGAAGAGGCTATGGCTCGCCAGCTGAAGGCAGCTGATTGCGAGGATCGTGCAGAGCTCCCCTTCCACAAGGCTCTGCTCAGCGGCAAGCTGCCCCTCACCATCGGCGGCGGTATCGGTCAGAGCCGTCTGTGTATGCTGATGCTGGGTACCTGCCACATCGGTGAAGTGCAGGTCAGCCTTTGGGACAATGATACGCTGCAGATCTGCCGCGAAGCAGGCGTTGAGATCCTGTAAAAACGATAAAATTCCCGACTTTACTCCAAGTCGGGAATTTTTTACCAGAATTTTCAAAAAACCATCAAATCTACAGTCTATTCCCCTGCAAGCACATAGATAATTTGAAAAAAATATGTTAATATAGATTCCATAATGCGAGGAAGGAGATCGATCCCCATGCTGCTTGCTTTGCGCGAAGAAGCTCTGTGTGCGATGATTCTGATTTTTTTGCAGATCTATTACGCTGTCAACAAGGTCAAAAACAGCAATGCACTTTTCCCAAAAATCGCACGAATCGCTCTATGTCATGTTCTGTTGGACGGCATCACTGTTTATACCGTCAACCATCTGGACATCATTCCTGATCCCATCAACCGTTTTCTCCACATCCTGTTTTACATTTCCGGTGCTCTGTTTGGAATGATGCTGTATCAACATATATTGACGCTATGCGGCTACTATCGCAGCGCTGCCCGCTTGAAACGAGTAGGCTATGCCCTGCTGACCGCCTTCACGATCCTGCTGTTCTTCCTCCCCATGAAATATGTACACGGGCAATACACCAATTACAGCTACAGTATTCTTACCATCATTGGCTATGCGTTGTTTCTCTTCTACTGTGCTGCAAGCCTTATCATGCTCCTGTACTCCTATCGGAAACTGGACCGCAGAACCCGTGTTGTTTTGGTGCCCATTCTGTGTGTGATGATGATTGCCGTCATCACGCAGGCGTTTTTCCCCGAACTGCTGATGACCGGCGCTGTTATCACCCTCGTCATTCTCGGTCTGTTCATCTCTTTGGATAATCCCGACATAGACTATATGGAGCAGGCTCTGTGGGATTACACCACAGGTCTGAAAAATCGCAACAGCTATGAACGCGATATGGCTCAGGCGAAATTTGTTGCCCAGACCAAAAGACAGTCTCCTCAGATCGGCTTCCTTGTCATTGATATCAACAACCTCAAGTACATCAACGATCACTATGGTCATCAGGAGGGAGACCGTTTAATCTCCGTCTCTGCCGACATACTCAAGAATCATCTGAAAAGCGCCTCCAGTATCTACCGTATCGGCGGCGATGAATTTCTTGCCGTCTATTCCGCAACAAGCAATGCTGCGGTAGAAGCGGAAATGGACGCAGTCATGCAGGCGTGCCGCAATGCCAAAGACTTCTCCCTGCCCCTCTGTCTCGCGCTCGGCTATCAGAGCGGTCCGCTGGATAACAATGTGGACGAACTGCTGAAACAGGCGGATCAGAATATGTACAGCTGCAAGGCAAGGCTCAAAGAAGAGTATCCTCTGCCCTGCTGCAACGAATAAACAACACTGACAGGAACCCCCTCCGAGATGGTGGGGGTTCCTGTTACACTTTTCGAAAGATACAAAAAGACCTGTGAAGCAAGCTTCACAGGTCTTTTGGCACGCCCTGAGAGATTCGAACTCCCGACCTTCTGGTCCGTAGCCAGACGCTCTATCCAGCTGAGCTAAGGGCGCATGTCTTAGCGTTTCCCGCTGACGACTATGTTATGATAGCACAGCTTTTCAGAAATTGCAAGTACTTTTTTCAAATTTTTCCGACTTTTTTGAAAAAGTTTTTTCGCCGAAGAAATCAGCCCTCGACCTCTTCCCTTTGACCGGGACGGAACACCTCACCCACCACCTGCACAGTGAGGGAACCTGCGGAAAGCTCCGTCAAGCGAAGCTGAAACGGTTCCACATTCTCCGCAGGCAGCAGTGCCTGTATGGTCACATCTGCGCCAAAAAGGGAATCTGTGATCACTGCGCCAAAGGGCGTGAGTTCCAGCTTGACACGCTCAAACATGGCATAGGGCACAGGAATCTCCACCTCTGTCCAGAGGCGCACGGTGCTCACGCCAGAGGCACTCAGCGCATCCGCCGCACCCTTGGTATAAGCGCGGGTCAATCCCCCCGCCCCCAGCAGGATGCCGCCGAAATAACGGGTCACCACGCAACAGACATTGCTGATCTCGCGGCGCTGAAACACATTCAGCATGGGCTGACCCGCCGTGCCCTGGGGCTCACCGTCGTCACTGTAGCGCACCACACCGCCCTCGCGGATGATGTAGCACCAGCAGTTGTGGCGTGCATCATAGTAGCGCTTCTTCATCTCCTCGATGTGAGTGCGCGCCTCTTCCTCGCTCTCCACGCGCCAGATATGGCTGATGAAGCGGGAACGCTTCTCAATAAATTCACTTTCCGCCGTTTCAAACGGCACCAGATATTCGTTCACCGCTTATCCTCCCCATCAGTCTTCCCAGTCTTCCTTGGGGGGCACCCAGCCCTCCACAAAATCATGCACCTGTCCAAGGACACGGGGCGTACACACCGCCACGATATCCACCGTCTCCGCGTATTCCACGCTCTCCACCTTTGCCTCGCGATACAGCGTATCCAGCATACCCGCCTTGTCGTAAGGCAGATGGATGGTCACGCGGCGGGTACCCTTATCCAGCTTTTCATCCAGTTTCCGGATCAGATCCTCCACGCCTGCGCCGGTCTTGGCAGAAAGACAAACTACATTTTCGCCATGAGGCAAAATCTCGCGGGAGACCAGATCCGCCTTGTTATACACATCAATGCGGGGCAGCTGCTGTGCGCCCAGCTCCACGATCAGATCCTCCACCACGCGCACCTGCTGCTCCCACTCGGGGTTGGAGATGTCAATGACGTGCAGCAGCAGATCCGCATATTCCAGCTCCTCCAGCGTTGCCTTGAACGCCTCCACCAGCTGATGGGGGAGCTTACGGATGAAGCCGACGGTATCGGAAATGACCACATCCAGCGTATCACTGACCGTCAGCAGACGGCTGGTGGTATCAAGGGTATCAAAGAGACGGTTGTTGGCAGGAATGCCCGCATCGGTCAGCTGATTGAGCAGCGTCGACTTGCCTGCGTTGGTATAGCCCACGATGGCGACCACGGGAATGTCGTTCTTCATGCGGCGCTGACGCTGGGTACCGCGGACGCGGCGAACCTCCTCCAGCTCCTCCTTCAGCTTGTCCACCTTGCGATGGATGTGACGGCGGTCCGTCTCCAGCTGGGTCTCACCGGGACCACGGGAGCCGATGGAGCCGCTGGTGCCTGCCTGACGCTCCAGATGGGTCCACATACCGGTCAGACGGGGCAGCAGATACTTATACTGGGCAAGCTCTACCTGCAGACGGCCTTCTCTGGTGCGGGCGCGCTGGGCAAAAATGTCCAGAATCAGAGCGCTTCTGTCGAGCACCTGCACCTTGCACTCCTCTGTCAGCACACGCATCTGCGAGGGAGACAAATCATTATCGAAGATAACCATGGTGGCATGCTCTGCCGCGATGAGATCACGGATCTCTGCCACCTTACCCTCACCGATAAAGGTGCGGGGATTGGGACTGGGCAGGGTTTGCAGGACGGTGGCAATGCTTTCGCTGCCCGCAGTCTCCACAAGGGCTGCCAGCTCCTTCATGCTCTCCTCGTCCGCTTGCTCGCGGCGCTCCAGCTTGGGAGAGCTGAGTCCCACCAGCACCACGCGGTCTTTTTTCTTTTCCAGAGTTGTATCGTTCATCATTACTCCGCCTTATTGATCAGAATCGACCGCATCGCAGCCGTTATTTGATAGTTTTGCTTCTTTTACACAGTATAACACCAAATCGGCGTATAGGAAAGAAAAAAACGCAGTGCTGCGTAAACAGCACTGCGTTCTACTCGTCACGCAATCAGTTGAGACCGAACTTCTTGTTGAACTTGGCAACGCGACCGCCGGTATCGACCAGCTTCTGCTTACCAGTGAAGAAGGGGTGACACTTAGAGCAGACTTCCACGTGAATGTCCTTCTTCGTGGAACCTGTCTCAATTACATTACCGCAGGCGCATTTGATAGTAGTCTGCTGATAATTGGGATGGATACCTTCCTTCATTGCTCTTGTTCACCTCTTTCCTTTTCAACTCGGCTTTGACAGCTTTCACCACAAAACCTTTGAGTATTGTACCATGTGTTTTCGCAAATTGCAAGAACTTTTTACAAGTTTTTTGTCTGAAATTACAAATATTTTTACAGCGACACGGTGCGCCCCTCGGAGAAGAAGTAGAGCAACCGCTTCGACACCTTCTTCTCCAAAATTCGCTCCAATGCGCGGCAATAGCTCTCCACCTGCTCGCGGTATTCCTCCGCACGGATCTCCAGCGCCTTCCCTTTCACGCGGTCGGTCTTGAAGTCCAGCACCGTCACCGTGCCGTCCTCGTTCTCCCACCAGCAGTCCACCACGCCATGGAGCATGATCTGCTCACCGACCGCGGCATTTTCGTCCAGCTCCTTCGCATCCAGCAGCAGGCTCAGCCGATACTCTCTGTGAAGCTCTTTCGCTTCACAAAGTTGATTGCCCAAAGGCGATGACAGCAGCATTGCCACTTCATCCACGCGGATCGCTTCTGCCTGCGCAGGACTGATGCGACGATCCCGCAGGATGCGGGAAATCTCCTTGCGCACCTCGTTTTCCGATGCGCCGCAGTGGAAATTCAGATATTGCATCAGCAGATGGGTGGCAGTACCTGCTTCCGCACCGGCAAGCTTCTTTCCGCTCCCATCCAGAAAATGGGGCTTCTGTGCGCCGCGGTAATGGGGTGGCAGGGTACTTTCGCTTTCATCAATATGTTTCAGCTGTGTGGCGGAAATCACCGTGGGAAGCACGGTCTCCCGCGCATAGGGATAGGTAAAGTCCAACAGTTCCAGAGCGAAATCGGGCTCGGGCTGGGTCTCCTCTTCCGTCTCCTCCCTTTCCTCCGCAGCATCGGCATACTTCATGCCGTCATGCACCTGCACCAGCCACGGGTAATCCTTCGCCGCACCGATGGCGATCCCCTCACCCCCGAACTGCTCCCGCAGACTTCCTGCCTCCGGTCGCTGATACAGGGGCATCATCACCCATTCGCCCAGATTCTTGCCTGCATTCACCACTTCCGGATCAATGGGCAGGCAGTCTGCGGTGATTCGCTCGCCGATCTTGGCTTCGCCGCCATTGGTGCTGTGTACCATAATGAGCTTTTCCCGTGCGCGGGTCATGGCGACATAGAGGATTCGCATCTCCTCCGCTTTCATTTCCCGTTTCAGGCGGGCAACAATGGCAAGGCGGGCAAGGGTCGGGAATTTGATACGGCGGGCAAGGTCAACGCAGATCGGACCCAGCCCCAGCTGCGGATGTACCAGCACCGGTTCGTTGAAATCCTTGCTGTTGAACGCATGGGACAGATCGGAGAGGAACACCACAGGAAATTCCAGACCCTTGGACTTATGAATGGTCATGATCCGCACACCACCGCCGCTGTTTTTGCCCGCCGACACGGGTGCTTTTCCCTGCTCCAGCTGCTGACGCAGCTGCGAGGTAAAGGCAAACAGTCCCCGATAGCCCGCACCTTCAAAGCGGCGGGCGTGCTCGAGCAGCGTGAACAGGTTTTCCCGTCTTGCCACGCCGCCCTCCATGGCGCCGAATACGCCGGGGATATTCCACTCATCATAGAGAATGCTCAAAATCTGAGACACACTCTTGTCTTTGGCAAGAGCGCGCAGATCACGCAGCCGCGTCAAAAAGTCTGACACATCCTCCCCCTCTGCCGCGGTAAGGGCATCGTAGAAATCGGTACGCTTCTGGTTCGCACGGATCTCTGCAAGGCGATTGGGCGTAAAGCCAAAGAGGGGCGAGGACAGCACGGAGATCAGCGGCACATCCTGTCTGGGATTATCCAGCAGCTGCAGCAGTTGGAAGGTCACCGCGATCTCCACGGTATCGAAGAAATCGCCGCTGCTTTCGGTGCTGCAGGGGATGCCCCGCTCCTCCAGCGCGCTGCGATAGTCACTGATGCGGCTGCTGGGCGAACGCATAAGGATCACGATATCCTCCGGCTGCACGGGGCGCAGACCGTTTTCTCCCTGCACACCATAGCCCTGGCGCAGCATGGCAGCAATGCGATCCGCCACAAAGCGTGCCTCGGCGCACTGTTTTTTCAGCTTCTTGAACTCGCTCTGCCGCGCAGGCATGGCGACAAAGTGGAACTCGGTGCGGCAGTCGGGCTGGGGCGTATAGCCCTCGTTCCCCGCATAGAGACGCTCCTCATCCCCATACTCCATCTCACCCATGCGGGTGGAGAGAATATTTTCAAACACATAGTTCACCGCATCCAGCACCTCGGGGCGGGATCGGTAATTTTTCGACAGCAACAGCTTGCGGGGCTCTCCCTCCTGCGCTTCACCACAGGGTGCAAACTCCCTGTACTTCCTCAGGAAAATACCGGGATCAGCCAGACGGAAGCGATAAATGCTCTGCTTCACGTCACCTACAAGGAAGAGATTCTTCTGCTGCTTCGACACTGCCGCAAAGATACGGTTCTGCACCTCGTTGGTATCCTGATACTCGTCCACCATGATCTCCAGATAGCGGGCGGAGACCGACTCACCCAGTGCAGTGGGCGTACCATCCTCATTTACCAACAGGTCGATGGTATCATGCGCCTGATCGGAGAAATCCGCGAGATTCCGGCGAGTCTTTTCCTCCCGATAGCCCCGGGCAAACTCCTCCGTCAGCGTCAGCAGATCCAGCATGGCAGGTGCCATGCTGCGCATATCTTCCGTATACTCCTCTGCGGAGACGGAAAACAGCGCCTGAAACTCCTTCGCCGTTTCCTTGCACTGCTTCCAGACAAGCTGGGCGGCATTTTTCTGCACATCCACGTCTTTGTTGCGCACAGAGCCAAGGCGTGGAGGAAATTCCACCTGCGCCGCAGCAGCGCTCGCCCATTTTCCCTGCTGTGCCAGCTCCGCAAGACGATCAAACTGATCCGCCACGGCGAGGAAATGAGACCCATAGGCATTCTGGATCTCTACGATATCGCAGAATTGCGACTGCGCATGGCGCAGACGCTTGGAACAGTATGCCGCCTTCTGTCCGCACGCAAGCAGAAGCTCCGCGCCATAAGGGGTCTCAGCAGGATCATCGGGAATGCTTTCCCAGAAGGCACGAGTCTCCCGCAGCCATTTCATGGGATAGGCGTGGCTCTGGATCTTGTTGTAGATCTCCACGATGAGCTTCTCCAGCCCCTCATCGCTGCGACCATAGCCGAAGGCATCGGCAAGGAGGGTACTCTCCCCGTTCAACCGCTGCTCATAGTACTGCTCCAGCACCCGCTGCAGCGTGCGCTGCCGCAGGACCGCCGCCTCGTTTTCATCCAGCGTGCGGAAATCTGCCGTCAGACGGTTACCCTGCCCATCCTCCTCCAGCAGGTGGATATTCTCCCGCAGGATACCCGCACAGAAGGAGTCGATGGTCTTGATATCTGCCCGATAGACCCGCAGAAGCTGACGGCGCAGATGCCCGTCCCCCGGGGTCACCGCAAGGCGCTTGTTCAGTTCCTCCACAATGCGTCCTCTGAGCTCCGCCGCCGCAGCGCGGGTAAAGGTGATGATGAGGAAATCATCCACATCCGCCCTTTCCTCCATCACATAGCGGAACAAACGCTCCACCAGCACACGGGTCTTACCGCTGCCTGCCGCCGCCGAAACCAGCAGCGTACCGCCGCGATTTTCCACCGCCTCTTTCTGGGCGGGGGACAGCTGAAACGCACACATCAATGATCTCCTCCTTCCTCACAAATTTGATTCCAAAATTCCTCTGTGGTTGTGGGCAGAATATAGCGCAGACGATCGCTGCCGCGCCCCTCCTCAAAGTGGCAGGCAGAGGCAAACTCACAAAATCTGCAGGGCTTATCCATTTCGCTACGGCAGCTGGGGTCTGCATCCACGACGCCCTCCGTCATCTCCCGCAGGATCTCATGGAGCTGGCGATCCACATGGCGCGCCAACGCACCCAGCTGCTCCGCGTCTGCAATGCTGCCGGAAAGCTCCCCATTTTTATTCACCCGCACAGGGAGATAACAGGGGGTCTCCAGCGCACTGTGCTCCATGGCACGAAGCACAATGGGATCGGCAAGCACCAGACCGCTGCGGGTCATCTCCTTGCGGAAGGCATGGCGCAGAGCTTCTTCGTCCAGATTGCGACTCTCATGCAGCAGCTCATCTCTTGCGGGCATATACAGCACCCCCGCAGGCTCCACAGGATGCCCAAAATGCGCCTCGCCGTTTTGCTGCAGCGTAAAGAGATACAGCAGCATCTGCAAATTCAAACCATAGCGCACATCCGCAAGGTCAAATACCTTCTTACCGGTCTTATAGTCCACCACACGCAGGTACATCTTTCCATCGTGCAGCCAGCCGTCCACGCGGTCTACCTTGCCGCCCACCTGCATGGTGTGCACTCCCTCGCTGATGGAAATAGCAGGGATATCTCCCCCCTCCCCAAAGCTCAGTTCAAATGCCCGGGGCTCAAAATCCGACTCCCGCATCTCCTGCGCAAGATTATCCACGATCTTCTGCGCGGACTCAGAAAGGCGGCGGAACAGATAGCGGAAGCGGGCATTCTTCTCCCGGAAGCCATCCAGCTTTTCCTTTGCAAATTGATCGGTATATTTCTTTGTCAAACGGTGCAGCACCGCATTGTCCACAGCCTGGAAGCCGCCCAGTTCCTTGACCTCTCTTGTCACATTCTCCAGCAAATAGTGCAGGAATGTGCCGATTTCCGGCGCGTCAAAGGTTGCGGTACGGCGCTGCTTTGCATCGAGACCGTACTGCAGGAAATAGGCATAGTGGCACTGTCGGATCTTATCCATGCGGGAGGCGGACATACGGATCTTCGTGCCGTAAAGCATCTGCACCGCCTCGGGTGAGAGCTTTCCGCGCTCCACCGTGGAGGCGCGTTTCATGGCAGAGAGCTCTTTATCGCAGCCCTTCTTCTCGAAATACTGCCACAGCTTGCCGCCCTGCCAGCTTCCTGCCGCCTGCAAAGCAGGCAGGGGCGCGGCGGCAGCATCCAGCAGGCTTGCCTCCTGCTTCCGCAGCTTTGGGAACAGCTCCTTCAGCCTTGTCACAACAAAGGCGGGCTGCAGCTCATTTCCCGCAGCATCCGCTCTGGGATAGCTCACCACGAGACGCTCTGTAGGCTGCGCAAGGGCAGCATAGAGATTTTGCAGCTCCATGACAAAATTGGCATCCGCGCCCGGCGCAAGACGGATGCCCGCCGCGCTCATGCGTTCGCGGTCTTCCTCCGTCAGCAGTCCGCCGCCCCCATTGACAGACGGGATCACGCCGTCATTGGCACCCATGATAAACAGGCACTTCACGGTCTTGCGGTCGTTCTGGACAATGGAGCTGAGCTTCACCTGATCCAGTGCCACAGGGATCGTTCCCACGCTGTACTGGGTCAGCAGCAGACGGAACAGGCGACTGAACTCCGTCTTATCCATCTCACTGTCGCCAAGGATCTCCACAAACTGATCCATCACGCCCACGAGAATATTCCAGAGCTGGCTATACTCCTCCGCGCCCTGCAGATCGCCGCTTTGCTGCAGCTGCAGCACGCGCCGATCCAGCTTTTCAGGGATCTGGAGCGCTTCCAGAAAACGATAGAGCGCCGTGACCATTTCTCTCGCCGTGTGCCCCTTCTCCATCCCCTTCGCAAGAGCGGCAAGGGGCGTTCGGACCGCGCGGCGCAGCTCGTTGATCTTCTGCAGCTCCCTCTCTGCAGCGTCCGTCCATTCTGCGCCGTAGCCCTTCGGGTGCGCGACCCAGTCCGTTTCGCGGATCCACATATTGCCGCGGATCTCCCAGCGGATCACATAGTTCTCCAGCAGGTCGCAGTCATCGTCACACATGGGTGCCATACCGCTTTTCAGCCAGCGAAACATATCCTCGTATTCATAGCCGTTGCTGACGGATTCCAGAACCGCAGTGATCAGCGTTATCAGGGGCTTATCCAGAATGTCACTCTCGGGATCCATGTAGCAGGGAATGCCGTAGCGGCGGAACACCGTCTCCAGCACCCCCTGATAATCCCCCACATTCCGCACGGCAACGCCGATCTCACGGTAGCGGTAGCCCTCTTGGGTCAATCGGCGAATGGCAGCGGCAACCGCCTCCGCCTCGGCATAGACACCGGGCGCAGAAATCACGGTCACAGCCTCGCCGCTCTCCCCCTCGTACACACCGCCCGTGGCAAAGAAATTGCGCTCCAGAAATGCCAGCGGCGTATCGCTGCACTCTCCTGCAAAGTGGCGCAGCTCTGTTTCCTGTCCGTTCTCCTGCGCAAGGCGCTGCAAACGACCGATGGTGGCGGCGGTATCGGCAAAGATACCGCTCTTATCGTCGCCATCGTGGAGCAGCGCCACCGTCACACTGCGGCACTGCCGCAGCATGACAGTGATCGCCCGCTCCTCCTGTGCGTTGAAATAGGAAATGCCGTCAAAAAAGACATCCTTCCCCTGCATATAGCCGGATTCCTCCAGCTTTTCCGCCATGCGGGTCACACGGTCACGGGAATCCATGTCGCCATTTGCGAGCTTCGCCTCATACATACCGATGATAAGCGAAAGATCCCTCAGCTTCTTCCCCGTTTCCTCATCGGCAGCCTCCGCCTGCTCCAGCAGCATCTCCGGCGTGACGCGATAGCTGCGGAACTCATCCGCAAGGCTGACCAGTCCCGAAAGAAAGGCAGATTTCAAAAACGAGCGCCGGAAATAAAGGAGCTCCGTCCCCACCTCCTGCAGCGTCCGCTGCATGGTCAGCAGCTTGCCGCCCTTGTCGAGCTCCACATCCGCGCCGCCGCCCACGATGTCCAGCACCGCCTTTGCAAGGCTTTCAAAGCTCAGCACCGCCGCATGGCGGGTCGCGGTGTCGCCGCAGACGCGGCAAAGCTCCAGCTCCGCCTCATGGGTCACATACTGGGGCACGATCAGAAGCTGGCGGGAACTGTCCCCCAGCACGCGGATCTGCTCCAGTATCTCCGCTGATTTCCCTGAGCGCGCCCGCCCTGTCCAAATACGCAGCATACCTTTCACCTCAACTATGGCATGAGACTCCATACGTCACACAGCCTTGCGACGTATGGAGTCCTGTCTCAATTCTTTTTCTGTTCCCATTCCTTGAGGGGCTTCAGCTCCTCATGCAGACGCAGATAATTCTGGTGCCGCACAGGATGGATCTTCCCCGCCTGCAAGGCTTCCAGCACGGCGCAGCCCTTCTCCTTGGTATGACTGCAGCCCACAAAACGGCAATCCTCCCGATAGGGTGCAAACTCCCGGAAGGTCTCCGGCAAGCGGCACTTCAGTTCCCAGCTCATCTCTGCCGTTTCAAAGGAGGAAAAGCCCGGTGTGTCGATAACCTCTGCGCCGCAGTCCAGCTTGAACAACTCCGTATGGCGGGTAGTGTGGCGACCACGACCAAGGGCATGGCTCACCTCGCCCACCTTCAGCTGAAAATCAGGCTGCAGGGCATTCAGCACGCTGGATTTTCCAACGCCGGAGTTGCCTGTAAAGGCAGAAAGCTTTCCGACGATATGTGTTTTCAGCTCCTCCAGCCCCTCTCCTGTAGCGGCACTCACCCGCACCACAGGGAAGCCTGCAGCAGTATAGATCTCATACAGCGCATCGCCCCGATCCAGATCGCACTTGTTGATGCAGATCAGCACCTCGCAGTTTTTCAGCGCGGCGATGGCTGCCACGCGGTCAATGAGGTAGGGATCGGTGACGGGGTTGACATTGGCACAGAGCACCACCAGCTGATCAATGTTGGCGGCAGCGGGACGGAGGAAAGAATTTCGTCTCTCCTCCACCGACTCCACCACGCCCTCGCCGCCGCTGAGGGGCTGTACTTCCACGAAGTCACCCACAAGGGGACTGAAGCCATCCTTGCGGAACTTGCCGCGGGCGCGGCAGGTCAGCACTTCGTCACCGATATCCACATAATAGAAGCCGCTGAGGGCTTTTTGAATGCGTCCTCTCACTTAAAATTGATCTCCTCATCATAGGTCAGCGCATCGTTATAGTACACCTTGGCGCGATGACCGCTTCCCTTACCGGTATAGGTCTGCTCCACATAGCCGAGCATCGTGCTGACAAGCTCGTTATACACTTCCTCGCCGTCAAATTCGATGCGGACGTGGACCTCTTCATTCTGCCAGAAAGGCAGAGGATAACGCTTGGTAACAGATGTTGCAGGAGGACCGGAGCTGATGACAAAGCTGATTTCCGTCCCTGTCATGGCATCCTCATAGGGTGCAAGGCTCTGCTCGATCACAGTGCCAACCTCCTCATGGGATTCCGCATAGCTGAATCCCTTCACTACAAGACCGAGATCCGTGGCGTTCTTCTCCGCCTCTTCCTTGGTCTGACCGAGGAAGGAGATCACCGTCACAGGCACAGGCTCCTTACCCATACTGATCATAAGAAGAACTGTGTTATCCTTGCTCAGGGATTCACCTGCATCGGGAATGGTGGAAATGACCTTACCCGCTTCAATGGTGTCATGGTACATGGTATCCCGCTCCACCGTCAAGCCCAGATTCAGGTTCGACAGCATCACAAGAGCTGCCTGAGAATCCTCTCCGATGAGGTTGGGCATTTCCTTACTGCCGTCGCCAAGACTGACAAACACCTTGATCACCGTGCCGGGGGCTTTTCGGGCACCCACACCGGGGTCCTGCTCAATGATTTCGCCCACTGCATACTCCGTACTCTCGCGGCTGCCGATGACCTCGATCGTAAAGATACCGTTGATCTCCTCCATGCTCTCTGCCTGCACCATGGTCTTACCCAAAAGATTCGGCACATCCGCAAGACCGTCATCACCGCTGTCGGCAAAGCTGGAGCTCAGCACCTTACCGATGCCAACAAGCAGCACCAGTGCCAGAATCGCAAGCCCCGCAATGATCAGACCATTCTTTTTGCGGCGGGGTGCTTCGTAATGCGACATACCATCGTCATCATCCGGATCGTCCGGCACAACGGACACAGGCGGCTGCTTGGGACGGTAGATCTTACCCACATCATCCACAGGGAGCTTGCTGGTGGGTTCATTCGTGGCAGCATTGTTGATCCCATCTACGGTAATATCCAGCTTCACCTCAGGATTCTTACGGAACTCCTCCAGTGCAGAGATCATCTCATCCGCACTCTGGTAGCGACGGGAGGCATCTGCGGTCATTGCCTTCATGCAGATCAGCTCCAGCGTCTCGGGGATCTCGGGATTCACCTCTCTCGGAGAAAGAGGAATGGAGGAGAGATGCTGCAGCGCAACCGCCACGGCACTTTCCCCCTCGAAGGGAAGGCGACCGGTGAGCAGCTCATATAGCAGCACGCCTGCAGAATAAATGTCGCTGCGGGCAGTAACACGCTCCCCTCGCGCCTGCTCGGGAGAAATGTAGTGTACACTGCCGAGGGCTTCTGCCGTCAGCGTAGTGGTGGCAGTGGCAAGGCACGCAATACCAAAATCCGTGATCTTCACACTGCCGTCGCGCAGCACCATAATATTATGGGGCTTGATGTCACGATGAACGATGCCGCGGCTGTGCGCGTGGCTGAGACCACGCATGATCTGAATAATGAAATGAAGGGTTTCCTTCTTCCAGTTCAGCTGACCGCGCTTTTCCATATACTGCTTCAGCGTGATACCGTCGATGAGCTCCATGACGATATACTCCGTCTCGCCGCTGCGGGAGACGTCATACACCGAAACGATATTGGGATGGGAGAGCATAGCAACTGCCTGAGACTCGTCCCGGAAGCGGCGGCGGAACTCCGCGTCCTCCACCAGCTCCTGGCGCAGGATCTTCACTGCAACCATGCGGTTGAGACGGTGACACTTTGCCTTGTAAACAACTGCCATACCGCCGCTGCCGATCACTTCCAGCAGCTCGTAGCGGTTATCCAGCATCTTACCTATGTACTGATCCATGACTTTCCCCCCTTTCAAATGACTTTCAGCAGCACTGCCGTCACATTGTCGGCAGCACCGCGACTCTTGGAGATGGCAAGCATCCGCTCAAGGCAGCTGCTCTCATCCCCGTTGTGGATCACTTCATACAAAATCTCCTGATCGGAGACAGTGTTGATCAGTCCATCCGTGCAGAGCAACAGGTATTCCCCCTGCTTCAGCTCGCAAACGTAGCCATCGCACTCCTCGTTCTTCTCCGGACCGAGGGCACGGGTGATGACATTACGGTTGGGGTGGACTCTTGCCTCCTCCTCCGTGATGTCACCTCTTCTCACCAGCGCCTCCACAAGGGAGTGATCCTTGGTGATGCGGCGGATCCCCTCCGCCGTGATATGGTAGGCACGGCTGTCACCCACATTGCTGATGACAGCGCCGCCGTCATAGCAGATGGCAGAAACCAGCGTGGTACCCATGCCGTGGTATTCCCTCGCCACCTGCGCCTTTGCGTAGACCGCATCGTTGGCGATGGCAACCGCATAGGACGATGCCTGCGAAAGCTGGGATGTGCTCATATCGGCGCGCAGCACCTTCTTCGTTTCCGCAAGATAGGTCTCCACCGCGATCTGACTTGCAAGGTGTCCGCCCTTTACACCGCCCATACCATCGCACACAACGGCAACGGTGAATCCGCTCTCCGCAAAATGCTCGGTAGCATAGGCATCCTGATTGTCTTTTCTCACGAGGCCGATATCTGTCAGCCCCCAAATTCGTATCATTTCGTTGCTGCCTCCTTCATGGCCTTCCTTCGGAGCTGACCGCAGGAAGCGTCGATATCGCCGCCGAGCTTACGCCGCACCGTGGCGGTCAAGCCGTGGCTCTCCAGTCTCTTCTGGAAGGCTGCCACGCGGCGGCTGGGTTTCAGCGGGCTCTCCTCCACCTCGTTGAGGGGGATGAGATTGATATGGGCAGGCATGCCCTTCACCTTTTTGGCGATCAGGTCTGCCTTTTCGTCACTGTCATTGACGCCGTCGATCATGGCATACTCAAAGGAGATGCGGCGTCCGGTTTTTTCAAAATACTCGTGGCAGGCTTCGATGAGCATATCCACATCGTAAGCCCTGGTCACGGGCATGATGGTCGCCCTCGTCTCCTGATCGGGCGCATGGAGAGAGATAGAGAGCGTCAGCTGCAGATCCTCCTCCGCCAAACGGCGAATGCCGGGCACCACGCCGCAGGTGGACAGAGAAATATGGCGCATACCGATGTTGAGACCATCCGCATGGTTCACCAGTGTCAGAAAACGACGGACATTGTCATAGTTATCCAGCGGCTCGCCAATGCCCATGAGCACGATATTGGAAATGGGCAGACCACTGTCGAGCTGGGTAAACAGCACCTGATCGAGGATCTCAGAGGCGCTGAGGTCGCGCACCTTGCCCGCAATGGTGGAAGCGCAGAACTTGCAGCCCATGCGGCAGCCCACCTGCGAGGAAATGCAGACGGTATTGCCGTGGTGATACTGCATGAGAACGGTCTCAATGCAGTTACCGTCTCTCAGTTCCCATAAGTACTTGATGGTGCCGTCCAGCTGCGACACCTGTTTGCGTGCCACGGTGGGCACGGTGATATAGCAGTTTTCTTCAAGCTTGGCGCGAAGTGACTTGGAGAGATTGGTCATCTCATCAAAGCTTTTGACACCCTTATGCAGCCATGTGAACACCTGCTTGCCGCGAAAGGCGGGCTCCCCCATTTCCTTCAGCCAAGCGGTGATCTCCTCCAGTGTCATGGATTTGATATCGGTCATCATCAGATCTTCCTCATTTTGCAGATGTAGAACCCGTCGCAGTGGTGGCGCTGGGGCCAGAGCGTAATGTCTGCCGCCTCACCCCCAAAGGGCAGGGAAAAAGCTTCTTTCTGAAACTCGGGATGCGCTGCAAGAAAAGCATCCGTCACCTTCTCGTTCTCCTCAGGGAGAATGGTGCAGGTGGAATACAGCAGCGTGCCGCCATCCTTCACATAACGGCAGGCATTTTCCAGAATCGCAGACTGGATGGCAGGGAGATTTGCCAGCGCCTTCGGGTCTTTATAGCGGATATCCGGCTTCTTGCGAATAATGCCGAGACCGCTGCAGGGCACATCCACGATCACCGCGTCTGCCGTACCGAAAAGCTCTTCCCTGGGCTTTCTTCCGTCGGCAAGAGCGGTCTCGATGATGGAGATGCCAAGACGCTCCGCGCCGCTTGCAATGAGCTTCAGCTTATGCTCATGGACATCGCAGGACAAGATGCGTCCCCTGTTCCCCATCGCCATGGCTGCGGCAAAGGACTTGCCGCCGGGAGCGGAGCAGGTGTCGATCACAAATTCGCCCCCCCGCAAGCCTGCCGCAAGGCTCACCAGCTTTGCGGCGGGATCCTGCACGGTAAAATGTCCCTCGGTGAAAGCGGCAAGCTTTTCGAGATCTCCGCTGCCGGAGAGCTCGTAGCAGCCCCTGAGCCACGGATGCGCCTGCACCGTGACCCCTGCGCTCTGCAGGGCGGCCAGACAGTTCTCCTCCGTGGTTTTGAGGGGATTGATCTGTGCCGTCATGGGCACAGGGGTATTGTTTTCCGCAAGGAACTGCTCTGCTTCCGCTTCCCCCAGCAGGGAAACCAGACGCAGGGTCAGCCAATGGGGATGACTGTACTGCACGGAAAGCCGCTCCGCAGGGGTACGACCCTTGATGGGGGGCAGTTGCTCCTTGTTCGCGGCGAGCTTACGCAGCACTGCATTGACGATGCCTGCCGCCTGCGGCTTCCCCACACGGCGGATCTGCTCCACGCTCTCGCTGACGGCAGCGCTGTCGGGCACGCGATCCATCAGCAGGATCTGATACGCACCAAGGCGCATGACTTCCCGTACCAGTGCTTCCAGATGGTCGATGCGCTGGGTGCAGAACAGACCCAGTCTATCATCAAGGAAGGCGCGGTTCTGCAGCACGCCATAACAGAGACGGCTGGCGAATGCTGCGTCGCGGCTGTCCAGTTTGTCTCTCGCAATGGCTTTTTTCAAGTTGCCGTCCGACCACGCCCCCAGATCACGGCAGGCACTGAGCACGGAAAAGGCAGTATCTCTCGGAGACTTGCTCATCTGCGGTCCCTCCTTCCCCCGCCGCGGCTAAGGAAAATCAGCAAAAAGCGCAGCAGCTGCGCGATGCTGGTCAGAAGGGCTGCCACATAGGTCAGTGCCGCCGCAGAAAGCACCTTTTTTGCCCCCGCATACTCCTCCTCTGTGAGTAGCCCCCCCTCTTCAATGGTGGCAAGGGCGCGGCGGGACGCATTGAACTCCACAGGCAGGGTCAGCAGCTGAAACACCGTTGCAAGGGTGAACAGCAAGATGCCTGCCAGCAGAAGCCGCTGGCTGTACAGCACCAGTCCCAGCATCAGCGCCACAAAGGCAAAGCGGGAACCAAAGCTGCACACAGGCAGGATCAGCGTGCGCAGCTTCACAGGGGCATAGCCCTGAGCATACTGCACCGCATGACCCGCTTCGTGGGCTGCAACGCCCACTGCCGCAATGGATGCGGAGTTGTAGACGCTTTCAGACAAAAAGATCATGTTTTTGCGGGGATCGTAATGATCCGTAAGATTGCCGCGGGTGGGGCTGATGCCCACATCATGGACACCGTGAAAGCGCAGCACTGCCCGTGCCGCTGCCTCTCCCGTCATACCGCGGAGATTGCGGACTCTGCTGTAGCGCTCAAAGCTGCTGTTGACTTTAAACTGTGCCCAAAGGCTCAGCAAAAGGGCAGGCATCACCAAAAGCAGATATGTGAGATCCAATCCACCGTAATAAAACATGAAATTTCCTCGCTTCTCAAATGTGAATGGGGTGACCGCGGAGATAGTCCGCGGCAGGCATACGTCGACCGCCCTCACCCTGCAATTCCCGAATAATAATAGTATTATGGTCGCCGCAGGCGATCTCAATACCGTCCTTCAGCACACGGGTAATGCTGCCGCCTTCCTTCGCGGTGGTCTCGCCCAGTTCTGCCTTGAACAGCTTCACCTTCACGCCTGCGATCTCCGTGGTGGCGCAGGGCCAGGGGATCAGACCGCGGATCTGGTTGATAACCGCCTGTGCGCTCTTGCTCCAGTCCACAGGGGACATTTCTCTCGAAAGCATGGAGGCGTAGCAGGAAAGGCTGTCGTCCTGCACGGTGCGGGAGATTTCCTTCCCCTCTTCCATGTCCTTCACCACGCTCAGCAGGGTCTCCGCACCAAGCACTGCCAGACGGTTCGTCAGCTGCAGCGCATCCTCGGCGGGATCAATGGGGGTCTTTGCCACGGCGATAATATCGCCGGTATCGAGACCCTCTGCCATGTACATGATGGTCACGCCGGTCTCCTTCTCGCCGTCCAGCAGCGCCCAGTTGATGGGTGCCGCACCGCGGTACTTGGGCAGTACAGAGGAATGGACATTGATACAGCCGTGCTTCGGATAGTCCAGAATGTCCTTGGGCAGGATCTTGCCGTAGGCTGCCACCACGATCAGCTCCGGTGCCAGCTCTTCGATGATGCCCATGGCTTCACCGTCGCGCATTTTCAGCGGCTGATACACGGGCAAGTCCACTGTAACGGCATATTCCTTCACAGGAGAGAAGGTCATTTTCATGCCGCGGTTCTTGGGTTTGTCGGGCTGGGTGAACACACCGCAGATCTCATGACCTGCCTCCACCAGTGCTTTCAGGGATGCCACCGCAAAATCGGGGGTACCCATAAACAGAATTCTCATTCCTCGTCGCCCTCGTACTCTGCTTCACAGGCTTCATAGTATGCCTGCAGCTCTGCCTCGGTCAGATAGTGGTCGATATGCTCATCGAAGAGGTGACCGTCCAGATGCTCCAGCTCATGGCAGAAGCAGCGGGCAGTGAGCCCCTCATCCTCCACCTCGAACCAGCAGCCGTCACGATCCTGCGCACGAACACGCACCACCATGGGACGGGTCACCATGCCAAACTTGCCGGGCACGCTCAGGCAGCCCTCAGGACCGGTCTGCTCACCCTCGGTGCGGACGATCTCGGGATTCACCAGCTCGATGATCTGCTCATCCTCGTCCATGACCACCGCCACACGGCGCATAATGCCGATCTGGGGAGCAGCGAGACCCACACCCTGAGACTCCTCCAGCGTTTCCGTCATATCATCCAGCAGGTCATGCAGCTTCTTGTTAAACTCCGTAACAGGGTGGCAAACCTTGCCCAGGCAGGGCTCACCCTTCACCATAATTTCTCTCAGTGCCATAGTTATGTTCTCCTTTTATCGCCTTATTTGTTTCATCAGTCCATCATATTGCAGTCCACAACCAAACTCATCCCACGGTTTTCTTTCTTCCGATGGAACTCCACCAGATAGTACCGCAGGGAATCGCGAACCTGCTTATTGTTCCGTCCCACCAGCGTCAGGCGATAGCGGTAACGGTTGTTTACTTTCACAACAGGGGCAGGGGCAGGCCCCACCACCTCATATTCCGAGCCGAAGGGCTGCGCCGAAAATGTGAGCTTCAAGCCCTCTGCGAGATCACGGATGCTGCGGCGCACCAGATCCTCCTCACCGCCGGAAACCGTCAGCGTGAAGAGATCCGCAAAGGGGGGATCACCCCGAAGCTTCCGCAGGCGGATCTCCGTCTTATAAAACTGCTCATAATCCTGCGCACAGGCGCTTTGGATCACATCGTTCATGGGCGTATAGGTCTGCACCACAGCCCGTCCGGGCTTTTCGCCCCGTCCACTGCGTCCCACCACCTGCGTCAGCAGATGGAAGGTGCGTTCCGCCGCGCGGAAGTTATCCACATACAGGGAAATATCCGCACTGAGTACGCCCACCAGCGTCACATTTTCAAAATCCAGACCCTTCGCCACCATCTGCGTGCCGAGGAGAATGGGAATTTTTTCTTCCACAAAGCGCCCCAGCAGCTTTTCATGGGTATTTTTTGCATTGACCGTATCCGCGTCCATCCGCAGAATTTCCACATTGGGAAATTTCCCGCGAAGCTCGTCTTCCACCTTCTGCGTGCCAAAGCCCACAGATTTCCGAAGTCCTCCGCATTCCTCGCAACGGTCACTGACCGGTTCACTGTGCCCGCAATAATGGCACATCAGCCGCTCATTGGCAGAATGATAGGTCATGGGCACACTGCAGGCAGGACAGTACGGCACAGAGCCGCACTCGCCGCACACCAGCATACGACTGCTGCCGCGGCGGTTGAGGAAGAGTATACTCTGCTCTCCCCGCTCGATATTGCGGCGAAGCTCCTGCTCCAACAGGGCGCTGATGACACCGCTGTTGCCGTTTTGAACTTCTTCCCTGAGATCTGCCGTCATTACCTGCGGCAAGGCGTGCGCATTATAGCGGCGGCGCAGGAAAAAGTGATGATACGTCCCGTTTTTCGCGTGATACGCGCTCTCCACCGCAGGGGTCGCAGAGCCGAGAACCACACTTGCCCCGTCCTTCACCGCACGGTATTTGGCAATTTCCCGGGCATGGTAGCGGGGGGGATTTTCCGACTGGTAGCTTCCCTCCTGCTCCTCATCAAGGATGATGAGTCCCAGCTCCTGCAGCGGCGCAAACACCGCACTGCGGGTGCCGAGGACAACTTTTACCTCGCCCCGCCGGATGCGCTTCCACTGGTCATAGCGCTCAGGGATACCGAGGGAGCTATGGAGCATGGCGACCTCATCGCCAAAGTAGGCGGAGAATTTTGCCATGAGCTGCGGTGTCAGCGCAATTTCCGGCACCAGCACCATAGCGCTGCGACCGTTTCTGAGCGTCTGCTGCACCAACCGCAGGTAGACCTGCGTCTTGCCGCTGCCAGTGACACCCTGCAGCAGACTTACCGCCGCTTCCCCCGACTCCATCAGTCGAACGATGCCGTCGTATGCCGCCTGCTGCTCCTCATTGAGGACGATGGCAGGAGCCGCTTCATCCCGCTCCACCTTGGGAACGCGGAGCTGCTCCGCTTCCCGAAACTCCAAAACACCCAGCTTTTCAAGGCTTTTCAGCGTCTGCATGGTCGCACCGGTGTAGTAGCAGAGCTCTGCCGTTGCGACGCTCCCCATGGCACAAAGCATTTTCACCGCTTCATAGCGCACGGGAGCGCTGCGCTTCTTTGCCTCTGCCAGCGCCAGTGCATCCTCCGCGTCCATGGTGAGGACGGCGATCTTTGCCGCCTTATCCCCCACTTTCCGAAGCGCCACGGTTTCTGCGGTGAGGATCCCCCGCGCTGTCAACACTTTCAACGCAGCGGTCACCTTTTCGCCGCAAAGCTCCTTCAGCTGCGAAAGCTCGCACCCCTCCGGCAACAGGGCTTCCAGCGCCGCCCGCTCTGCCGAAGTGTTTGCCGCAGCGAGGGCATCCTCCGCGCCGATCCCATCCGCAAGGCGGTAGGATTCACGAAAGCGATACCATAGCCCCGTGGGCAAAATGGTCTTGAGGGCATCGTAGAAGGTGCAGAAATATCGCTCCCGCATGAACAGGGCAAGGCGAATGCCCGCCGCATCCAGCACAGGCGAATCATCCAGCACCTCTGCCACCGTCTTGAGCTTTTCGTTCTTTTCCCGCTGCACCACTTCCAGCACAAAGCCTTCCGTGGGGCGATTTCCTCTGCCGAAGGGAACGGTCACCCGAACACCGGGCACTACTGCTTCCGCAAGCTGCGCGGGAATCAGATAATCATAGGGCTGGTCGATAAAATAAAGGGCAGCGGAAACCGCGACCTTTGCCGCTAAAACTGTCTCCATTTCCGCTCCCCCCTTTCCGCGTGTGACGCGGCTTACTTGAATTTTATATCGCTGGCGTCGATCTTACCCTCGGAGATCTCGTGGATGGCGAGGGTCACTGCCTTCTCAGTCAGCTGGATCTCATCGCGCTCTGCATCCTCAGAGATCTGGCGTGCACGGCGTGCCACGACGTTGACGAGGAAATAGCGGTCGGGAACGTGCTTGGTCAGGCTGGACATAGCAGGATAAAGCATCATAATGGTTTACTTCCTTTCTTGTTTCCGGCAGAGCCGGTCTGTTGGTTTGTTGATTGATTCTATAGCGGCTTAAAATTTCACCGCGCGGTCTGCCGCACGGCAGTGCTCCGCTGTCATAATGGCATCCAGCTCGCTCACAGCGTGCTCGACATCATCATTGATCACAATGTAGTCGTAAGTATGGGCGCTCTCAAATTCCACTTTGGCACGAGTGAGTCGACCCTGAATCTTTTCAGCAGTCTCCGTACCACGGCTGACAAGACGGCGCTCCAGCTCCTCCAGTGAAGGAGGCAGAATGAACACGCGGATGGCTTCGGGCATCTTCTCATGCACCTGAATGGCACCCTGCAGCTCAATATCGAGGATCACATCCTCGCCACGCTCCATCGCCTCATACACATAGCGCTTGGGCGTGCCATAGTAATTGCCCACAAATTCGGCGTGTTCCAAAAAAGCATCCTCGCCGATCATGCGCTTAAAATCCTCAGCAGATGTGAAGTGATAATGCTTTCCATCCACTTCTCCTTCACGGGGTCCGCGCGTTGTCGCAGAGACCGAAAAGTAGAGATTGGGTCTGCGCTCAAACAGCTTATGCAGGATCGTGCTCTTTCCGACACCCGAGGGTCCCGAAATGATAAAAGTCTTTCCTCTCTCCATAATGCTCCCTCTCATTCGTCTTCGTGCAGCGTCACGTCAATGCCTGCGCGGGCGGCGATCTTCTCCGCCGCCACGCCGGACAGCACCACATGACCGCTGTCCATGATGAATACCGAAGCAGTCTTGCGCCCATAGGTAGCATCAATCAGCATACCGCGCTCGCGGGACTCCTGAATCAGACGCTTCACCGGTGCGCTGTCCGGCGTGATCACCGCCACCATGCGATCAGCGGAAACCATGCTGCCAAAACCAATACCGATCAGTTTCATCCCTGTATCCTCCGTTTATTCGATGTTCTGCACCTGCTCGCGGATCTTCTCCACCTCAGCCTTCAGCTCCACCACCACGCGGGCGATAGCAACATCGCTGCACTTGGAGCCGATGGTGTTGGACTCGCGGTTGACCTCCTGAATGAGGAAGTCCAGCTTGCGACCCACAGGTTCCTCCGCGCGGAGCATCTCGCGCAGCTGAGAGAGATGGCTGCGCAGGCGCACTGTCTCCTCATCCACTGCCACCTTATCTGCGAAAATCGCAGCTTCGGTGAGAATGCGGCTCTCATCAATGGTGGTGCTCTGCAGCACCTCCTTCATGCGGCTTTCCAGCTTTTCGCGGTATTCCTTCACCGTCTCGGGGGAGCGTTTTTCCACCTGCGCAGTCAGTGCTTCGATATGGTCCAGTCGACCGCCGATATCCTCTGCCATCTTCTCGCCTTCCATGCCGCGCATGGCGTTGTAGTTTGCAAGAGCTTCCTCCAGCACCGCGCAGAGGTCTGCCTTCACCGTCTCCAGATCCTCCTCTGCCTTGGTGACCGTCAGCACATCGGGATAGCGGGAAATGGTCACGGGAGAAATGTCAGCGGGCATCCCCAGTTCCTCTGCAAGGGCATTCAGCGCTTCGGCATAGCTCTTTGCGAGACCACGGTTGAGCTGCACCACAGAGGTATCCGCACCGGTGGAATCCACCGTCACGAACACATCCACCTTGCCACGGGAGACAGCCTTCTGCACCCCCGCCTTGATGGTGTCCTCCGCAAAGATATAGCTGCGGGGCAGTTTTACGGTGCAGTCAAGGTAGCGATTGTTGACGCTGCGAACCTCCACCGTGATGTCACGGCCATGGAGCAGCTGTTTGCCTCGGCCGTAGCCGGTCATGCTTTTGATCATGATTTGTTCCTTTCTCTCACCAGACGGCTTTTGCCGCCGTCGTTTCAACTTGTTTTCAGCAGAAGCAGGGCAGGCAGTACACACCACTGCTCATGGAGGAGCAGCACGCTGTCATGGCACAGAGGCGTATACAGTAGGTATCGCTGCAATCGGCAGTACCGAAGGTATGATACCCTTCCGGACGATAGCCGCCATCACTCATCATGGAGAGGGCGCGGGCATATTCCGCGTTGCCGGGATCCATCTGGCAGGCAGTTTCATAGTATCGCTTCGCCTGATCCATCCAGCCGCGGCGATAACAGATTGTACCCTTGAGGAAGTTCCACTCCGCATTGTGATCGTCAATGGCATTGAGCAAACCCTCTGCCCGGGCAATGTCGCCCCGGCTGATCGCCATGCGCACCTGCTGCATGACAGACGATCCGCCATAGGTGCTGCCGTAGGACTGATAGCCGCCGTAGCCGTACTGATAGGAGCTCTGTCCATAGCCACTGACACTCTGCCCGCTGCGCCGCTTCTGGATCTCCTCATAGGCAGAGTTGATCTCTTTCATCTTCTCCTGCGCCAGATCCGCCAGCGGATTATCGTGATAATTGTCGGGGTGATACTTCCGCGCCAGATCTCGATAGGCTTTCTTGACCTCGTCATCCGATGCATTCTCACTCACATTCAAAACCTTGTAAGGATCGTTCATATATTGCCCTCTTTATTTTTGCTGCGTTTTGCTCTGCGAAATTCTCCCGCAAGAACCGCGTGTCCCACCTGATACAGTCCCTCGTAAAACGTACTGCGCAGCAGCGCCGCCCAGCAGCCGAAATCCCAGAGCTCAAAGGCTGCCGCCATACTCCGGACGGACCGATCAAGAGTCATGGCAAAGTCCTGTTTCGCCTCATCCGTCAGCTTCCCCTCCGTAAGCCCATAGCGCGGAATCAAGGGGTTGAAGCTGCCGCTTTTGTAATCTTTTTCCAAATCGTCTGCCGCATCCACCAGATAGATCCAGCGTCCCATGTGATACAACATCTCGCGGTAGACCCGCTGCCGCACAGGGTCGTCCAGCTCCGCCGCCACCCCTGCAAGAAGCTCGGCAAAGGCATCTGCGGGTTCATCCAGTGTGGTGCAGCCGTTTTTCTCCAGCTCGTCCAGCTTTGTCAGCTGCAGGCGCGTCGCTTCATCAAATGTCGGGCGATCCTCCGCTGCCTTTCGGTATGCGCCGCGAAGCACTCGCTCCGCTGCGCGGTATTTCAGTCGCTTCCAGCCTCTGCTGTCATGGATGCCATCCATGATCTGCCAGTAGGCAAGGATCACACTGCACGCCGCCGCCTTTTCCAGTGCCGCCGTTCTCTTCGCCGCACAGCGTCCCTTGCAGGGATGTGCCACACAGCGGCGGCAAGCTGTCTGCTCTTCCTCGCCGTCCGAAAGCAGCACAGCGAGATAGGTCAGATCGTAGTTCAGGATCAGAGATGCGGCAAAGCCGTATTTCTCCCGCAGCGTGTGGCAAAGCCCACAGTACATGGACTGAAAGCCCGCCCGTTCTTCCTCCGTCAGTTTTTCCCGGGAGGGCAGCACATAGCCAAACATCAGATGCTGAGAGAACGGACGATGGTATAGTTCACGGAACCGGTCTTCTTCATGCGGCGATCCACGATGATCGCAGGCAGCATACCAAGGAAGAAGGATGCGATGGCAATGGCATAACGCAGATTTTCGCTGCCCATGCCTTCGCTTGCGAAATAGCCCACAAGGAAAAGCACCAACGGCACACTGTAAACCAGTGCGATGATGCCAAGGAGCTGCCGGGTAGAGGTCTCCACGATCACCTTTTCACCGGGCACTGCGCCGATGGGGTTCGCTGCGGAAGCCAGCACAGAGCTGCCGCTGATGCCGCAGCCGGCACACTCCTCACAATCGTGACCGCAGGCGGATTTTCTGGGCACTGCGATCTCCGCCATGCCGTTACTCAGGATTCTCTGTACCGTTGCTGTCTGTGTCATATTGTTAACCTTTCTTGTCAGTTTGCTGTTTCTGTATTTTCAGAATTGTCGGGGTTATCCGGCTGCTCAGGTGTTTCGCTCAGGACCTCTTCTACAAGGTCCACCTCCACCTGATAGCTGCCCAGTGCGCCAAGATCGCCATCCCCCTCATACCGCACCACCGCAGGCACCGAGTAGTGACCCGGTACCATGATACCGGAGAGGTCTGCCTCCACCACGATCTTTGCCACATCGCAGTTTTCCAGCGCGTCGATCTTGCCGCGGAGCATCACATTCATGCTTTCGAGACTGATGATCGCTTCCATACCCTCGGGTACATTCTTCGCGGTCAAGTTGGTGGTCTCGAATCTTGCCGTGTCAATACCGCTCTTGATGGTGATGCTGACAGTCACTTCTCTCTTACCGTCCAGACTGATCACACCATCGGGCAGCTTCAGCATAATGCTCTTGTTGCCGCTGGAGAGGATCTCCGCAAGGTCATACTCTGCCACCAGCAGTTCTTCCAGATCCTGCATGAGATACCGTTCGCCCGCCACTTTCATTGTCTGGGGCAGCACCGTTGCCACCACGTCCGCTTCACGCAGACCGGGAGCTTCATGCAGCCTGACCTTCAGCGGGATCTGCTTGACCTGATAGATGGGAATGCTGAGGGGCAGCTCATCGTGGTTCGCATAGATCTTCACGCCCTCAATGAGGCGATCCGCGCTGTCATAGAACTGATAGCTCACCATTTCGTTGACGGAAGCATCCAGCCCCTCCACATCATAGCTCACCTTCGCGTAGCTGACGCGGATGACATCCCTCTGCTCGCCGTGGATATTCAGCGAATCCACGGTGATGATGGGCTCGCGCAGGGTATAGCCCTGCTTGACCTCGCCCGTGACTTCATACTTCACATCCACCGTTTTCTTGAACAGTTCTCCGACGGTCACGTTCACCGAGTAGCAGGATGCGGACTCCACGGTGATCTTGCTCTTCTGCACGTTGGCAGGATAATTCACGGAGTAAGTCAAGGCATAATTGCCTGTGCTGTTGATCTCCTTCAGATCCACCAGCACGGAAAGATCCCGGGTATCCAGGGCATACAGAATATTGCGGCGGGCACGGAGCTTCAGATCTACCGTGTCAACAGAGGAGCTCACCAGCATCAGACCGCGGTCAGCCAGCACATCGTCCTCACCCACAAACACCACGGGCACACTCTTTGCCCGCACCGTGATCTCCGTAGAGTCCACACTGCCCACATACAGCCACAGCATGGCTGCGAGGATGATCGACAGCGCGATCTTGATCGCCTTTTCACTGTTAGTCCGATTCATGGTCATTCGCTCCCTTCTTCCAGAACTGTGTCCAGAGCTTTTTCCACTCGGGCTCGTCCTTTTCCGCGCCATCCTGCGGCAACAATTCGTTGCGCAGGATATTTTCCAGAGTTTCGGGCTTCAGATGACGCTTCAGCATACCGCCGATGGCGACGGAGATGCCGCCCGTCTCCTCCGAGACGATGACCACCACACTGTCGGCATTCTCACTCATGCCGATGCCGGCACGGTGTCTCATGCCCAGCTCGCGGCTGAGATTCACGTTGGTGGACAGCGGCAGCATACAGCCCGCTGCCAGCACACGCCCATAGCGCATGATCACCGCGCCATCGTGCATGGGAGCTTTGACAAAGAAGATGTTCTTCAGCAGCTCCGAGGACACTTCCGCATCCAGCGTGGTGCCGCTGCGAACCATTTCATCGAGGTTCATCTCACGCTCAAACACGATCAGCGCACCGGTACGGGTGCGGGACATATCCTCGCACGCCAGCACCGTCTGCACAATGGCACTTTCCATCATGCTGGCAGGCTGCTGCTTTCCAAACAGATTCGCAACGCCAAAGCGCTGGCTGCCCACACGCTCCAGCATCTTTCTGATCTCGGGCTGGAAGAGAATGATCAGACCCAGAAGTCCGTATTCCACCAGATGTCCGAGAATAAAGTTCAGACCGTGCAGTTCCAGTTCCATGGAAAGCCACAGCGCAAAAAGCAGCAGGGCAACGCCCTTGATCAGATTCGACGAGGATGTGTTCCTCACGAAGCCCAGCAATTTATAGATCAGGAATGCCATGATCACAATATCGAGCACGTCGCCGAACTTCAGATATCGAATCATATTGACCAGCATTTCCACGCAGATCACCCCTTATAGCCATAGATACACTAATTCTATATTATTTCAGAGTAAAATGCAAGAAAAACACTGTCCGCAAACGGGTTTCAGCGGGTCATTTCCCGCATTATTTTCAAAATATTCATAACTTCCTCTTCCCTGTTGAAGGCAGAAAAACTGAGGCGCACCGTTCCCGTCTCAAGCGTCCCCGCGCTTTCGTGGGCAAGGGGCGCACAATGCAGCCCCGCACGGACGCAGACCTCCCGCCGGGCAAGCTGCTCTGCCACGGCTTCCGCCGCCATTCCCTCCACCGTGAAGGACAGGACGGAGTACTGTCTCCCCTCTTTCGCCGATGCGAAGGTCCTCACTCCCGGGATCGTGGAAAGTCCTTCCGCCGCAAGGCGAAGCAGCTTTTGTTCATGCCGTCGGATCCGCTTCGTCCCAAGGGTTTTCACAAAGCGGACACCCTCCCGCAGTCCTGCGATACCGGGAACGTTCAGCGTGCCCGCCTCCATTCGGTCGGGAAGCGCCTGCGGCATGGTCTTATCCTTGGAAAAGCTCCCTGTCCCGCCGTAGAGCAGGGGCTTTGTCTCTGCATCCCTTCCGCAAAGCAGCACTCCCGTGCCCTGCGGACCATAGAGCCCTTTGTGCCCCGGCATGGCAGCAAATGTCACGCCCCATGCATCGAGCTGCAGCGGCAGCATTCCTGCCGACTGGGACGCGTCAATGACCAGAGGGATCTGCCGCGCCCGGCAAAGTGCCGCGAGCTCCTCCACAGGCTGCACCGCACCGAACACATTGGAAACATGGGTGCAGATCACCGCCTTTGTGTCGCTGCGAAGGGCTTTTTCAAACGCCGCAAGGGTCTCCTCCATCGAAAAAAGCGGCGCTCGTGCCACGCTCAGCTCCACATCCTGCAAGGCATAGAGGGGTCTTGTCACAGCATTGTGCTCATATCCCGAGATCACCGCGTGCCCGCCCTCGGCAAGCAAGCTGTGGATGGCAATATTCAATCCATGGGTGGCGTTCTGGGTAAAGATCACCCGCTCGCTGTCGCTGACACCGAACAGATCCGTCAATTCCTCACGACAGGTGTATACAATTTCCGCTGCTTCCATTGCCTGCGCATATCCGCCCCGACCGGGGGAGCTCGCCCGCTGCATGGCTTTTGCCACCGCGCGGCGCACCGCATCCGGCTTTTGGAACGTGGTGGCAGCACTGTCGAGATAGATCATGGCAGCACCTCTCTTACCTCGCTGCCGCTGCGGACAAATATCTGATAGGGCATCAGCCCTGCATCTCGCAAGATCGCAAGCGCCGCATCCATCCGCTCGGGACGGAGACGCAGCGCATAGGAACAGCCCCGTTCACTGAGGGAGGCAGGGGCGCGGATCAATGCCGCCGTGATCCCCCGCTTTCGCAGCTCCGCGTCCATGCGCTGGGCACGGGTGATACTGCGGGCTGTGAGCAATACATCTTCCACAGATCAAACCTCCTTTCTCCCCATACTATGTAGAGATTTGGGAATAAGTTCTCCCAATTATGTTTATTATAATGGCAAAATAAAACAGTAAAAGCGGCAGGAAAACCTGCCGCTTTGTGCCTGCACTGTTCACTTCTTTTCCAGCAGCGCAATCGCCTGCGCCGCCATGCCGGAGCCGTCCCCCGTAAAACCAAGCTTTTCTTCGGTAGTCGCCTTCACGCTGATCTGATCCACAGCGATACCCAATGCCTGCGCCATATTCCGGCGCATCTGCTCGCGGTGGGGTGCCAGCTTCGGTGCCTGTGCCACCACGGTGCAGTCGATATTGCCCACCCGGTAGCCGTTTTCATCCAAAACGCGGCCAACTTCCCGCAAAAGACCGATGCTGTCTGCGCCGCGGTAGCGCTCATCCGTATCGGGGAACAACTTACCGATATCCCCCAGCGCAGCCGCACCGAGCAGGGCATCCATCACCGCATGGGTCAGCACATCCGCATCGGAATGCCCCAGCAAGCCCTTTTCATAAGGGATCTCCACGCCGCCGAGGATGAGCTTTCGCCCCTCCACCAGTCGGTGGACATCATACCCCTGTCCAATTCTCATATAGTCTCCCTCCATTGCAGGATTCCCTCCGCGATCATCTTATCGAGAGGGGTAGTAATCTTGATATTTTCCTCAGAGCCTTCCGTCAAGTATATTTCCTTGCCAAGTCTTTCCACCGCAGAGCAATCATCGGTGATCTCCGCCTTGTCCGTCACCGCAGACTGCAGCGCTGCCTTCAGCAGATCCGCATCAAAGACCTGCGGGGTCTGCACGGCAAACAAGCGCTTTCTTTCGGGGGTACTGATGACTTTTTGCTCTGCTGCGATCTTAATGGTGTCCTTCACAGGGATGGCAGGTGCCGCTGCACCGCACTGTGCCGCCTTGCGGACGGTGTTGTCAATGATCTCCTTCGTCACAAAGGGACGGGCACCATCCTGCACCGCGAACAGCGTCGTCTCCCTGGGGGCGTGCTGCAATGCCAGCAGCACCGACTCCACACGGTTTGCGCCGCCCAGCACCACCGTCACAGGCTTGCCGATGCCATAGGTCTTGACCAGCTCCGCGATGGTGACAATATCCTCTTCCCTTGTCGCCACCACCATGGCATCCACAGTCTCCGCACTGTCCAACGCCTGCAGAGTGCGGATCAGAACCGGAATCCCGCCAAGAGGCAAAAGCTGCTTATTTTCGCCCCCCATGCGGGAGGATGTGCCCGCCGCTGCCACGATGGCAGTGCAGAATTTCCGCTTGTCACGCTGCTTTGTCAACAGCTGCTTTACCTTTTCGAGCATATTGATTCCTTTCTCCGACCAACTCGGCGCAAGCATTTCGTTGCCCTTATTATACGCGAGCGAGACTTTTCTTACAAGCCCTTTCCGCTCAGGCAACGCTTTTGCATCCTCCCCAGGCAGAAGAAATCCCCCATAGGCAAAAAAAGAAGTTCTGCCACACGGCAGAACTTCTTTTTTCGTTTCTTATTCCTCGTCAGCAGCGGCAGCTTCTTCGCCTGCCAGCAGAGCGCGGATGGACAGGGAGATCTTCTTGTTCTCCTCGTCAACAGCGGTGATCTTAGCGGTGACAATCTGACCCTCGCTCAGAACATCGCCCACCTTCTCCACGCGGTGGTCAGCCACCTGGGAGATGTGAATCAGACCGTCCACACCGGGAACGACCTCAGCGAATGCACCGAAAGCCATCAGCTTCACGACGCGCACTTCAGCGCTGTCGCCGACCTGATACTTGCTGGTGAAAACATCCCAGGGGTTGGAACCGTGATCCTTCACGCCGAGGGAAATCTTGCGCTTGTCCTTATCCACGGAGATGACATAGACCTCGAGAGTATCGCCAACAGCGACGATCTCAGCGGGGTTCTTGATGCGGCTCCAGGACAGCTCGGAGATATGTACCATACCGTCCACGCCGCCGATGTCGACGAACACACCGTAGGAAGTCATGGACTTCACGGTACCGGTGTAACGCTTGCCCTCTTCGATGCTCTCCCAGATAGCAGCCTGTGCTGCGTTGCGAGCCTCCTGAGTCACGCTGCGGATGGAACCGACAACGCGGCGGCGAGCGCGGTTGACCTCGGTGATGCGCAGGGACACCTTCTGCTTCAGCATACCGCTGAGCTCAGCGCCGCGGGGCAGACCGCTCTGAGAAGCGGGCACGAACACGCGGATACCCTTCACATTGACGACGATGCCGCCCTTGTTCTCTTCGGTGACGGTGCCTTCCAGCACTGCCTTGCTCTCCACAGCTGCTTCCAGATCGTCCCAGATGCGAGCTGCGTCCAGCTTCTTCTTGCTCAGCTGAGCAAAACCATCCACGTCGCTGACGCGGATCACGAACACTTCGATCTCATCGCCAACCTTGACAACGTCTTCGGGCTTAGCGTCGGGATCGGAGGAAAGCTCTTCAATCTTGATATAGCCGGGCTGCTTGCAACCCAGATCAACAACAACTTCAGTGGTGTTGATTTCAGTAACGATGCCCTTCACCTTGTCACCGCTCTGGATGGTCTTGAAAGACGCGTCGAGCAGCGCTGCGAAGGACTCTTCCATGCCTTCGGTAACTTTGATTTCTTCAGTCATTTTGTTTACTACCTCCTCAATTACGCCCGCTGGAGTAGAGGCACCCGCTGTCAGTCCTGCCACCCGACACTCTTCCCACCCGTCGCCCGGAAGCTCGTCCGCGCTTTCGATCTGAAAGACGCGGGGGCAGAGTTCGGCGCAGATCTCTGTGAGATGTCTTGTGTTCGCACTTTTGCGATCACCCACTACAACCATGACATCGACTTTTGCGGCAATTTCAGCCGCTTCCGTCTGCCGTCTATGCGTGGCACTACATATTGTATCAAAATATTTTCCGTTTGTACACTGTTTTTTTAGAAAATTTATCGACTTTTCCCAAACTTCGCGGATCAGCGTGGTCTGCGCTGCCACCATAATGGGCAAATTGCAGGGATCTGCCTGTTTTTCAAGCCATCTGGCAACTTCTTCGGGACTGGAAAAGACCAACGGATTCTCCGCATAGCTCGCAACACCGATGACCTCGGGGTGCTGGGGCTCACCGATGAGGATAAACTGCCTGCCCTCTGCCGCCGATTCTGCCGCAAGCTTCTGCACACGCAGCACATGGGGGCAGGTGGCATCCACAGGCTCCGCGCCGAGTTCTTTCAGCGCCTGCACCGTCTTTTTCTCCACGCCGTGGGCGCGGATCAGCACCTTTTCACCGCTTTTGATCTCATCGAGGGAGTTGACCTCCTCCGCACCCTTGCGGCGCAGATCCTCCACCACACCCTTGTTGTGGATGATACTGCCCAGAAGCTTGCAGCTGCCGTTGCTTGCCGCGGTCTCCTCCGCAAGACGCACTGCCCGCTCCACGCCGTAGCAGAAGCCGGCACTCTTCGCAACGATCACCTGCATGGCTTGACCCCCAGTCGCTCCTCAACGATACGCAACAGTGCATCTTCGCTCTGCGCAAAATCCAGTTCCGTCGTATCCACCAGCACCGCATCCTCTGCCTGACGGAGAGGGGCTGCAGCACGGTGGGAATCGTTATAATCGCGCTGCTGCATCTCTGCGAGCACCTTCTCAAAGGGCTCCGGCGTACCGCGGCGGATCAGCTCCCGCTCACGGCGGCGGGCACGCTCCTCCACCGCAGCCGTGAGGAAGATTTTCAGTTCCGCATCGGGCAGGACAACGGTGCCGATATCGCGTCCATCCATAATGACGCAGTTTTCCCGCGCGAGCTTTCGCTGCATTTCCAGCAGATAGGTGCGCACAGAGGCGTGCGCCGAAACATCGGAGGCATAAAGGGACATCTCCGGCAGGCGGATCTCCGTAGTCACATCCTCGCCGTTCAGCAGCATGTGCTGCAGACCGTCCTCACCGAAGGTCATGCCGATCTCGATCTGCGGCAGCAGAGAAACCACCGCCTGCTCATCCTTCGGCTCCACATTCTTTCTCTTCACATACAGTCCGATGGTACGGTAAATCGCGCCGGTATCCACATACAGAGCGCCCAGGCGCTCTGCCAGCTTCTTGGCAAGGGTACTCTTGCCCGCACCTGCAGGACCGTCAATGGCAATCGCATAGTGTTTCATTCCCAGTCTCCTTCTGTTGCAGCCGCTTCACCTGCCGCGCGACCGGTCGCCCACGCGATCTGCAGATTGAAGCCGCCGGTATAGGCGTCCACGTCAATGAGTTCGCCCGCAAAATAAAGTCCCGCCACCTTTTTCGACTCCATAGTGGCAGGGGCGATCTCCCCCACCTTCACGCCGCCGGAGGTCACGATGGCTTCCGCCACGGGACGGGTGCCGGACAAACTGATCTCAAAGCATTTCAGCTCCTGCAGGAGTCTGCGGCGCTGCTCCTTGGTGATGGAGTTCGCCTTGGTCTCCGCAGGAATGCCTGTGCGGCGAATGATGACGGGGATCATGCTCTTATTCACAAGTCCGCCGAGGACATTGGAAAAGTCCTGATTGCTGCGCTCGGCAAAATCCCGCAGCAGGCGTGCCTCCAGCTTCTGCTCGTCGAGGGCAGGCTTAAGGTCGATACAGACACGGTATGTATCCTTCTCCCAGTCGCGGATGTGGGCGCTGGCAGAGAGGATCAGCGGTCCGGAGAGCCCAAAATGGGTAAAGAGCATCTCTCCAAACTCCTGAAAAATCACCTTATTCTTGCGGTTTTTGACCTTGATCTCCACATTTTTGAGAGAAAGCCCCTGCATTTGGGCGCAGTCGGCATCCTCACTGACAAGGGGCACGAGGGATGCCTTCGGCTCGATCACCGTATGCCCCAGCTCTGCCGCCATGCGGAAACCGTTGCCGGTGCTGCCGGTACCGGGATAGGACACGCCGCCGGTTGCAAGAATGGCGGCATCTGCCGCGTAGCGGCGCTTTTCCCCCCGCACCGCCGTCACACGCCCCTCCTTCGTTTCCACGGAAAGAGCGCGGTCACGCTCCCACTTCACGTTCAGTTCCTTCAAACGGCGGCGCAGTGCGTCCGTCACGTCAAAAGCGGAATCGGAGACGGGAAACACGCGGTTGCCACGCTCGGTTTTCATGGGGACACCGAGGCGCTCAAAATACGCCTTACAGTCCCGCCCGTCGAAGCGGGAAAAGGCACTGTAGAGAAAACGACTGTTGCGGGGGATGTTCTGCATCAGCTCATCCATGCCGCAGTCATTGGTCACGTTGCAGCGACCCTTACCCGTAATATTCACTTTTTTACCAAGGCGCTCATTCGGTTCCAGCAAAGTCACCGCCGCCCCATGTTCTGCCGCCGTGATGGCAGCCATCAAACCGGCGGCACCACCGCCGATCACTACGATCTGTTTCATCATTCTTCCCCAAACTTATTGTACACGTCAAACTGTTCCCAGATCTTTTCCAGCTCCGCAAAGGTGTTGGACACGTCCGCATCCATGCGGTTGCTCAGACCCACGATCAGCGCATCCACCACGCACATGGGTGCCACAATGGAGTCCACAAAGGAGATCATCTCGTTTTCCACCAACAGGGATGCCGAGGAGAGCTTATACAGCGGCGAATGCTCCGAATCCGTGATTGCCACCACCTCCGCGCCCCGCGCCACAGCGAACTGCGCCGCGCTGATGGCTTCGCGGGAATAGCGGGGATAGCAGATGCAAACGAGGATATCATCCTTACCGAGGCGCATGAGCTGCTCATAGATCGCACCTGCCACGTCGGACTGCACCTGCGTCACGTTGGGGAACATCTTCTTGAAATAGAAGCTCATATAACCCGCAATGAAGGAGGACGAACGCACGCCGAGAATATAGATGTGTCGGGCGTGGAGGATCTTATCCACCACCCGCTCAAACTCCTCCTGCTTCAGCTGTGCGGAAGCGCGGCGGATATTCTCGATCTCCATGTGCAGCACAGAGGGCACGATGTTCTGCCCGCTGAGCTGATCGTTGGATGCCTTGATGCGCTGGATGGAGGTCAGCTTGGTGCGCACCATCTCCTGCAGCGCCTTCTGCATCTCGGGATAGCCCTCGTACCCCAGCTCCATGGCAAAGCGCACCACGGTGGACTCGCTCACCGTCACCGCCTTGCCCAGCTTCCCCGCCGTCATAAATGCCGCCGTATCGTAATTCTCCAGAATAAAGGAGGCGATGCGGCGCTGTCCCTTGGAAAAGCCGCTCATGTTTTCTTCGATGGTATGTAGGATATTGCCTGTCACACGAATCCCTTCTCTCTTATGTTTCGGCTATATCTCGGCGCACACACTACGCCGCGATTCTCCTGTTATTTTACGCCCAGCATCCGCAGCTCCTCCTCCGTCAGCTCTCTCCACTGACCGAGAGGAAGCGAACCCAGCTTCACGCCATGCTCCGCCACGCGGCGCAGGCGCTTCACGCTCAGCCCCGCTTGCGCACACATACGGCGCACCTGTCGGTTCTTGCCCTCATGGATGGTGACGGAGATCAGTCCGCCGCCATCGTCCTTTTTCAGCACACGCACAGCCGCAGGAGCGATGGGTTCCCCCCCAAGGTCACGCATCTCACGAAGCAGCCGCGCGCCGCTTTCCACGTCCCCCGTCACCCGCACCTGATAGGTCTTGTCCGCTTCAAACCTTGGATGGAGCAGTCGGTTGGTCAGCTCCCCGTCGTTGGTGAACAGCAGCAGCCCCTCGGAGTCCATATCCAACCGTCCCACGGGATACACCCGCGTACCGCAGTTCTCCACCAGCTCTGCCGCCGTCCTGCGCCCCTTCTCATCTGCCATGGTGGTCACATAGCCACGGGGCTTATTGAGCATGAGATAGCGCTTTTCCTCTGTAAAGCAAACGAGCTTTCCATCTATTCTGATTTCGTTCTTTTCCGCATCTGCACGGTCGCCCAGCACACACACTGCTCCGTCTACCGTCACACGCTGCGCCGTGATCAGTTCTTCCGCTGCGCGGCGGGAACAGATCCCCGCCGCCGCAATCAGTTTCTGCACTCGTTCCATCAAAGCCATGCCCTCAATTTCTCAAACAGGCGCCAGGCGCCCGTTTTTTCCTCATACACCGCAGCTTCCCCCGCAGGGAGCAGCAAAGGATCCTCCTCCGCTGCCAGCAGAGAAAAGCCATATTCATGCAGCGCCTTGTGATCCTCCCAGTCGTTGCCGTCGCAGAGAGTCACGGCGATCAGCATTCTGCCGCCCCGCTCTACGGCGCTCACCAGCGTCCGCCCCGCCGCCTTGGTATAGCCTGTTTTCAGTCCCACGCAGCCGTCGAGCTGCCAGAGCAGCTTGTTGTGGTTGCTCAGCGTCCGCTCTCCTATGGTCATACTGCGGGTAGAGACGATGCGGGCAAAGGTGGGATGTTCCATGGCGCAGGCGGCAAGCTTCGCCATGTCATAGGCGGATGCCTTGTGATTCACGCCATCCAAGCCGCTGGGGTTTTCAAAGCAGGAATCGCTCATGCCGATCTCCGCGGCGATCTCATTCATCCAGCCCACAAAGCGCTCTCGATCGCCGCAGTGGCGGGCAAGGGCTTCGGAGGCATCATTGCCGCTGGCAAGGAGCAAGCCATACAGCAGCTCCTCTACCGTCAGCTGCTCCCCTTCTTTCAGATACATGGAGGAGCCCTCTGTGAGAGCCGCCTCACGGCTGACCGTCACCGTTTCCCCCAGATCGTAATGCCGCAGGGCAGTGAGGGCAGTCATAATCTTGGTGGTGCTCGCAATGAGCATGGGCGTATGGGCGTTATGCTCATAGAGCACACGCCCGCTTTCCGCATCCATCAGCACCGCCGACGCGGCAGAGACAGACAGCGCCACACTCTCTCCGGCACTGCCGAGAAGCAACAACACAGCCACCAACACCGCACTGACGGTGCGGCTGATCCAATTCATTCGGCATCATCCTTTTTCGGTAAGATGCCAAGAGTATGCCCCGCCAAAGGGCGAATTATTAAAGAACGATGTCCTCGCCCTTTTTCTTGGTGATGATGTTTTCCACCTTTTCCACCACCGTGGGCACCATTTCCAGCACGCGATCCACCGTGTGGATGGCAGGCACTGCCACAGGCATGATGCGGACGGAGCCATCCTTCACGATGATGAAGGACACAGGGTCTACACGCACGCCTGCACCGCCGCCACCCGCAAAATGATTGCCGGTGCCGTACTCGGTGCCGCCGGAGCCAAGCCCGATGCTCACCCGGGAAACAGGGATCAGCGTGATCCCGTCAGGGGTCGCGATGGGTTCACCCACAATGGTGTTATGATCCACCATTTCGTGAACCTTGCTGATCATGGTATCCATCACTTCACTCAGACCATGCTTGTTTTCCATATCATTCACCTCTCGTTGTATTCTTCGGCTCGGGGGGCTTGTCTGCCGCAGGAGCCTCAGTTTGCGTATTTTCAGAATTTGCCTGCGTTTCCCGCTGTGCCGCAGGAGTCGTCGCCGGCTCTGCCTTCGGCAGGGATTTGTACCACTGCAGCGCCGGCACCAGCAGGGTCATCACGATCAGCAAAATGCTGATGATACGGATGCCACAGCCAAACTCTCCCTCTGTGCGGGTGCGATCCGCTTCAAAATTCACATCCAATCGGATGTGGGGATCGGGGATCACCAGCAAACGCTCCATCTCCGGCATCACCGACCACAGCAGCGCGTGCGCCCAACCATAGAGCTTCGCAAGCTCCGCAGGGTCGCTGCCGCCCATGATGATGTGCAGGTTCAGCGGATGGAAGCGCACCGAGCGCCGTGTTTTCCCAAGCGCCCGTTTCAGCGCGGGGAGCAGGGTTTCCATGCCGCTTTTCACCTCTGCTGCGCCGATCTTCGGCTTTGGTAACGGTTTTTTCGTCTTTTTTACCGCCTTTTTTGCTGCATCTTCCGCAGATCCTTCCGCTTTTTTCGCGGTTTTCTCCGCTTTTTTCAGCGAAATCGTCTTTCGCAGCAAACCCATACGCAGGGTCAGCCTGTCCGGCTCAGCAAAGCGGTACTCCACGCCGATACGCATGAACAAAGTCAGAAAGGAGAGCAGAAAAAGTCCGATAAGAATGTAGACATATATCGGCATCGCTCTCCCCCCTTTCGTCTGTTGTTTTTTATGCCTCCGTATCGGGCAGCACCAGCTCACCCTCATCGGTCAGACGAAGCTGACCGTCATTTTCAAGCCCCGGCATTTCCGGCAGATCCTCCAGTGAGGTCAGATGAAATGCGCGGAGAAAGTTCTTGGTGGTGCGGTACAGGCGGGGACGACCCGGCACCTGCAGATGACCGCACTCCTCGATGAGCTTACGCTCCAGCAGCATACTCATGGTATAGGAGCTGTCCACACCGCGCACCTGATCCACATACGCGCGGGTGGTGGGCTGGAAATAGGCAATGGTGGTCAGCACCTCCAGCGCGGGCTGAGAGAGCTTGGCAGTCTTTCTGATCTCGAAGGCACGGCGGATGATATCGCCGTATTCAGGAGCAGAGCAAAGCTGCCAGCTGTCATCCATGTGGATGAGACGAATGCCGCGGCGCTCAAAGGCGTACTGATCCTCCAGAGTTTTCAGCACCTGCTCGGCAGTATCTCTGTCAAGATCCAGCGCCAGAGCGATGCGGTCAATATGCACAGGCTCACCCGAGGCGAAGAGGATACCCTCCGCCGCGGAGATCAGATCTTTCATTTCCAGTGTATCCATAGAGAACCTCACTTCAATCACAACTTAAATCACAAATTCATCAGGTGCATCAGAGACGCAGTCCACCGTGCAGTCCGTTTCACCGCCCGCGAGGCGGATCACGCTGGCACGGCACAGCTCCAGCACCGCAAGGAAGGTCGCCGCGATCTCGCTGCGGCTGCGGCTGCCGCGGAACAGCAGCAAAAAGCGGGTGATGCCCGACTGCTTCAAGCGGCGCAGGATCTCTCCCGCCTTGTCGGAGACAGAATAAGGCTCATGTCCCACGATGCCGCTGAACACCTCCTGTTTGGGGGGCGCCATGCGTTCGCCGCGATCCATGATGGCAGCGAGAGCCAGCAGCAGGTCTGCCTTCTCATGGTCATATTCAAACACCTTGCCCCGCTGCATGGGTTCGGGACCACGGGTCATAATGTTGCGTCCGAACTCGCTCATGGGTTCCAGCTTTGCCGCAAGGGTCTTGACCTTGATATATGCATCCTTCGCCTTGCGCTCCTCGAGAGACTTGATGAGGGCATCCATTTCGCTCTGGGCTTCCTCATCCTCGATGGAGAGCAGCATACGGGTCTTAATGTACATCAGATGCGCCGCCATAGTGACAAAGTCACTCGCAATCTCCAGATCGAGATGCTTGCGCTCCTCCAGATACTCCAGATACTGATCCAGAATCAGAGAAATGGACACATCCTGAATCTCCAGCTTGTTCTTGCTCAGCAGGTACAGGATCAGATCCAGAGGACCCTCAAAATCCTGCGCCGCTTCGCTGCTGCGCTCGTGAAGCACACCTTCCAATTTAAAAACAGGAACTTCCATGTCACAACCTCAAACAGAAAAAATCAAAACCGTCAGCCAGTAAAAAATGGTCTGGATGGCTTTCGTAAGAAAGCTGTCCCCCACACCCAGCATGACCAGCGCAAACACCAGGAACATACCGATGCGCTCATAGCGCATCCAGAGGGCATAGGCGCGGTTCGGCAGCAGTGCCGCCAGCACTTTGGAGCCATCCAGCGGCGGAAAGGGGATCAGATTGAATACGCCGAGACCGATGCTGAGATACGCCGTGGTAAAGACGAAAGACGATACCCCCTGCGCACCTGCCGTTTCGCTCCAGCGGGCGATGCACAGCAGCAGTGCTGCCAAAAGCACGTTGGACACAGGACCCGCAAGGGCACAAAGCGCCATGCCGCCCTTGGGATTCTTGAAATAGCGGGCATCCACAGGCACGGGCTTTGCCCAGCCAAAGCCGCAAAAGACCATGCAGCCCAGTCCCAGCCAGTCGATATGGTGCAGGGGATTCAAACTCAACCGTCTCTGCCGCCGCGCCGTAGGATCACCCAAGGCATAAGCCGCAAGACCATGGCTCACCTCATGCACCGTCAGGCACAGGAACACTGCCGCAAGGCGCAGTAAAAGCGCCCCCATGGAGCCGAAATCCAGTTCATTCCAAAGATTCAACAAATATTGCAAAAAGCTTCTCCTCTTTCGTCTGTAAAGCAAGCTATCCCAGCTTTTTAGTATAACAGTCCCCCCTGTAAAATGCAAGAAATTCTGCATTTCAAAGTCACTTTTCCTCCGCGAGATTTACAGCCTGCGCTCCCCTGCCGTCAAAAAATCCTCTGCAGGGCAGCGCCTGCAGAGGATCGTGCTTCATTTGTTTTCGTAAAGCTTGGGGAAAGCTCGTTTGTCCGGTCCATACAGAAACAGATACGCTGCCCCTGCTGCAAAACCGATACCATTGAACACCCACCAGATCAGATAGTAATTGCTGCCCGTTGCCACCAGCAGGAAGCTGATGAGATACTGGGTCAGCGAGGTACAGACGGAGTGGGTCAGATTGGAAATACCGCCCACGCGCCCTCTGTGAGAGGCGGGGACACGACGGGAAGCATAGGGCTTGCTGCCCAGCACCGTCACCACTTCGCCGAGGGTAAAGACAAACATACCCACAAACAGGATCGCCACCGCATCCTCAAAGGTAAAGAGGGCATTGCCCGCTATGAACAGCAGCAGTCCGATCACCGTCTTGGGGATCTCCGTTATTCTCTTCAGCACCACCGTGAAAATGGGGGTAAAGACGATCACCACAAAGCCATTGAGACTGTTGAGATAACCGTAGATGGCAGCTCCCGCTTCGCCCATAGTCTCCTTCAGCTGTAGGGGCAGCAGCACACCCATGAGATTGGAGGGCATTGCCGCCACGCAGCCAAGCAGCAGCACACCAAGCAGCACCGGGCGCTGCCGCAGCAGGGTCATCACAGAGATCTTGTCATCAACAGGGTACTCATACTCGCTGTAGCTTTCTGCGAGAGACTCCTCCTCTTCCGAAATGGCATTTTCCTTATGTACGAAGAAGAAAATCAGCACCGTGGAACTGAAAACAGCAAGGGCATTGATGCAGAACGCGAGACGAATGTATTTCTCGAACAGAACACCCGCCACACTGGCACCCACGATATAACCGAGGTTGAAGCCCAGATAGGACAGAGAATACGCCTTTTCCCGCTGCCCGGAGGTGGAATAATCCGCGTTGAGGGCATCGTAGGCAGGCGATTCCATGGTCTGAAACAAACCTGCAAAGAAGAGGATCACGGCGGTCCCCATATTCAGCGGCAGCATTGCCGCAAGAAAATACAGACTCACCGTCAGACAGTCGAAGAAAACAATGATACCTTTCCGGCTGAAACGGTCAGCCAGTTTGCCGCCAAAGAGCGCCGCCGGAAGAAACAGCAATGTTGCGGTGGCGATCAGCATCGTCGCCGTGCCATCGCTCAGGTTCAGCTTTGTCGTGAGAAAAAAGGTCAGCATGGGCCAGACGAACGAGCCCATGGCTGTTACCATTTTGCCCACAAACAGGATATACACTTCCCGCTTCAGCCCGCCGTATTGCGTAATAAACTGCCGCAGCATCCTGCTCTCGCCCCCTCTCTGACCGATTTTTAAGTAATATCGGGAGAAAAGCGCTGCTTTTCTCCCGAAAAGTTGTGTTTTCTGCTCTGTTTTATTGCGTATCCATGGGCTTGAAGCCCTCGCCATGTACCTCTGTGGTGTTGACCACAAAGAGGAACGCCTGCGGGTCTGTCATCTTAATGAGCCGCAGGGTCTGAGAGAGGGAATTTCGACGGGTGACGGTCATGATCAGTTCCTTATCCCGTCCCGTATAACCACCCTTGGCGGGCATGACGGTCACGCCGCGTTCAGTCTTGCTGTTGAGCACCTCGCACACAGCATCGCCCTTCTCTGTGACAACATAGACTACCTTTGCGAAGTCCACACCGGAGAGGATGGTATCAATCACCTTGCTGGTAACAAAAAGAGTCACGGCAGAATAGAGCGCAACGTCGATATTGCGGAACACAAACACCGCAAACACCACCACCGCCGCGTCGATCGCCATCAAGAGATTACCCAGCGAGAAGTTGGGGAACTTGCGAATCACCAGCAGGGACAGCAGATCCGTACCGCCGGAGCTCGCCCCGCAGAGAAACAGCAGACCCATGCCTGCGCCCGCCACTGCGCCGCCCATCACAGCCGCCAGCAGCACGTTATTGGTATAGCCCGGTACGAAGAGAGAGAACCAGTCGATGAACACAGACAGCAGCACCGTGGGGATCGCCGTTTTCACCAACGGACGCCACCCCATCACATACAGCGCCATGAAAAAGAGGGGCGCGTTCAACAGTAGTGACATCAAGCCCACGCCAAGGGGAAACAGCTCTGCCAGCGCCGTAGCAAGACCGGAGACACCGCCGGGGGCGATATCGTTGGGTATGGTGAAGATCACCAGTGCCAACGCCAGAACTGCAGAACCGAAAACCAGCAAAAAAACGTCACGAAGCCAAGCCTTCATCTCCTTCTAAACCCCTTCCCACAAAGATCACAACCGCGTTTCAGCGGTAATTTCCGATGCTTATTATATCCAATTCTGTCCCCTCTGACAAGCCCGTATTCTGTATATACAAAAAACGGTGCAACCGCCATGCGGTCACACCGTTTTTGTTTGGTTTAAACAATCCGTAAAGGAAACTTACTTTGCAGCGCCAGCGATCTGAGCAGCAACTTCCTCAGCGAAGTTGTCCTGCTTCTTCTCGATGCCTTCACCGCGCTCGAAGCGGATAGCGTCGAGGAACTTGACAGCGCCCTTGGAAGCGTTAGCGATATACTTCTCAACGGTCACGTCGTTGTCCTTCACGAAGGTCTGCTGCAGCAGGCAGTTCTCCTCGTAGAACTTCTCGATCTTGCCGGCAGCGATCTTCTCCTTGACAGCAGCGGGCTTTGCAGCCATCTTGGGATCGTTGTCCATCTGAGCGACGAGGACCTTCTTCTCCTCTTCCAGGATCTCCTCGGTCACGAGGCTCTTGTCCCAGAAACGGGGATTGAGAGCTGCGATCTGCATAGCAACGTCCTTACCGATCTCGGTAGCATCGAAGTCGCCCTCAACAGCGAGGTTGACCAGAACGCCGATCTTGCCGCCGGCATGGACATAGGAGACAGAGGTGTTCTCGGGGAAACGAGCGAAACGGCGGATCTGGATGTTCTCGCCGATGACCATGATGCGGTCGGTCAGAGTGTCAGCAACGTTCTTGTCGGTGCCGGGGACGGTCACTGCCTTCAGAGCCTCGACATCAGCAACATCAGAGGTAGCGACAACCTTAGCGATGTCCTTGACGAAGTCAACGAACACGGGGGTCTTTGCAGCGAAGTCGGTCTCGGAGTTGACCTCGACGATCACGCCGACGCCGTTCTCCACACCGGCATAAGCCATACCCTCAGCAGCGATACGACCAGCCTTCTTAGCAGCCTTTGCGAGACCCTTCTCGCGCAGCCACTCCACAGCCTTGTCCATATCACCGTCGGTCTCAACCAGAGCCTTCTTGCAGTCCATCATGCCGCAAGCGGTCATTTCGCGCAGGGTCTTGACATCATTAGCGGTAAAAGCCATTGTAGTAATCCTCCAGTTATTATTTTTTAGTAGGAAAAAAGGGGCGGGGTCTCCCGCCCCTTTGCTGTTACAGGGTTATTCTTGCTTATTCAGCAGCTTCGACAGCGGGAGCCTCTTCCTGTGCGCCCTGCTTGCCCTCGATCACAGCGTTAGCCATGACGGAAGCGATCAGCTTGATAGCGCGGATAGCGTCGTCGTTGCCGGGGATGACGTAATCGATCTCATCGGGATCGCAGTTGGTGTCAGCGATAGCGACAACGGGAATGCCCAGGCGATGAGCCTCAGCGATTGCGTTGTGCTCCTTGCGGGTATCGACAACGAAGAGTGCGCCGGGCAGCTTCTTCATTTCCTTGATACCGCCGAGGTACTTCACGAGCTTCTCACGCTCGTTGAGCAGCTTCACGACTTCCTTCTTGGGAAGCATATCGAAAGTGCCGTCTTCTTCCATCTTCTTGATCTGATCCATGCGCTCAACGCGGGAACGGATGGTCTTGAAGTTGGTCATCATACCACCCAGCCAACGAGCGTTGACGAAGTGCATGTTGCAGCGCAGTGCCTCTTCCTTGATCGCTTCCTGAGCCTGCTTCTTGGTGCCGACGAAGAGGATGGACTGACCATTCTCAGACAGCTGGCGAACGAAAGCGTAAGCTTCCTCCAGCTTCTTCACGGTCTTCTGCAGGTCGATGATGTAGATACCGTTACGCTCGGTGTAGATGTAGGGAGCCATCTTGGGGTTCCAGCGGCGGGTCTGATGACCGAAGTGGACGCCTGCTTCCAGCAGGGCCTTCATGGATACGACGTTCTGTGCCATGTTTGTTTTTTCTCCTTTAAAATTTTGTTATTACCTCCAGAGGGATCATCCGCGCCGCCCACTGTAAGCTCTTACAGCACCGACGGTTTGTCCTCCTCTGTGCGGAATGCTGAAATATAATATCATAGCTAAATGTCGATTGCAAGGACTTTTTGCAAATTTTTTCAGAAACTTTCCCTGTTTTTTCCTCTTTCCAAGGTGATTCAGCTCCATTTGCGGTGTTTGGTCTTTGTCGGCTGCCTTGCAACAGACTTTTCGATGAGAATAATGTCGTCTCCCATCTGCCGAATGGCATCCCATGGGATAAAAAACTCCTCTCCTCTGCCGAACAGACCGAAAAAACGCCCCGGGGTCTGCACCACCGCACCGAGGATCTGCCCCTCCGGCAGACGGAACTCCAAGTCGCTCACATAGCCGAGCCTTGCCCCGTCATTGATATTGATGACTTCTTTCAAACGCATATCGCGTACCCGACATTCCATAGACTTCCCTCCTTTTGGCAAAGCTATGCAAAGCGCAGTCTGTCCTATGCAGGGCGGGCAGAAAAAATCCATCGAAAGGAGAAGAAAAGAAAAAAATATCCCTCACAAGCCCTCCGCATGAAAGCGATTCGGACGGAAATACTGAAATCATCAATGATCCGCTTTCAGGAGGGCGACCCATGCAGTCAAAAGTAGAGATTTCCGGCGTCAACACCGCCAAGCTGAAAATTCTGAAAAACGAGGAAACCATGGCACTGCTGAAAAAAGCGCAGGCAGGAGACGAAAACGCCCGGGAGGAACTGGTACTCGGCAATCTCCGTCTGGTGCTGAGCGTGATCCAAAAGTTCGCCTCCCGGGGCGAAAACATGGACGATCTCTTTCAGGTGGGGTGCATCGGGCTTCTCAAAGCGATCCAGAACTTCGATCTCTCCCTCGACGTGCGGTTCAGCACCTACGGCGTGCCCATGATCGTGGGCGAGGTACGGCGCTATCTTCGCGACAACAGCGCCATCCGCGTCAGCCGCAGCACCCGCGACACCGCCTACCGCATCCTGCAGGCAAAGGAACAGCTCCAGCGGGAGATGCAGAAAGAACCCACGGTGGAGGAAATCGCCAAGGTTCTGGACATCCCCCGGGAGGAAGTGGTCTTTGCCATGGATGCCATGGCTGACCCCGTGTCCCTTTACGACCCCATACACTTCTCCGACGGCAGCGACACGGTCTGCGTGATGGATCAGGTGGGCGACGAGAAAAACACGGACGAGGGCTGGCTGGAGCAGATCGCACTGAAGGATGCCATTGCCGGGCTCACGCCGCGGCAGCAGCGCATCCTTGCCATGCGCTTTTACGAGGGAAAGACTCAGATGGATGTTTCCGCGGAGATCGGTATTTCTCAGGCGCAGGTGAGCCGCCTTGAAAAAAGCGCCATTAAGACCATCAAAAGCAACCTTGTGTAATTCGAGAAAAACCAAATGGTTTTTCTCGAGCAGGTTTTTCACCCTGCTGCAGCGCACTCGCTATGCTCGCACGTTTGCAGGGCGAGAAGTATTTTCGCCCACGTACACGCCGCGGTCGAAAATGATTAAAAATTTAGGAGGAGCAAATGCTCCTCCTATTTTGATGTTTACTTTTTGAAACTATCCTTCAGTTCCACACTGCGGTTGAACACCAGATGATCGGCGCTGCTGTCGCGGTTATCGAGACAGAAGTAGCCCACGCGCATGAACTGGAAGCCGGGGGCGTTCTTGGCGGTGCGGTTTTCCTCCGCATCGTAAGCCTTTGCCACCTCCAGCATACGGGGCTCCACCTTGCAGCCGGTGAGCACGGTGAGAGACTCGGGATTCAGGCAATCGAGGAAGTTCTTGTCGGGACCGTCGGGCTGGGCATCACTGAAGAGATTGCCATACAGGCGCACCTCTGCGTCCACAGCGGTAGCAGCATCCACCCAGTGAATGGTAGCGCCCTTGACCTTGCGGCCGTCAGCGGGGTCGCCGCCACGGGACTCGGGGTCATAGGTGCAGTAGATCTCGGTGATGTTGCCGCTCTCATCCTTCTTGCAGCCGGTGCACTGGATGAGGTATGCGCCCTTAAGACGGCACTCGGGACCACCGGGATAGAGACGCTTATACTTGGGCACAGGCTCCTCCAGGAAGTCATCTGCCTCCACATAGATCTCACGGCTGAAGGTGATCTCATGGGTGCCCTGTGCGGGATCGGTGGGATTGTTCTCCACAGAGAAGGTCTCACTCTGTCCCTCGGGATAGTTGGTGACGATGAGCTTCACAGGATGCAGCACTGCCATGGTACGCTCGGCGTTGAGGTTCAGATCCTCACGCAGGCAGTGCTCGAGGAAGGAATACTCGATGGTGCTGGGGGACTTGGCAACGCCGATGCGCTCGCAGAAGTTGCGGATCGCAGCGGCAGTATAGCCACGACGGCGCAGACCGCAGAGGGTGGGCATACGGGGATCGTCCCAGCCGCTGACGCGGTTCTCCTCCACCAGCTGGCGGAGTTTGCGCTTGCTCATAACGGTGTGGTCAATGCCAAGGCGGGCAAACTCGATCTGGCGGGGCTTATGGAAGGGGATGGAAACATTGTTAGCCACCCAGTCATAGAGGGGTCTGTGATCCTCATACTCAAGAGAGCAGAGGCTGTGGGTAATGCCTTCCAGCGCGTCCTGAATGGGATGTGCAAAGTCATACATGGGGAAGATGCACCACTTGTCACCCTGACGGTGGTGGTGGATATAGCGGATACGGTAGATGACAGGGTCACGCATATTGAAGTTGCCGCTGGCAAGATCAATCTTGGCGCGGAGGGTGTGAGAGCCCTCGGGGAACTCACCGTTTCTCATGCGCTGGAAGAGGTCGAGGTTCTCCTCCACGCTTCTGTCACGATAGGGGGAGATGGCTGGCTTGCCGATGTCACCGCGATACTCACTGAACTGCTCCGCAGTCAGATCACAGACGTAAGCAAGACCCTTCTTGATCAGCTCCACCGCATACTCATAGTCCTTCTCAAAATAATCGGAACCATAGTAGAAGCGATCATCCCAGTCAAAGCCCAGCCAGTGAATATCGTCCTGAATGGCTTCCACATACTCGGTATCTTCCTTGGCGGGGTTGGTATCGTCCATGCGGAGGTTGCAGAGACCGCCATACTTCTCCGCCGTGCCGAAGTCAATGCACAGTGCCTTGCAGTGACCAATGTGCAGATAACCGTTGGGCTCGGGCGGGAAACGGGTATGGACGCGCTTACCCTCGAACTGACCGCCGGGAGCAATGTCCTCGTCAATGAAGTTATGGATAAAGTTTTTACCTTCGGAAACTTCTTCCGTTTCCGTCAGCTTGATTTCTTCGCTCATAGGAAAACTCTCCTTTTGTTCTTATTGCATCGTAATTTGGTATTATACTGCGTTTCCTTACTCTTTGCAAGGCTTTCCCCTGTTTTTTACAGGGAATCCTCCACCGGAACCTCCCGGGCAAGAGAAACGTTTTTGAAACGCACGTCCCCCGTCACGTCCTTGCGGATACTGATCCATTCGGGAATGTCTGCCACATCGCTCTCGCTGGCAAATTCCACCTCCAGCACGGCGGTTTTTTTCCAGAAGGGATACACATCCACCTCCAGCACACGCCCCATGTAAGGCATACGCCAGCGGCGCTTGCGGATAGGCTTCAAACTCGTATCTGCCCGCTGAAACAGGCTCATATACTCCATCGCGTCGATCTCCCGCTCGTTTTCCTCGGCGGTAAGATCGCTGACGCGGCGCTTTTCCGTGTAGTAATAGCGGGTCTTTTCCCCCTCCGTCACCTGCCGCACACGGGCGGTGACACCGGGTTCGCTCCTGAGATACACCTGCACGATCTCCCAGCGCTCAGCGCTGTGACGGGCAAGCACGGTATCATCCGGCAAATCAATGAGATACTTCCGCTCAATTTCCATTGCCATAATGCTGCAAAAACTCCTCTCTTCCCATCAGCAGGTTAACCGCCTCCAGCATGGCACCGGTGCTCATGTGCTCCGGCAGCGCCAGTTCTTTCAACAGTGCCTGCCGCTTTTCGCGGCTGCCTGCGCCGATCAGTCCCAGATCCATCAGATCTGCTTTCGTCAAGGGCTCACCCTTTTCCGCAGGTGCATCCCCATCAAGGAAGGTAGCACCCGCGCGGCGAAGGGCTTCGATCAGCACGGCGGGCTCCATGCCCTCCACGCCAAGCTTTCCTTCCTTGCCCGCCGTTTTCTTCCGCTTTTCCTTGCCGTAAACATCGGGGATGTACGCCTGCTTCACCTGTTCGGGAGGGATAGCACTCTTGATGTGACCCCGGATCACAAAGCCCGCCCCGTCGCTGTCCAGCAGCAGGATCAAGCCCCGCTCCGCCGCCATGCGGCGGAGAAGCGCCATCTGCTCGCGGTCATGGAAGATCTGAAAGCCGCCCGTTGTCACCACAGTGGCATCCACCACCTGCTTGAGGGCGTTTTTGTCATAGCGTCCTTCGCAGACGATAACTTCACGGATCCGTATCATCGTCTCGCCCCCTGTGCCAAACGCACCAGCAGCAGCTTCAGCTCCGCTTCGCCGTCGATGCCGCGCTCACTCTTGAGTCGGCGGTCAAGCTTCTGTGTCTGCTGCACACCCTCACGGCACCAGTCGGTGCTGACCCGTTTTGCCGCATCCATCAGAAGGCGGGCAGGATAGTCCGAGCGCATATTCCAAAGCTCCATCAGCCACGCACGGTCTTTACCTCCGTCGATCGCCATGCGGGCGGTGTAGAGCCGCCGCATTTCGCGCCCGATGTGGGAAAGGATGACGATAGGCTCCTCCTGCTGTTGAAAGAGCTTTGCAAGTTCCTCCGCCGCCGCGTCAAACTTTCCTGCGGAAATGGCATCCGTCAGGCGGAACACCAGCGCTTCGATCACAGGGGACACCACCGCGTCGATGTCCTTCACCGTGACCTCATCTCCCTTGGCATAGGCACAGATCTTGGCGATCTCCGGCACAAGTCCCGTCATCAGACTGCCACAGGTAAAGAGCAGATGCTCCGCCGCCTGCGCGCCGATCTCCTTACCAAGCGCTTTGCAGCGGCGGCGCACCCAGGTGGTGAGCTCGCTCTTCTCCTGCGCGTGGAACTCCACCACGGTGAAACGCTCCTCCATGAGCTTCGTAAGCTTCTTCATCACCTTGTTGGGCTTATACTCCGCGAGATCGTAGTGCAGCACCAGCGTACAGTATTCAGGGAAATCCGATACCATGTCCATAAACTGCTCCCGCTCCGATTCATTCAGTTGGAAGGGGTCAAAATCGGTAACAATAATCAGGGTACGCTCTGCCATCATGGGCATCGCCTCTGCCATTTCCGCCAGAGCGCGGACACTGAGCCCCTTCCCCTCACAGCGATGGTAGTTGAACTCCTCAAAGTTTGGGATCAGTTCCTTTTTCATCTCTCCGAGATAGTATTCTCTGAGATATGCCTCCTCGCCGGTAAAGACATAAAGATTCTCCACCGTGCCCTCCTTCAGCGCTGCACGCAGCGCCTTATAGTCGAAGGCAGACTTTTTGCTTCCTGCCATAGCTTCTCCTTTCTCCGTCAACAGACAAATCAGCGCACAGAAACGCGGATATGCCCCTGCAGATCCGTGCGGTACAGCTCCACATCATACTTCGCCAGACGCCGCAATGCGCCCGGTGTGGGATGTCCATAGCTGTTGTCGCCCACGCTGATGATCGCCGTTTCGGGTCTCACCGCGGCAAGGAGCTCCTCGCCGCTGGAACCGTTGGAGCCGTGATGACCCACCATCATCAGCTCCACATCGGGAATGTCTTTTTGTCGGAGCAGGGCTTCTTCCGTCTCCCTGCTCATATCACCGGTCACAAGGAAATCAAAATCCCCCACCGTGCAGACCACGGCAAGACCGTTTTCATTTTCATCCTCCTCGGAAAGCCCCTCCACCGGAGAAAACAGCCGCAGCTCCGCCTCGCCAAAGGCAAAGCTTGTATCTTCTTCGATGAAGATCACTTCCACATTATGTCGCTCCGCCGTTCTGAGGACCGCCTGTCCGATCTCATCCTCCTCCGCCGGACGGGGCATCAAGAGGCGCTCTGTCTCCACCCGCGCAAGCAGCACGGGCAAACCATCCGTATGGTCGGTGTGGAAATGCGTGAGCACCACATAATCCACCTTTTCCGCACCCATGGTCAGCAGCATATCCCCTGCCACGTCTCCCGCACTGATGTAATTGTTGCTGGAGCCGCAGTCGATCAACACCGTGTCTTTGCCCGAGGTGACAAGAACGCTCTGCCCCTGCCCCACATCCAACGCCACGATATTCATCTCACCGTAACGGTAGTCCATCTGTGTAAACAGGACAGTGACCGCCAGCGTCAGCACCGCCGCAGCAGCGGCAAGGATCTTTTCCCGCCGCGCGGTCTTTCGCAGTGCCACCACTGCCAGCAGCAGATAGGCAAAGCCCAGCCAGCAGGCAATATAAGGACTTTCAAAGTAGATCGCGTGCCCCGGTACCGCCGCAAGCTTCCGCGAGATCCAGAGCACATACTCTGCCATCCACTGTCCGGGTACTGCCAGAAGTGCCCCTACAGGCGGCAGCAGCATAGCAACGGGCAGCGTCAGCAGCGCCAGAGAAAACAGAGCGTTCACTACCGTCAGACACAAGAGATTGGAAACGGGCGAGATCAGCACCAGTGAATTGAAATACCACGCGCTGAGGGGTGTGGTGAACACCAACGCGCCAAAGGTCGTGGACACTCCGGCAGCCGTAAAGCTCCAGAGCTTCCCTCGCTGCTTTTCACCCGTAAGTCCGCGATAGAGCTTCGGTGTCAGCCACATCATGCCCGCTACCGCAGCAAAGCTCAGCTGCAGAGAAATGCTGCCCGCCGCAAAGGGATTCCCCAGCAAAATCAGCATCAACGCCACAGAAAACGAGGTCAAGCGGTCATTTTCCCGCTTCACCAGCGGCGCCGTCAGCAAAAACAGAACCATGATAGCGGCGCGAAGCACAGAGGGTACCGCACCCACCATGAATGTATAAAACAGCAGCAGCGGTACGCCTACGGCTGCCACCACTCTCCTGCGCTTACCCAGCAGCAGCTGGATCATGCTGAGCAGGAACATACAGTGCAGTCCCGACACCGATGCAATGTGCAGAATCCCCGCCTCCGCAAGGACGGCGTACATTTCATCGTCAAAGCCGCTCTTCTCGCCTGTGAGAAGAGCCAGCACCAATGCCGCCGCATCATCCCTGTAGAGCGCCCTGACACTGTCCTCCACCTGCCGCGCCATGCGCTGCGGGAGATAGCGCAGCGCACCTGCGTCCCCCTGTTCTACCGCCAGTTCCCCACGGGGAAACAGCAGCAGATACACGTTTTTCGCGGTAAAGGTGGTGATCTCGTCATCGTTGATCTCGGCGGCATCCGTCACCGTCATTTCGCCGCGGAGCACATTGCCCGGCTGCAGCTCCATCAGCTCGCTGCCCGCGTAGAGATAGGCGCTGTGCCTGCCCGTCTCCGTCATGAGCTTCACACGGATGCGGCAACGCACCCGCTCGCCCCAGCCGGCAGAGTTCAGCGGCTCGGCATAGCGCGTGACGACGGCTTCGCCTGCAGCAAGCTCCGTGTCCGCGTAAGCGCGGGCAGGGGTCTGCACCAACGCTGTATAGCCCATGTTCCAGGCAAGCGCAAGAGCCAGAGCGAAGCCCACCAGCAAAATACGGTGTTTTTTCGCTCTGTCCTTCTGCAGCAGTCCCGTCAGCGCCAGCAGCGCAAACGCCGCGGCGAACAAGGGCTGATATACTCCGCCCAGCCAATACTGCGCGAGGAACACGCCCGCAGAAAAGGACAGCGCAAACCATGCCAGCGGACGGGTCATTTCGGTTCTCTCCGGTTGGTGAGCCCCAGAATGTAGTCCGTGCTGGTCTGGTAGTATTTTGCCAATTTGATCACTGCCCAAACAGGGATCTCCCGCTCACCCTTTTCATAACGACGATACACTGCCCTGTGCATATTCAGATATTCAGCAACTTCGATCTGCGTTTTATCGCTGTCTACACGCAGATCCTCAATGCGTTGAAAATGCATACAATCACCTCAGCAAAATGCTACCATTCGGTATCATTTGATTGCGTGATTGTAACCACTTGGTTACACTATAGCACCATTCATGTTAACTGGCAAGCAAACAGCAGCGGCAGCGAAAAGAGAAGCAAGTCAAATCGACAAGCACCGGCAGTTCTGCGACTACTGCATTTGGTATGCCGTACCAATCCACCGACGAGCACTCAGCGCGCTTTCTTTTTCTTCTCCACCGCCCAACGGCGCATCTTCTTTTTCTTTGACAAGCCAAAGAAAAAGAAGATGGGGGGTTGGAACATGGCTGCACTTGCGAAAGTGCAAGACTTCGGTATCAAAGTTCAGAGCACAAACAAAAAAGTCACCCATTTTGGGCGACTTTTTTGTTAGTATATTAAACTTTTGATTAACCGGGAGGCCAGGTCATATCACGACCGGACAGCACATGGAAGTGCAGGTGACCCACGGTCTGACCAGCCTGCGCACCGCAGTTGGAGACCACGCGGAAGCTCTCCATCCCCAGCTCTCTTGCCACACGGCTGATGACCTCAAAGCAGTGTGCCACCACAGCGGAATTTACCGCCGTGATCTCACCGCAGGAGGTGATATGCACCTTGGGGATCACCAGAAAATGGGTGGGAGCCTGCGGATCAATGTCATAAAAGGCATAGACCTGCTCATCCTCATAGACCTTCTTGGAGGGGATATCCCCTGCCGCGATCTTACAAAACAGACAATCAGACATGGAAAATTCTCCTTTTCTCAGCGTTTATTCTGTAAAGTATTTTTCCTATTCAGTTTTTACTGCAGCTTGCTTGCAACAAAATCATCCAGTGCAGCCAGCGCATCATCCAGCTTCAGCAGGTCGCTGCCGCCGCCCATAGCGCTGTCGGGCTTACCGCCGCCCTTGCCGCCACAGATGGGAGCGATGGTCTTGATGATATCGCCTGCCTTCACGCCGCGCTTGACCGCGTCTGCACCGCAGACTGCGAGGAAGGTGATCTTATCGTCGTTGACACCTGCGATGAGAGCCACCACATTGGAAGCCTTGTCGCGGAGGAAGTCACCAAGCTTACGCATATCGTCAGCGCCGATGCCGCTGCGGGACAGCGCCACCACCTTCAGTTCACCGATGGACTTAGCGCTTGCGAGGAACTGATCAGCTTCGCCGAGGAATTCCTTTGCCTTCATCTTCTCCACAGTCTGACGCAGCTCGCGCACTTCTGCCTGCTGCTGCTCCACCTTGGCAAGGATCTCAGCGGGACGAGCCTTGAGCGCAGCGGCAGCGTCAGCGAGGAGCTTCTGCACGCGATCCATCTCGCGCAGGGATTCCTCACCCACGATTGCCTCGATACGGCGGACGCCGGATGCAACGGAAGCTTCGCTGAGGATGTGGAAGGTACCAACCTTAGCGGTGTTCTCAAGGTGAGTACCACCGCAGAACTCAAGGGACACAGTCTCCTTCTCGTCGCCCATGCTCACCACGCGGACGGTCTCGCCGTACTTCTCACCAAAGAGTGCGGTAGCGCCCAACTTCTTTGCCTCGTCGATGGGCAGCACCTGGGTGGACACAGGATAGCCGCGGAGGATCTCTGCGTTGATCAGATCCACGATCTCACGCAGCTCCTCAGCGGTGATAGCGCTGAAGTGGGTGAAGTCGAAGCGCAGGCGGTCGGGCTCCACCAGAGAGCCAGCCTGATGGACGTGATCACCCAAGACCTTACGCAGGGCTGCATCCAGCAGATGGGTTGCGCTGTGTGCACGGCGGACAGCGGCGCGGCGCTCCACATCGTAAGCAGAGGTCACCTTCTCGCCCACGGTGAAGGTGCCGGAGACGACCTTACCGTAGTGCATATACTTGCCGCCGTTGTTCTTCTGCACGTCATGGACGAGGAACACACCGTTTTCGCTGCGGATCTCACCGTGGTCAGCCACCTGGCCGCCCATTTCGGCGTACATCACGGTGCGATCCAGCACCATGATAGCTTCGTTACCTGCAACGAGTTCCTGACGGAACTCCCCCTCGGCAAGAAGTGCCAGCACTTCGCCGCTCTCGCTCTCACGGTCATAGCCCACGAACTCGGTAGCGGGCATTTCCTGACCGAATTCCACGCCTGCCCAGCCCAGGTCGCCCAGCGCCTCGCGAGCCTTACGAGCGCGGACACGCTGCTCTTCCATCAGCGCCTTGAAACCAGCCTCGTCCACGCTCATGCCCTCTTCCTCTGCCATTTCGATGGTGAGGTCGATGGGGAAACCATAGGTATCGTAGAGCTTGAACGCATCAGCGCCGGAGAACACGGTCTCGCCGCGCTCCTTATGCTCTGCAAGAAGCTCTTCATAGATCTTCATGCCGGCATCAATGGTCTTTGCAAAATTCTCTTCCTCAGTGCGGATGACCTTGGTGATATAAGCCTGCTTTTCGCGGAGGTCCTTATACTCACCCTCGTTTTCGTGCACAACAGTATCCACGATTTCGAACAGGAACGGATCGTTCACGCCCAGCAGCTTACCATGGCGGGCTGCACGGCGGAGCAGACGGCGCAGCACGTAGCCACGACCCTCGTTGGAAGGCAGAACGCCGTCGCAGATGAGGAAGGTCGCGCTGCGGATATGGTCGGTGATGATGCGCAGAGACACGTCCTTCTTATAGGTCTCGTTGTAGTGTGCGCCGGTGATCTCGCTGACCTTGTTGGTGATGTTCATGACGGTGTCCACATCGAAGAGGCTGTCCACGTTCTGGCAGACGCAGGCAAGACGCTCCAGACCCATACCGGTGTCGATATTCTTCTGAGAAAGCTCGGTATAGTTGTTGTTGCCGTCGTTATCAAACTGGGTAAAGACGTTGTTCCAGATCTCGATGAAGCGGTCGCAGTCGCAGCCCACCTTGCAGTCGGGTTTGCCGCAGCCCTTCTCCACACCGCGGTCATAGTAAACCTCAGAGCAGGGACCGCAGGGACCTGCTCCATGCTCCCAGAAGTTGTCAGCCTTGCCGAAGCGGGAGATCTTCTCAGCGGGGATGCCGATTTCCTTGTTCCAGATCTCAAATGCCTCATCGTCCTCCAGATAGACGGAGGGATACAGACGGTCGGGCTCGAGACCTACCCAACTCGGATCGGTCAGGAATTCCCAGGTCCAGTGAATGGCTTCGCGCTTAAAATAATCGCCGAAGGAGAAGTTGCCCAGCATCTCAAAATAGGTGCCGTGGCGAGCGGTCTTACCAATATTCTCGATATCGCCGGTACGGATGCACTTCTGGCAGGTGCAGACACGGCGGCGGGGAGGCTCTTCCTCACCCTTGAACCAGGGCTTCATGGGAGCCATACCTGCGTTGATCAGCAGCAGGGATGCATCATTCTGGGGGATGAGAGGGAAGCTGGGGAGGCGCAGATGCTCCTTGGTTTCAAAGAAGCTGAGGAACTTCTCGCGCAGTTCGTTGACGCCATAATACTTGTGTGCCATGGGAATCGCTCTCCTTTTATGTCAAATTTTTTGTTACTTGGAAAAAGTGGAATGCGATTATTTTTTTGCACGCAGTGCAAAAAAATAATCCCCCACCCCGGCAATAGGGGCGAAGGACATTCGCGGTACCACCCTAATTATTCCCCTCGCGGGGAACATCTTAGTCATCCGATAACGGGGATGAAGCGTCCCGCTCATCGCGGGCACTCGAAAGGGGCTGCATCAGCGCCGTACCGCGGGGCTTCCACCATCCCCCGCTCTCTTTGGGTCGGTCATCTGACACTCGTCTTTCTCGTCGCAGTTTGCAACATAAAGTTCTTTATATATCATAGCAGATTTTTATGGATTGTCAACTGTTTTACACCTCTGCCCCTGCCAAAAAGCAGAAAACCGGTGCGACAAAAGTCGCACCGGTTCGATGTATTTCGCTTAGCGGCAGAGAGCTGCGGTATCCTGAGCGATCATCAGCTCTTCGTTGGTGGGGATGAGCAGGATCTTGACAGCGGAATCGTCGGCGGAGATGACGGTCTCCTCGCCGCGAACCTTGTTCTTCTCAGCATCCAGCTTGATGCCCATGAACTCCAGACCCTTGACGATCTCAGCGCGGTCGCCGATACCGTTCTCGCCCACGCCTGCGGTGAAGATGACAGCGTCCACGCCGCCCATAGCAGCAGCATAGGAACCGATCAGCTTCTTAACGCTGTAGTGGAAGGAATCCAGAGCCAGCTCTGCGCGATGGTTGCCCTCGCCCTTAGCAGCTTCCAGATCACGGAAGTCGGAGGACACGCCGGAGATACCCTGCACGCCGGACTTCTTGTTCAGCACGTTCAGCATCTCGGAGATGTTCATGTCGTACTTCTTCATCAGATACTCCATGATACCTGCGTCGATATCGCCGCAGCGGGTACCCATGGGCAGACCTGCCAGAGGAGTGAAGCCCATGGAGGTATCCACGGACTTGCCGCAGTCCACAGCGGTGACGGAGGAACCGTTACCCAGGTGGCAGGAGACCAGCTTCAGCTCTTCGGGCTTCTTGCCGAGCATAGCAGCAGCGCGACCGGAGACATACTTGTGAGAAGTGCCGTGGAAGCCGTAGCGGCGAACCTTGTCGTTCTCATAGTACTCATAGGGCAGAGCGTAGGTGTAAGCCACCTCAGGCATGGTCTGATGGAAAGCGGTGTCGAACACAGCAACCATGGGAGTGCCGGGCATCAGCTCCTGGCAAGCCTTGATGCCGATGATGTTAGCAGGGTTGTGCAGAGGTGCGAGGGGGTTGCACTCCTCGATCGCAGCCATGACCTCGTCGGTGATCAGCACGGACTGAGCGAACTTCTCGCCGCCGTGGACAACGCGGTGACCGACAGCGTCGATCTCCTTCATGGAGCCGACCACGCCGTTCTCTGCGTCCACCAGAGCATCCAGAACAGCCTTGATTGCCTCGGAATGGGTGGGCATAGCCACGTCAGCAGCCTTGATTGCCTGCTTGCCGTCAGCCTTGTAGGTGAACTTGCCGTCGATGCCGATACGCTCGCACAGACCCTTAGCCAGGACCTGCTCGGTCTCGGGATTGAGGAGCTGATACTTCAGAGAGGAGCTGCCTGCGTTGATAACCAGAACATTCATGATTCTTAATTCCTTTCCCTTTTCACGATGTTAAATGTACTTTTTTCAGTCCGCATACACGGACTGCACCATTATGGAATCATTATAACAACAACTTTTTCCCATGACAACCACCTTTTTCTCTTTTTTGCGGATTTTCCCGGGAAATGCAAAAGAAATCTGCCCGCCGCGGAAATGCGGCGGGCAGATGATGGATTTTTCGGGCGAATTTATGCGTTCTTGCTCTTGCTGAAACGAGCACCTGCCA
>JAFVXA010000013.1 GCA_017501355.1 Oscillospiraceae bacterium
CAACGAAGTGCGGGACTATATTGGAGAAAACCACAGTGTGGGAAAGACTGCGCAGCTTTATATGGATGCCTATGCGGGAACGGATATGACGGCGGATGAGATATGGGAAGAACTGATCTGCGACAGCTTGGGCAATATGAATATTTTCTCCGAGACCCTTGGAGAAGAAATAGCGCAGGAGCATTTGATGGAAACCCGCAGAGCGGTGGAAGCCGTGCAGCGGGAAAGTGTTGGCAGCAGAGCACCGCAGACCAACGGAAAAACAAGCAGGGAATATTGGCGTTCCGATCTGACGAAGGCGCAAATGCAGAAGTTGGTTCAATGGGCGAAGTATGATATGCAGGCCAGCGAAAACAGGGTTACAGACGCAGCGAATTGGACATTCCGTTCGTTTGATGGCTTGCCTGTATTTGCTATTTACAGTACAGAGGATCAGATTAACCCTACTATTTTGTATGAGGTAAAAGGTGAACAGGCAGAATTTGAATGCCGCCTGATAAAAGACTGGTTTGGAGGAGAAAACAATGGCACTTACGGAACTGCAAGAGGTTTTGCGGCAAAGATTGCTAGCTATGGGGGTAACCAGAGCGGAACTCCTGTATATCGGGGTAGCACTGTATACACCGGAAATGCAGATGCAAATGGCACAATGGATGGTAGAAAACGACACCGCAAGCCCCGAAGAGCTTTGCTCTCATGCCTCGAAAATCTACTATCAAAACGAGGAGCAGGAAGAGTAAAGTAATTGGTCGGATACTGACAGCGCACTTCTATACGGACAACCGTATATGCGTGCAGAGAGACATTGACAGCCCGACCGTTGAAGTCGGGCTGTTCTGCGTCACTGTGTTCCGAACAAGGACCTGCAGTTCTTGCGCCTGCGGCTATCTTTGTAGGAATGGGATGAGAAAATGCGTTGCCACATTTCCTCATTTCATTCTCCATGTGCATTTAAACAGAGAGACGGCATGAGCGTTGTCATGCCGTCTCTTAACCTGTCTTATGAAGTGCCGCCCCAGGGCGGATTTTTTGGCTTTGTATGCAGGCGGCGCTTACAGCAGCGTCCACTCAAAGTTTTCAAACAACAGGCGGCTGCCGATGTCTGCGCCCTCGGGCAAAAGGAACATGGCGACCATATTTTCCACCCCTGTGTCCGAGGTCATGTAGGCATAATCGCCGTTGATGTTGTCGATGGTGTAATAGACAGGATCCATGGTATAACCTCCCTGTGTTTTTCTTTAGCCTACCATGATTTGCGCGGCTGCGCAAGGGAAATCCCACTTGCTGCAGGTGAGGTTTTATGGTACAAAGGAAAGAGGAAAGAAGGGATGCGGATGAAGGTGCTGGTGACAGGTGGTTCCGGCTTTTTGGGTCGGAGGACTGCCGCGTATTTGGAACATCTCGGCTGGCAGGTGTTGCTGCCAAGCCATGGGGAAGTGGATATCACCGCGGAAGCTGAACTCCATGAATGGTTTCGCAGACACACTCCCGAAGCGGTCATTCATACTGCGGCCGTTTCGGATACAGGTCGCTGTCAGCGGGAGCCGGAATGGTCGGAGAGGATCAATGTGGGCGGCTCGGCTACCTTGGCGAAGGCTTGTCGGGAATATGGGGCAAAGCTCCTCATCTGCAGCTCGGATCAGGTCTATTCCGGCAGCAAAGTGGCGGGACCTCACCTGGAGGATGAAACACTTGCACCGAACAATGTCTATGGCTGTCAGAAGCTCCGTGCGGAGCAGAACTGCTTGAAAATTCTTCCCGAGACGGTGTGCCTGCGGCTGAGCTGGATGTACGCAAAAGCAAGTCTGCCCAATGAACACAGCCATTTCCTTGCCACGCTGAAGGGGACGCTCGCAGATGAGAGCAAGCCCCTGCTTTTGCCGATCTATGACCGTCGCGGAATCACGGATGTTGCAGATGTCGTAAAAAATCTTCCAAAAGCCTTGACACTCCCGGGAGGCGTATGGAACTTCGGTTCGGAAAATGACAGCAGCACCTATGACACGGTGAAAGCCGTGCTGCAGGAGCTTCAGTTGGATGCGGCACTGGGGCGACTGCAGAAAAACGAAGAAGCCTTTGCGGTGCTGCCGCGGGATCTCACCATGGATCAGAGCCGGTGCAAGGCGGTGGGGATCCTGTTCCCAACAACGAAGGAAGGTCTGCGCTCGGCATTGAAAGCAGAAATGTAAAGGTGTTCGCTGCCTTACCGGCGGCGAACATCTTTTTTGCATAAAGAGAACAAAAAAGAGAGTTGTTATCCTCTTTTCCTGCAAAGGGACGAAAGCATGGTTGCTATTTATCGAAAAAACATATATAATCCATTCATAGAGAAAAACCCTGCGGTTTTGCGGGAAAAGCATCACCGCAGTGAAATGAAAAAATACTCCGCCGCACTTTGCGGCGGTGCAGAAGGAGCCTTTTACCATGGCTGAAAAGAACGAGATTTTGAGAAGCATCCCCAAGATGGATGAGCTGCTGCGTCTGAGCGTGCTGGCAGAGCTGAACGCGGCACAGGCAAGCATCACCGAAGCTGCCCGCGAGACGGTGGAGAACTTCCGCCGCGAGGTGCTGGCAGGGAACATCACCGAGGTAGTCAGTGCTGAGGAACTGGCGCAGCAGATTGTCCGCCGTGTCAAGCAGTTGGAGCAGCCTGCTTTCCGTCCCATCGTGAACGCAACGGGCGTGTCCCTGCACACCAATCTCGGGCGTGCGTGCCTCTCTAAGCGCGCTGCCGATGCGGTGTACGGCGTTGTCAGCCGTTACACCAATCTGGAATACAACATTGAGGAAGGTCGCCGCGGCAGCCGCTATGACCATGTGAAAAACCTGCTGACGAAGGTGACGGGTGCAGAGAGCGCCCTCGTTGTCAATAACAACGCATCTGCCGTGCTGCTCATCCTCTGTGCCATGGCGAACAAGGGTGAAGTCATCTGCTCCCGCGGTGAGCTGGTGGAGATCGGCGGTGCGTTCCGCGTGCCTGAGATCATGCAGCAGTGCGGCTGCTATCTCAAGGAAGTGGGTGCGACCAACAAGACCCACCTCAAGGACTATGTGAATGCCATCACCGAGAACACCAAAGCGCTTTTGAAGGTGCATACCAGCAATTTCAAGATCGTGGGCTTTACGGATTCCGTGAGCCTTGTTGACATGGTGAAGCTGGGCAGGGAAAAGGGGCTGCCTGTGATCGAGGATCTCGGCAGCGGCTCTTTGGTGGATCTCGAGCAGTTCGGCATCCATGATGAACCCACTGTGCAGAACTCCGTCCGCGCAGGCGTGGACGTGATCTCCTTCAGCGGCGACAAGCTGCTGGGCGGTCCGCAGGCGGGCATCATCATCGGCAAGAAGCAGTATATCGACATCATCAAGCGCCATCCCCTCAACCGCGCGGTGCGCGTGGACAAGATGACCCTTGCGGCACTGGAGGCGACCCTTCGCAGCTATGCCGAGGGCGAGGAACAGGCGAAAAAGGAGATCCCCGTGCTCTCCATGCTGGGTGCAAAGGTGGAGGATCTCCGCGCCAAGGCAGAATACCTTGCGACCATGATCCGCAGCAGAGGTACTGAGTGCGAAGTGAGAAGCGAAGAGGATCAGGTGGGCGGCGGCAGTGTGCCGACCCAGCTTCTGCCGACCTTCGCCGTGGCACTTAGCCCCAAGAACTGCAGCGTGGATGGGCTGGAGCAGCGCCTGCGCCTGCGTGAACTGCCCATCGTGGGTCGTATTCATGACGGCGTGTATCTGCTGAGTGTCCGCACTATGGAGGAAAAGGACTTCGCCTATGTGGCAGAGGCAGTGAGTGAGGCGATGAACGGATGAAACACGTCATCATTGGTACGGCGGGTCATGTGGACCACGGCAAGACCGCGCTGATCCGCGCACTGACGGGCATCGACACGGACCGTCTCGTGGAGGAGAAGAAGAGAGGTATCACCATTGAGCTGGGCTTCGCCCATCTGGATTTCCCCGACGGTACGCAGGCGGGCATCGTGGACGTGCCGGGACATGAAAAGTTTATCAAGAATATGCTGGCAGGCGCGGGCGGCATCGACCTCGCCATGTTGATCGTGGCGGCGGACGAGGGTTTCATGCCCCAGACCGTGGAGCACTTGGACATTCTGGAGCTGCTCGGCATCAAGGACGGTGTGGTGGTCATCACCAAGACCGATATGGCAGACCGCGACTGGATCGACATGGTGCGGGAGGATGTGCATGAGCGCGTGAAGGGCACCTTCCTCGAAGGCAAGCCGATTTTCGAGGTCTCCGCCCACAAGGGCGACGGCATCGACGAGCTGAGAAACGCCCTCTGCGAACTGGTGAAGGCTGCGGGGGAGAAGGACATGAACGTGCCTTTCCGCCTGCCCGTTGACCGCGTGTTCTCTGTGGACGGCTTTGGTACAGTTGTCACCGGCACCCTCATTGAGGGCTGCATGAAGGTGGGCGACAGTGTGGAGATCGCCCCCGAGATGGCGGAGGGTAAGATCCGCAATTTGCAGGTTCACGGCGTGGATACGCAGATGGCGTATGCGGGTCAGCGTGTGGCAGTGAACCTCACGGGTCTGAAAAAGACCGTGCCTGACCGTGGCTGCGCGGTGATCAAGCCCGGCAGCGAAAAGACTTCTCTGATGCTGGATGTGCGTCTGCGCAACCTCAAGGGATCGGGACGCATCATTCTGAATAACTCGCAGGTACACCTCTTCCACGGCTCCCGCGTGGTGCTGGCGAAGGTGGTGCTGCTGGATCGGGATGTTCTCGAACCCGGCGAGAGCTGCTATGCGCAGCTGCGTATGACGGAAGAGGTGGCGACCCGCATCGGTGACCGCTTCGTGGTGCGCTTCTATTCCCCTATGGAGACCATCGGCGGCGGCGTGATCCTCGACGATGCGCCCATGAAGCATAAGCGCAATGTCCCTGCTATTCTCGAAAGTCTCCGCATCCGCGAAAACGGCAGCGGCAAGGACAAGCTCCTGCATCTGGTGCAGGAGAGCCGCTTCAACCTGCCCGACAGCAAGACCCTTGCCGCCAAGGCTGCCCTCGATGAGAGCGTGGTGGCGAAGGAACTGGCGGAACTGCTGGCAGAGGGCGCGATCAAGGAAGCACTGAGCGGACGCTATATCGCAAAGGAGACGCTGGAGCTTGCGTGGAATACGGCGCAGACCCTGCTGACGGAATTTCACGCCGAGAATCCCCTGCTCAGCGGCATGAAGGGCTCGGAGCTTCGGCAGAAGCTCTATCGGGGCGCCGATGCTAAAACTGCGGATGCCGTACTGAACCTTCTTCAGGAGGAGGGGAAGCTGCGCCGCGTGGACGAGTGCGTGGCGCTGCAGGGCTTCCACATTTCCATGACGCCCCAGCAGGAAAAGATCGCGGAGAAGCTCCGCACGATCTATCGCGCAAGCGGCATGGAGCCGCCCAATCTCGAGGATGTGCTGGCGCAGTTTGACGCAAAGGAGCTGGACGAGGTGCAGCGTGTGCTGGTGAACCTTTCCTCCTCCGGAGATCTCCGTCAGATCAGCGAGAGCATTTATTATGACGGCGAGGTGTTCCGCGACATCTGCCGCAAGACGGCAGCGCACTTTGCCGAGCACGATACGCTGACCCTCGCAGAGCTCCGCGATGTGCTGGGTTCTTCCCGCAAGTATACGCAGGCGCTGCTGGAAACCTTTGACAAAATGCGTTTTACCAGAAATGAGAACAATGTGCGCCGTCTCTATCTGGGTTTTGACAAGGAAATCGGCTGATCCTTTGTAGGATCGCAGCAATTTTTTGGCGAAGAACGAAGATAATACTTGCAAATTCTTTTTCGTTGTGATATTATTTTTGTTCGTATGGGAGTAGCTGGGTGCTGGTGTGCCCCGCGGTCTTCAAAACCGTTGTTGGTGGTGAAGAGCTGCCTGGGTGGGTTCGATTCCCACATATTCCCGCCAGGAAGAAAAAGATGCTGCGAAAGCGGCATCTTTTTTCTTTTTCCCCACGGGGGCTATCAGAGAGAGTAAGGAGTGAGCGAGTATGGATATCAAGCAGCTGGAGGCGTTTGCCCATGTGGTGGAAAACAACAGCTTTTCCAAAACTGCGGAGCTGCTGCATCTGACGCAGCCCACCATCAGCGCCCACATTGCGTCGCTGGAAAAGGAACTGAAGATCAAGCTCATCGTCCGCACCACCAAGGAGATCTATCCCTCCGATGCGGGACGGCTGCTGTATGAATACGCCAAGAAGATCCTGCAGCTGCGGGATGAGGCGCAGGAAGCCATCCAGACCTTTACAAGAGAGATGCGGGGTACGATCTCCCTTGTGGCATCCACCATTCCCGGACAGTACTATCTGCCGAAGCTCCTGCAGAGCTTCCGAAAGAACTACCCCGATATCACCTTCAATATCCAGATGATGGACAGCTCCCAGGTGGTGGACTGCGTTGCTACCCGCGGCGCGGAGATCGGCTTCTGCGGTACCATGATCGACTCGCCCAAGTGCGTCTATCGGGAGTTTGCGCAGGATCGTCTTGTCATCGTGACCCCCAACACGCCGGAATATCAGCAGTATCTCAAAACAGGCTTCCCCACGGCGCAGATCATGAAGGAGACCTTCATCAGCCGTGAGAGCGGCAGCGGTACCCGCAAGGAGACGGAGGCGTTCCTTGCGGCAATGGGCGTCGATCCCAGCCGACTGAATGTTGCTATCGAGGTGCAGTCCACGGAAAACATCAAGCAGATGGTGAGTGAGGGCTTGGGCATCGCGGTGCTTTCCCGCAGTGCGGCGGAGAACTACTGCGAGTTCAATCGTCTGCTGGCGTTTGATTTTGACAATGTCAGTATGCGGCGCAAGCTCTATCTGGTGCGCCATAAGAACGGCGTGCTGTCTCCCATCGCGCAGGCGTTTTACAGCTTTGCCGAGGAGTATTACGCAGAGGCGGAGGAGCATAAGTAAGAGGAAATCCCACGGCGGTCTGCCGTGGGATTTTTGTGCAAAAAAAGCCCTTTTGTCATCGCAAAGCACTGCTTGACAGAGGCGGGGGAACGGCGGTAGACTTATAGTAGGTAAATGTGTGCCCCGAGGGGGCAAAGATAGATTTAAAAGCCATTTTTTGGCACACGGAAGGGGATACGTGAAGATGCTGAGCAAGGAAAAAATGCTGAACTTTATTGCGGTCCTGGAGGAGGAGCTGGTGCCCGCCACCGGCTGTACCGAGCCCATCGCCATTGCCTATGCCGCCGCAAAGCTGCGCGCTGTGCTGGGCGCACGCCCCGAAAAGATTCGGGCAGATATCTCCGGCAATATCATCAAGAACACCAAGAGCGTGGTGGTACCCAACACCGGCGGTCTGAAGGGCATTGGCAGTGCCATTGCTGCAGGTATTGTGGTGGGTAAGGACGAAGCTGTGCTGCAGGTCATCGGTGATGTGTCCGAAGCGGACAAGCCCGCCATTGCTGAGTACATGAACGCCACCCCCATTGAGATCCGCTGCGCGGATACCCCCGTGCTGCTGGACATTCAGCTGCGGGGCTGGGCAGGGGAGCATAGCGCCTTTGTCCGTATTGCGGAGAGCCACAGCAATGTGGTCCGTCTCGAAAAGGACGGCGAGGTGCTGTTGGATATCCCGGTCAATGTGGGTGCGGGCGGTACCAGGACTGACCGCGCATCCATCACAGTGGAGGATATTGTTGCCTTTGCCAACGAAGTGGAGATCGACGCAGTGAAGGCTACGTTGGATCGACAGATCAGCTATAACAGCGCCATTGCGGAAGAGGGTATGAAGGGCAACTGGGGTGCCAACATCGGCTCCGTGCTGATGCAGATGTATCCCGGCGATATCGCGGTGGAGGCAAGAGCTTATGCAGCAGCCGGCAGTGATGCCCGCATGAGTGGCTGCGAAATGCCTGTTGTCATCGTCTCCGGATCCGGCAATCAGGGTATGACTGCGTCCGTCCCCGTCATCCGCTATGCCAAGCACCTCGGCGTGAGCGAGGAGAAGCTCTATCGTGCGCTGGTGGTCAGCGACCTCGTGACCATCCATCAGAAAACGGGTATCGGCCGTCTCTCTGCTTACTGCGGCGCAGTGAGCGCAGGCGTTGGCGCAGGTGCGGGCATCGCCTACCTGTTGGACGGCAGTGCGGAAGCGGTGGCAGCCACCGTCACCAACGGCGTTGCCATCCTCAGCGGCACCATCTGCGACGGTGCGAAGCCCTCCTGCGCGGCAAAGATCGCATCCAGCGTGGAGGCGGGCATTCTGGGCTATCGGATGTACCGTGACGGTCAGAAGTTCAGCGGCGGCGACGGTATTCTCCACGGTCATGTGGAGGAGACCATTACCAACGTGGGCATCCTTGCCCGGGAGGGTATGCGCCAGACTGACGAAGTGATTCTGAAGATCATGACCGAGCGCTGCTGAAAGAAAGCGAACCGACGGAGCTGCACTCCGTCGGTTTTTTCTATGTGGGAGGAATTTGGTTGATTTTTTTCACAGAGCCATAAAAACTTTGGAAAGACGCTTGCAATCAAAAAGCATCGTAGTAAAATAAAAATGTATCGCTTCGGCGCACTTTCGTCTGCAACAGAACGAAAAGACCATGTTGCAGCATATCTGTCTGCGCCGCGGTAACAACTGCGAAAAGGAGGAGTGGATGGTGCCGTTGGGTCACTGTCCCGGGGAAAAGCCATGAAACAGAAAAAGGGAAGTGTGCGGAAAAGCATTATGCGCAGCAGCGTTCTTCTGATTTTTGCTGCGACCATGATCGTGGGTCTGTTTTCCGGCATTTCCAGCCTGATTGCAGCCAGCGAGTCTGCGCAGAACTCTTTTGAGCGTATTGCCGATGCGGCGAAGCTGGCTGTGTTGAGTGAACTGGACTCCACGCGAAGCGTGATCGAGGTGGCGGGTACGAATCCTATTTTGAGTGATGAGGAGACCACGCTGGAAGATGTCAACGCTTACATTCAGAATATCTGTGAAACATACGGATATGCGAGTGTGTATATCTGCGATACCGCGGGCAACAGCAATGTGGGCGCCAATTTTGCGGAATATGAATTTTTCCAGCGAGGTCTTGCGGGCGAGACTTATCTCAGCGCGCCCATGCTGGTGGCGGACGGCTCCCGCACGGATATGATGATCGCGGCCCCCATCTGGAAGGATGGCGTGACCGGCGGTGAGATCGTGGGTGTCATTTGTGCTGTGATGGACGGCTATGCCCTGTCTGAAATTGTTGGCGGTGTCAGCGTGGGCGAGAGCGGCGGTGTGTATATTCTCGACAAAGAGGGTTACACTGTGGCGGACTCCGATTACAGCTATGTACTGAACCATGAAAGTACCATTGTGGATGCGCAGACGGATCCGGCGCTGGAAGAGTTTGCCGGTTATGAAACCAGAGCCCTTGCAGGCGAGTCTGTTTTCGGTCAGGTGAATTATGAAGGCGACAGATGTTTCATGCGCGCTGTCCCGCTGGAGGGAACGGACGGCTGGGTACTGGGTGCCTATGCCACCACGGAGGAGTATATCGGTGTCAATCGGATCATCTGCATCGTGACTGTGGTGCTTGCGGCTGTGTCGGTGGTGTTGGCGACCCTGATCATGAGCAGAGCGGCATCCCGCATCACCAAGCCCATCGTCCACATTGCGGAGGTCTCCGCCGAGGTCACCAAGGGCAACTATGATGTGGAGGTCAACTGCGATACTAACGATGAGATCGGTGATATGGCGCAGAATTTCCGCGACATGATTGCGGTGAACAGGGAAGTGGTGACGGATACTGCCCGCTGTCTTGGTGAAATGGCAGGCGGAAATCTCGATACCGCTCCCAATGTGGAGTATCCCGGCGCATTCGGCGAGATCCGCCGCGCCATTGAGTACATCCTCGATTCTTTCAACGATCTGCTGCACAACATTCAGGATGCGGCTGTGCAGGTCAATTCCGGTGCAGAGCAGGTTTCCAGCGGTGCGATGGCGCTCAGTCAGGGTTCTACCGAGCAGGCTGCTGCCATCGAAGAGCTGGTGGCAACGGTCTCCGACATCACCGAACAGGTGGAGGATAATGCCCGCAACGCCAGCAGCGCAAAGGAGCTTGCGGAAGAAGTGCGTGAGGGCATCCGTCACAGCGATGCGATGATGCAGGAAATGACGCAGGCCATGCAGAACATTTCCGATCGTGCCAAGCAGATCAGCAATGTCATCAAGACGATCGATGACATCGCGTTCCAGACCAACATTCTGGCATTGAACGCCTCGGTGGAAGCGGCCCGTGCGGGCGCCGCAGGCAAGGGCTTTGCAGTAGTGGCAGACGAAGTGCGCAACCTTGCGCAGAAGAGCGCCGGCGCGGTGAAGGACACCTCTGCTCTGATCGAAGCAAGCAATGCGGCGGTGGCCAACGGTGCAAAGATCGTTTCTGCCACGGCAGAGGATCTGCGCCATGTGGTGGAGAAGACAATGACCGTGACGGATATGATGACTGCCATTAACGAGGCTTGCACGGATCAGTCCACCAAGCTGACGGAGACGACGGTGGGCATTGAGCAGGTTTCCTCTGTGGTGCACAGCAACAGCGCCACCTCGGAAGAATCTGCCGCTGCCAGCGAGTCTATGGCGAAGCAGGCAGCCATACTGGAGAGTATGCTTGCCAAGTTCCAGACCAGATAACAGAAAGCCCGGGGACACCCCGGGCTTTTACTTTGTGTTGTTATGCATCCACATCCAGTGTGCGGAAGATCTCCTGCCAGACGGTATCATCCTGCTCGGTCATGCGCTTCCAGTCAAAGCTTTGGCGGAATGCCGCTTTCTGCTCCTCGGTCTCGAGGAGCTTCTTTTTGCCCTGACTCTTCACGGCAGCGCTGTATTCTGCGAGATAGCTCACGGCATCTTTCGTGTAATTGGGATTGTGGCTCTTGCCCTCAACGAGAAGGAAGCGGATGTTTTCGCGCTTAGAAAGGGCGGCGTGAAGGGTATCATAATGGGGTGTTTTGCGACAGAGCTGATCGTCATCAGAGTAGATCAGCAGTACCTTGGCATCGGTTTTGGAAAGGCTCTCCACTGCATTGAAGTTGACATAATTTGGATTGGACTGCCGCTCCAGTGCCATCACTGCCTTGCGGTAGCCCTTGAGCAGTCCGCCGAAGAAGCAGCCTACCATCATTTCCACCGAAACGAAGCCGGACAGCACCACCACATGACGGATCTCCGGGTGGAGAGCGGCGATGTTCAGCGTGGAGAAGCCGCCCCAGCTGTGCCCCATGACGGAGAGAGTCAGCCCTGCAAAGCGGGCATCGCCCTTGATGGTGCGCAGGCAATCGTCAAGGTCTGCGAGAGACTGGGCGAGACCACCCGGGCTTGCGCCGCCGGAGGCCATGCAGCCAGTGTGGTCGTAGGCAAAGACGCGGAAGCCGTGGCGGCAGAGCAGCTCGATCTCCCGCATATAGGAACGGTGACCGCCGCCGAAGCCGTGGTCGAACACCACAAGACGGTCAGCGATGGGGTTGTCGTAATGATAGAGATAACCCTGCAGGGTGTGCCCTGCGGAGGCAGTGAAGGGATAGGACTCGCGGTGGAGCCCCTTGAAATCGTCGGAGGAGAAGTAATATGCCGTGCCTTTATCGTCACAGCGGGTATACATCATGTTTTTATAGGTCTGCAGGACCTGTTTTTCGAAAATCATAGATTGTTCCCTTTCTGTTTACTTTCTTCTCCATACGGAGGGCATCAGCAGAATCGCCAGCGGCACGATCTCCAGTCGTCCCAGCAGCATGGCAGCGCTCATGGTGAGCTTGCTGACATCGTTCAGTGCGGCGAAGTTGCCGTTGGGGCCAAGAGAGCCCATGGCAGGACCCACATTGCTGAGGGCGCTGAGAGCTGCGGAAAATGCCTCCAGAAAATCGACCTTGTCAAGACCGATGATCATGGTGCAGGTCATGAGGATCATCATGTAGGCAAAGAAGAAGCAGGCTACGTTGGTCATGGTGCTTTCCTCTGTTCTTTTGCCATCCACACAGATGAGCTTCACCTCGCGGGGGTGGAGGATGCAGTGGAGCCAGCGCTGGGTGTTCTTGAACAGCAGCAGGAAACGGATGGATTTCACGCCGCCTGCGGTGGAGCCTGCACAGCCGCCCATGAACATCAGCATGATCAGCACACACTGGCTGACAGCAGGCCATGCGGCAAAGTCCGCAGTGGCAAAGCCGGTGGTGCTCATCACGGTCATACTTTGGAATGCTGCATCGGAAATGGCATCCGTCACGCTGATGCCTGTTTCGCGAACAAGGTCAATGGTGATGAGCGTGGTGGATGCAAGGGCAGTGCCCGCATAAAGCCAAAGCTCCTCGCTGCTGACGGCATCCCTCCAGCGGCGGCGCAGAGCCATATACAGCAGGGAGAAATTGATGCCGGAGAGGAACATGAAGATGGTGACTGCCCAAGTGATCGCGTCGGACTGATAGTGACCGATGCTGGCGTTTTTGACGGAGAAGCCGCCGGTGGCAATGGTGGCAAAGGAATGGGTGATGCTGTCAAACAGCGGCATGCCGAGGAGACAGAGAACGATGACCTCTGCCACGGTCAGACCGATATAAATGATGTAGAGGATCTTGGCGGTGTCTGCCACGCGGGGCACCAGCTTGCTCATCACAGGGCCGGGGCTTTCCGCGCGCATGAGGTTGGCGCTGCCGTCGCCCAGCTTCGGCAGCAGTGCCAGCAGCATCACGAGAACGCCCATGCCGCCCATCCAGTTGGTCATGGAGCGCCAGAGCAGGATGGAGTTGGGCAGTCCCTCCACTGCGGTCAGGATGGATGCGCCTGTGGTGGTGAAACCGGAGATCGCCTCAAACAGGGCATCCACATAGCTGGTGACTGTTCCACTGATCACATAGGGCAGGGCGCCCACTGCGCCAAGCAGGATCCAACAGAGACCCACGCAGGCGAAGCCGTCGCGCCGCTGCATCCGCAGACCTGTGGTGTTGAGAAATGCCATCGGTACACCGATGCCAAAGCAGCACAGTGCTGCCACGACAAATCCTGCGAGTGCATCTTCTCCCGTGGCGGCGGCATAAAGAGTCGGCACCATCAGCGCCACACCCTCGATCACCAGCATGGCACCGAGTATTTTTGCAACAAGTTTATGGTTCATAGTGTTCTTCTTTCTTTGTGACGATCCTCAGTTCTCCAGAATTTCGTTGATGTCGTGGAGGAACAGGGACTTTGCCATGACGATTACATGGTCATCGGGCAAGATCTCCGTCATACCGTTGGGGATGATGCTGGTCTGCCCGCGTACGATAGAGGCTACCAGCAGACCCTTGCGCAGGGGCAGATCCTTCAGCGGCACATTGACGATGCGGCTGTCTGCCTTGGCGGTGAATTCCACCGCTTCGATCTTGCCGCCGAGGAGCTTATAGAGACTTTCCACCACACTGCCTTCGGAGTTTACGAGACCGCGGACATACTTGCTGATCTTATTGGCGGTGATATCCTTGGGGCTGATGGTGCTGTCGATGCCCGTTTCGCGGACGAGGTTACGGTAGTTGTCGCGGGTGGTCTTGGCGATGACCTTTTTCACGCCTGCCCGCTGGGCACACATGGCAAGAAGCAGATTTTCCTCGTCTCTGCCCGTCAACGCCACCACGGCATCCGATTCAAAGAGACCCTCGCTCTCCTGTACCATGTTGTCCGTGCCGTCCCCCTCCAGAATGAGGGCATTGGGAAGTACCTCTGCCAGCATTTCGCAGGTGGCGCGGTTGCTTTCTACGATGGTGACCGTCATACCTGCCTTTTCCAGTGCCATGGCGAGATAGAATGCAATGCGGCTGCCGCCGATGATGGACACGGTGCGGACGCGGGAGGTGGGGCGGTTCATGAGCTTGAAGATGCGGTTGAGTTCCTTCTGAGAGCCCACGAGGTAGGCGCGGTCGCCGATCTGGGGGATAAAGTCACCGTTGGGGATGATGGCATCATCGCCGCGGCGCACGGCGCACATCAGCACGCCGTTAGGATTTTTCTTGTTATAATCCATCAGGCTCATGCCTGCGATGCCGTCGGACTCGGCGACGGTAAAGCCGATCATTTCCACGCGACCGCCTGCGAAGGGCTCTACGCTGAAAGCGGAGGGAACGCGGAGGATGCGGGAGATCTCCTGTGCCGCCGCCTGTTCGGGGTTGACTGCCATATCGAGGTCGATCTTGTCCTTGAGCTGCTGCGTGTCGCGGAAATAGTCGATGTCGCGGATGCGGGCAATGGTGTGCCGTGCGCCCAGCTTCTTTGCCATGAGGCAGCAGACGACGTTCACTTCGTCGAGACTCGTGACGGAGATAACGAGATCGGCGGTGTCTGCACCTGCCTCCTTCAATACGCGCAGCGAGGCGCCGTTGCCGTCCACGCACATGACATCCATCATGTTTTCTGCATTTTGCAGGGCAGAGGCTTTTTTGTCCACTAAGGTCAGATCATGTCCCTCTCCGGAGAGCTGACGCGCCAGAGCATATCCTACCTTGCCCGCGCCGATGATCACGATTTTCATATCCCGCCATTCCTTCCTGCGCCGGGGCGCATGGTCTCGTCTGCGGCAAAAAGCCGCACTTTATTTTAGTTTGAGTATAGCACAATCCGCTGAGAAAACAAGCGTCCGCCCTTTTCTCACGCTTCAAAAAAATTTTGCGGGTGTATAGTAATTTTTGTATTTTTTCTGTATAATACATATCAACTTTGCAAATCCCTCTGAAAAAGGAGTGTTCTTACCATGAAGAAAACTGTTCTGAGAAAGTATGCCCGTCTCATTGCCCGCACCGGTGCCCGTGTGCAGAAGGGACAGCAGGTGCTTCTGACTGCCGAACTGGATCAGCCCGAGTTCGTGAAGATGGTGGTGGAGGAGTGCTATAAGGCAGGTGCCGCCCGCGTCATCGTGGACTGGACCTATCAGCCTTTGACCCGTCCCAATGTGCGCTTCCGCACCCTCAAGTCCCTCTCCACGGTGGAGAAGTGGGAGGAGGAGAAGCTGCGCTGGATGACCGAGGTGCTGCCCTGCCGTATCTTCCTCTGCAGCGAAGATCCCGATGGTCTTGCCGGTGTGAATCAGGAAAAGATGGCAAAGGGCATTCAGGGTCGCCAGAAGATCGTCAAGCCCTACCGCGATGCCATCGAGGGCAAGCACCAGTGGTGCATTGCCGCCGTTCCCGGTGAAGCATGGGCGAAGAAGGTGTTCCCCAAGGAGCGCACCAGCCGCGCAGTGGAGCTGCTGTGGCAGGCGATCCTCGCCACCGTCCGCGTGGACGAGAGCAACGACCCCGAGGCAGAGTGGGCAGCCCACAACAAGGATCTGCGCGAGCGCTGCGATTATCTCAACAGCCTCGGCATCGAGAGCCTGCATTACACGGCATCCAACGGCACGGACTTCACCGTGGGCATGATCGGCGAAGGTAAGTTCAACGGCGGCGAGGATGTGACCCAGTCCGGCAACTGGTTCAATGCCAATATGCCCACTGAGGAGTGCTTTATCTCCCCCAAGAAGGGCGTTGCCGAGGGTATCGTCTATTCCTCCAAGCCCCTGTCCTATCAGGGGCAGCTCATCGACAATTTCTCCATCCGTTTTGAAAAGGGCAAGGCTGTGGAGGTCCACGCCGAGCAGAACGAGGAGCTGCTGAAGAAGCTCATCTGCATGGATGAGGGGGCTGCCTATCTCGGTGAGTGCGCCCTTGTCCCCTATGAGAGCCCTGTTCGCAAGAGCGGTCTGCTGTTCTACAACACCCTCTTCGATGAAAACGCTGCCTGCCATCTGGCGCTGGGTATGGGCTTCATCGACACCATCCGCGACTACGAGAAGTATACCCTGGACGAGCTGCACGAAATGGGTGTCAATGATTCCATCATCCATGAGGACTTTATGATCGGCACGGCAGATCTCAGCATCACTGCCCGCTGCCGCGACGGTCGTGAGGTCGCCGTGTTTCGCAACGGCACCTGGGCATTCTAAACCGCATACAGGAATGAAACGAGGTCTGCCATCGGCAGACCTCGTTTACATAATTTCACAAATGGAGGAGGAAACCTGTTACTCTTTGGCTGCGGGACATTGCTTGCCTGCGTGGTCGATGGTGTAATCCCCTGTGAGGATCAGCTTGGAAATGGGGACGAGGGTATAGCCCTCTTTTGCGAGATAGTCGAGAATGTCGGGCAGCGCCTCGGGGGTGTGAAGTCCTGCGTTGTGAAAGAGGACGATCGACCCC
>JAFVXA010000014.1 GCA_017501355.1 Oscillospiraceae bacterium
TCCGATTCGACGGGAAGGAAGGGTGTGTGCGGGAAACCCAGGAAGGGTGTCCTGCACCTTTCAAATAAGAAGTTTTTAGAACTTTTTGCAAGTTCTAAAAACTTGCACAGCGGGGCGAAATACTTTTTCGACACGCTGAAAAGCAGGAGGGACACCTCCTGCTTTTTTGTGGACATACCCTCCCCTTGCCCCGCATAGAAATGGGACAGGAGGTGAGCGGATGCGCAATGAGCGAAAACTGATGGGGCGGCTTCGCCGCCTGAGCGCGGCAAGTCTGTCGGCGCTTGTGCTCTACGGCGTGACGGTGACGGTGGGGAGCAGTTCGCCCCGTGCGGCATGGGAAGCCTTTCGGCGGGACGAAACGGTGCTCGCCATGCTTCGCTGGGAGCTGGGAGACCTCGGGGCGGACAGCCCCCTTTCCCTTTCCTCTGCCATGGCGCTCAGCGCCGCTCCCGTTCTGCTGACGGCAAAGGAAGAAGTGCTGTCCCTCTGGTCAAAGGGGGCGGAGACCGAAAGCGAGAGTGCCGAGCAGGACCGCGAGGGGACGCTTTTGAGCGAAGAGACAGAGCGCGAACCCCTGCATTTCACGGATAACGGCGTGCCCGCCCGAACCCTGATGCCGTCCTCGGACAAGGGCTATGATGTGATCGGCAGCGCCTATATTTCCAACACAACAGGCTATGCCATCGACCCTGCGGACTTTGACGGGAGTTTTGCCGCGGGGCTTTGGGGCGATGGACCGCAGGTGCTCATCGTCCACACCCACGGCAGCGAAGCTTATACCATGCCCGCAGGGGAGGAATATGAAGCCAGCGGCGAAAACCGCACGCTGGACAACAGCTGCAACGTGGTGCGGGTGGGAGAGGAGATCGCATCCGTGCTGGCGGAATACGGCATTGCCACCGTCCATGACCGCACCCTTTACGATTATCCCCAGTATAACGGCGCTTACGGCAGATCTCTTGAGGGGATCGAGAGCTATCTCGAAAAATACCCCTCGGTATCCTTTGTGCTGGATGTCCACCGCGATGCCATCACCGACGCGCAGGGGCAGATCTACAAGGTCATCTCCGAAACGGAGGCGGGCGGCGCCGCCCAGCTGACCCTTGTTATGGGCAGTGACGGCAGCGGGCTTGCCCACAGCGCATGGCGGGAAAATCTGAAGCTGGCGGTGGCGGTGCAGCAGAGACTGCTGGCGCAGCACCCAACCCTCATGCGCCCCATTCTGCTCAGAAACTCCCGCTACAATCAGCACGCCACGGCGGGGTCACTGCTGGTGGAGGTGGGTGCGGCGGGCAATTCGCTGGATGAAGCGCTGTTGGCGGCGCGGCTCTTTGCCGAGGGCTTTGCGGAGGTCATCGGCGGGGAAAAATAAAAAACACACGCACCGTGGTATACTGCGGTGCGTGTGCTGTTGTTTAAAGGACTTTTGCGCCCTCGAAGTCCACGGGCAGCTCCATGACCTGCCAGCGATAGGAAAGGGACTTCACGCCCTCTTCCATGCGCGCGGCAAAGGCTGGATCGGTGGTCAGAGCCAGCAGAGTCGGACCTGCGCCGCTGACGCAGAAGGCATGGCAGCCGTTTTCGGCGGCGATGCGCTCCACCTCGTCATACTCGTGGATGAGACTGCGGCGATAGGGCTGGTGCAGCCGATCCTGCAGCGCGGCGGCAAGCAGGGCTTCCTCGCCTCTGGCAAAGGCAGCGGGCAGCACCGCTGCGTGGGCGGTGTTGAACACGGCATCGTCATAGGGCACGAAAGCGGGCAGCACGCCGCGGGCGGCGTGAGTGCTGAGGGGGAAGGGGGGGATCAGCGCCACAAAGCGGAGATCGGGATGCACGGCGTAGGAGACGGAAATGACCTCGCTGCCCTCCATAAAGGACGCAGTGAGACCGCCGTAGAGGGCGGGAGCAACATTGTCGGGATGTCCCTCTATCTCGGTGCAGAGGGCAAGCAGTTCCTTCTTGCTGAGGGGAGAGCCGTGGAGGGCATTTGCCGCCATGGCGCCTGCGGCGAGGAGGGCTGCGGAGGAGCCGAGACCGCGGGAGACGGGAATGCTTGCCTCAATGTCGATCTTCACATATTCCTTCTCAAGACCCAGCGCTTTGATCACGCTGCAATACGCCTGATAGGCGAGGTTGTTTTCGGTCTGATACTCCTTGTCGCAGCCTGTGAAGGAGAGCTCCTCGGCAGGGGTAAAGGAGAGCGTGTTGTAAAGACCCAGCGCGCAGCCGAGAGAGTCAAAGCCTGCGGCAAGGTTCGCCGTGGTGGCGGGAACGCGGACAGTTACCATACCTTCTCCCCTGCCTTTCCGAGAACGAAGGAGAGCATATCATCCTTTGCGAGGACGGTGCTGTGGCGCACGGGCTTTTCCTTGAGACCCTGCAGATTCTTAGGTACGGGCACGCCCGTGATGCTGTGCAGCTGCTCCATGATGGCGAACTCGTCACCCTCTGCCTCTTCCCCGAGGGCTTCCAGCACGGCGGCGGGGAACTTGTAGGGGGATGCGGTGGAGAGAATGACCACGGGGCTCTGAGAGCCGGTGAATGCCTTATACTGCTGGGCAACGTTCCATGCGACGGCGGTGTGCGTGTCCGCAAGATAGTGGAACTCACTCCAGATCTGACGGATGGCACCCTTGGTGGCGGTGTCGCTGCAGCAGCCCGCCCAGAACTCGCGGCTGAGACGCTCGAACAGCCCTTCGGGGATCTCATAGCAGCCGCTCTCGGCAAGCTCGCCCATGAGCTGCTTGACAAGAGCCGCATCGCCGCTCATCAGGAACAGCAGACGCTCCAGATTGCTGGAGACGAGGATATCCATGGAGGGAGAAATGGTCTTGTGGAACTCGCGGCGGCGGTCATAGCGACCGGTGTTGATAAATTCGGTGAGCACATCGTTGGCGTTGGATGCGCAGATGAGACGACCCACAGGCAGCCCCATTTCCTTGGCGAACCAGCCCGCAAGAATGTCGCCGAAGTTGCCCGTCGGCACGGAGAAGTCCACCTTCTCGCCGAGCTTGATCACGTTTCTTGCGAGAAGATCGGCGTAGGCGCGGAAGTAATACACCACCTGCGGCGCGAGACGACCAATATTAATAGAGTTTGCGGAGGACAGACGCACGCCCTTTCCTGCAAGGAGATCGCCCTCGCTCACGGCGGCAAAGATCTTCTTTACGCCGCTCTGCGCATCGTCAAAGTTGCCCTCCACCGCGGCGACGCAGACGTTTGCGCCTTCCTGGGTGCACATCTGCGCCTGCTGCACGGCGCTGACACCGCCGTGGGGATAAAAGACGATGATCTTTGTGCCGTCCACGTCGTGGAAGCCCTCCATCGCCGCCTTGCCGGTGTCACCGGAGGTGGCGGTGAGGATGAGGATCTCATCGCTCACACCGCACTTTTCTCTGGCGGCGGTGATGAGACGGGGCAGCATACTCAGCGCCACGTCCTTGAAGGCACTGGTAGGACCGCGGAAGAGCTCCAGCACCGTGTCATCACCGAGGGCGACACTGGGGGTCAGCTCGTCACTTTCAAACTTGCCGCTGTATGCCGCGCTCACAAGGGCGGTCATTTCCTCGCGGCTGAAATCCGGCAGCAGGGCGGTGAGGACATCCACTGCCATGCCGAAGGTGTCCTTTTTCAGTGTTTCCTGCCAGTCAAAATCCAGCAGTGCCAGCGTGCGCACACTATAGAGACCGCCGTCGGGAGCAAGACCCTGCAAAATGGCTTCTGCGGAAGAAGCGGTACAGGCATCATTTCTCGTGCTTTGGTAATTCATATCGAAAAATCCTCCTGAGAATCTGGTTATTTCGTCGGATTATTGTAAACTTTTTCTTGCGTTTTGACAAGTGCTATGTTATATTGTTCCCATCGAAAAGTCAAGTGTTTTCCCCGTGCGGACATTTTCGCTGATGTGCGCACAAGGAGGACAGGAAAGTGAGGATTCTGATGAATATCGCATTGCTTGGATTTGGAACGGTGGGCAAGGGCTTTTACGACCTGACCGTGGGTCGTGAGGACGTGAAGGTGACAGCGGTGCTGTCGAGAAGACCCCGCGAAGAGCTGACATGCCTCGTTTCCGATGATTTTCACGAGATCCTCGCATCCGATGTGGACATCGTGGTGGAGGTCATGGGCGGTCTCCATCCCGCTTATGAATATGTGTGCGAAGCCCTCCGTGCGGGCAAGCACGTGGTGACCGCCAACAAGTGGCTCATGTGTGAGTACTATCAGGAGCTGGTGAAGCTCGCGAAGGAGAACGGCGTGGCACTGCGCTGCACCGCGGCGGCAGGCGGCGGTATTCCGTGGCTGACCAATCTGGAGCGCGTTGCCCGCTTTGATTCTATTTATAAGGTAGAGGGCATTCTCAACGGCACCACCAACTTCATGCTCGATGCCATGACGAAGAACGGCTCTGACTACGGTGAGATCCTGGCGGAAGCCCAGCGTCTCGGCTTCGCGGAGGCTGACCCCACCGCAGACGTGGAGGGCTATGACGCAAGACGCAAGATCGTGCTGTCGGCAAATATCGCCTTCGGCGTGGATCTGAAGGAAGCGGACGTTGCGTGCTTCGGCATCGCCACCGTTTCCGCCGCAGATATCGCGGCATTCACCGAGCGCGGTCTCGTCTGCCGTCTGATCGCATCTGCCGAGCAGGCAGCTGACGGCAGCATCACCGCCACCGTCGAGCCCACCCTCTTCCCTGCGGCTGCGGCAGAGGCTGCCATTGTCAGCAGCGGAAACCGCGTGGTGCTCTACGCCAAGCACATCGGCGAGCAGAGCTTCTCCGGCGCAGGCGCAGGCGGCTGGCCCACGGGCAGCAGCGTGCTGTGCGACTGCCTGAACATCCTCGATGGCTGCAGACAGTTCTATACCGATCAGTTTACCCCCGCAAGCGCCGCAGGGAATGCTCTGAGACGCTACTATATCCGCACCTCCGCTCCCCTCTCTGTGGCAGTGGAGGAAAGCCTCGGCAGCGGCATCGTCACCGCGCCCATCCCCGCCGCGCAGGCGCACCGCATGATCGCGGCGCTCCGCGCTGAGGACAACACCGCATTCATGGCGGCACTTCGATAAAAAAGGACAGGAAACAAGTATGCTGAAAGTGTTGAAGTTTGGCGGCTCCTCCATGGCAGACGCCAACCAGTTTGAAAAAATCAGACAGATCGTGAAAAGTGACCCTTCCCGCCGTGTGGTGGTGGTCAGCGCCCCCGGCAGACGCAGCAAGGACGATCATAAGGTCACGGACCTGCTCTACCTCTGCCACGCCCATCTGAAATACGGCGTCTCCTGCGAACATATCTTCGCCCTCATCCGTGAGCGCTACGAGGGCATCAAACGGGACTGCGGTCTCGACACCGACCTTGCCAGCGATTTCGACAAGCTCTGGGAAAAGATGCAGAAGGGCATCAGTCAGGATGAGCTGGTCTCCCGCGGTGAATACTTCGCCGCAAGACTTATGGCGGACTACCTTGGCTTCGACTTCCTCGATGCGGAGCTCTGGCTCAAGTTCAAGTTCGACGGCAGCATTGATCAGGAGGCATCCTATGAAGCGTTGCAGCGTGCGGTGAACGGGCGCTGCGTGGTCATCCCCGGCTTCTACGGTGCCATGGGCGACGGTCGTATCCGCACCCTCACCCGCGGCGGCAGCGATGTCACCGGCGCGCTGGCAGCAGCGGCGCTGGACGCAGCGGTATATGAGAACTGGACGGATGTCTCCGGCATTCTCATGGCAGACCCCCGCATCGTGAAGGATCCCCAGCCCATCAGCCGTGTCACCTTCAGCGAGCTTCGTGAGCTGAGCTACATCGGCGCGCAGGTGCTCCATGAAGGCACGGTGTTCCCCGTGCGGGAAAAGGGCATCCCTCTGAACATCCGCAATACCAACGAGCCCGACCATCCCGGCACCATGATCATGGAGACCATCGACGACAGCGACGATGACAGCGGCAGCTTCATCACCGGTATCGCGGGCAAGAAGGGCTATACCGTCATCAGCATTTCCAAAACCGGTATGTCCTCCACCCCCGGTGTGTTCCGTCAGATCCTGGAGATTTTCGAGAAGCACGAGATCAACGTGGAGTACGCCCCCAGCGGCATCGACATTCTCTCCCTTGTGGTGGCAAATGCCCAGATCGCGCCCTGCCTGTACTCTGTGCTGGGCGAGCTGGAAAAGACCGTGCGCCCCGACCACATCAAGGTGCTGGATGACATGGCGATCGTTGCCGCCGTCGGTCGTAAGATGGCGTATCGACTGGGTACCTCCGGTAAGATCTTCGCCAAGCTCGGCGAAAGCGGCGTAAACATCCGCATGATCACCCAGGGTCCCGAAGAGCTCAACATCATCGTGGGCGTGGAAGGAAAAGATTTTGAACAGGCAATTCGTGTCCTGTATGATAGCTTCGTGAAGGAGGAAGAAAGTAATGTATAAGATTGGTATTCTCGGCGCTACGGGTGCCGTTGGTCAGGAAATGATGAAGATCCTCGATGAGCGCAAGTTCCCCATCAGCGAACTGCGTCTCATCGCAAGCGAGCGCAGCGCAGGCAAGAAGTACAGCTTCCGCGGCGAGGAAGTGACCGTGGTCGCGGCATCTGAGAGCGCCTTTGAGGGGCTCGACGTGGTTCTCGGCGCAGCAGAAAACGACATTGCAGAGCAGTTCGCCCCCGCCATCGTGAAGGCAGGTGCGGTGTTTGTGGATAACTCCAGTGCCTTCCGTCTCGATCCCAATGTGCCCCTCGTCATTCCCGAGATCAACCCTGAGGATGTTGCAAAGCACAACGGCATCATTGCAAACCCCAACTGCACCACCATCATCAGCCTTGTGGCTCTCGCAGCCCTCAACAAGGAAAGCCCTGTGGAGACCATCATCGCCTCCTCCTATCAGGCGGTCAGCGGTGCGGGTGCAGGCGGTCCCATCGAGCTGATGGCAGAGGTGGACGCTGTGCGCGAGGGCAAGAGCTATGAACCCAAGGTGTTCCAGTATCAGATCGCCTACAACGTGATCCCCCAGATCGGCGGCGAGAAGGAAGCCGGCTACACCTCTGAGGAGATGAAGATGCAGTATGAGGGCCGCAAGATCCTGCACCTGCCCGATCTCAAGGTCAGCTGCACCTGCGTGCGCGTGCCCGTTGTCCGCAGCCACAGCGTCTCCATCGTCCTGCGCACCAAGGAGAAGATCAGCGTGGAGCGTGCCAAGGAGCTCATCGCTTCCGCTCCCGGCTGCCGCCTCGTGGATGATCTTGCAAACAAGCAGTATCCCATGCCCCTCGATACCTCCGATCAGGATATCGTGTTCGTCGGTCGCATCCGCGAGGATCTCACCGATGAAAAGGGTCTCAACATCTGGTGCTGCGGCGATCAGGTCCGCAAGGGCGCTGCCACCAACACCGTGCAGATCGCAGAGCTGGTGCTGGGTCTGAAGAAGTAAAGAGAAAAGGAGCTGTTGCAGAATGAAAGTTCTGCAACAGCTCCTTTTTATTCTGAGCCGCATTTATCACGTTGAAAATCCAAAATCAGCAGAACTGAAGTGGTATCCCTTCGGAACTGCATTGGCATAGAAAATATAGTCCACGAAATTTACCATATCCAAACACATGGATACAGCCGTATCCCGGTTTAAACTCTCCACTTCCGCTTCGCCTTCGTATTGGCTGAACATAAACCCATAGGGTGTCGCCGCATACATGGTTCCGCTTCCTTTGATGGAATAAGAATCTGCAGGTCTGTCAAAATAATAGTCCAAATCGAATGAATTGGCATCAGGCTCAAGCCAGAGGAGTGATATCATGCTGGCATTATTCTCTCCAAAAAGCTCCATAGAAACGCAAATCATATCCAATTGGGGACAGTCAATGACTGTAAATGCAGCATCAAATCCTTCTACTGTTGTCATCTCCCGATACGCCTTATCTCCCGCTACCGCAGTATTGCTGTTGGCAACGATCCAATCAGAGAGGAAGGTGTATGCCGTGACCATTGCAGGAGTATCAGGCTGCTGCGGAGGCAGTTCCTCCACAGGCGGTTTGACTTCGGCGGGAGGGGGGGCGCTTTCCGGCTTCGCCGGTTCAACAGGTTTGGTTTCGATCTCCGGCTCCTGCTCTTGTTCCGACTCCGGCTCTTCGGTGAGCTCCTGATCCGGCATAAGAGGTCTATTCTCCCAGCTCTCCAGCGGAATCGCTTTTCTCTCGGACTCCAGCAGTTTGCGCAGCGTATTCGATGCGATCGCGATATTCAGGTTTTGACCATCGATGTAATAAGCACACATGACTCCGATTACTCTGCCGGATCGAGTCAACAATGGTCCGCCGCTGTTACCTTCCGAAATTGCCGCCGTTACCTGCAAAATATCATTTCCGTATGTATCCTCGTAGCGGGAACTGACAATACCATCGGAAAGGGTGTTGGCAAGTCCCAACGGATAACCAACGGCATAAACAGCATCGCCCCGCCTTATCAGATCCGAGTCATCCAGCGTAAGGTGCTGCACACTCAAACCGGGTTCACACTCAAGAAGCGCCAAATCTGCAACCTCATCATAAGCGAGACAACGCGTCACCTCAACCGATTCAGTTTCATCCGAAGTCCATACACGAAGACTGCAGGCATCCTGGATCACATGGTAATTCGTCACCAAACTTTTTTGGTCATTCACCAAAAAACCACTGGCAGAACCCAGCACCTCACCATTTTTATCATACATTTCAAGATACAAGACAGACTCGGCAATCGCGGCAATATCCACTTCTTCGTCAGGCTCAGCCATGATCCCAACGCCCAGAAAGACAGCAAGCACTGCCGTAGCAATTGCACAAAGCGCAATGAGAGACCCTTTGCTCTGACTCTTTTTGGCAGGAGGTATATTTTCATCCGTTGTCTGCGCAGCAGCTTTACGACTCTCTGTGACAATTACGGGCGTTTCCTCTCCAAGGCACTCCTGCACCACCGCAGGCATCACCTTCGGCTCACCCAAATTCTTGCCACAATACTGGCAAAACAGGCTGTCCTCAGGCAGTATTTTTCCGCAGGCTGAACAACGCATTTCTCTTCATCTCCTTTTGGGTCAGACAGGGAATTCACTCTCGTCGATGGATTGCGTTTCCATGTTTCCGTCAGGGACTGTATACAGGGTAATATCAATCACATCGTAGACTTCGCGGTCCTCGCTCAAGAGGATCGTATCCGGCGAATGGTAGAATGCAGAATCCGTTCCAAACTTCAGATCCTTTCCGTACCACGTTTCTCCTGTCGCATAGTAGAGTTGATAGGAACCGGCAAGGACATTTACCGTTACCGAAGAGCCCGCAGTTACATAAAAACCAAGGTCAAATGCACGGCTGCTCCAATGTTTAAAATATACAAAGCAATCCTTATCACTGGGTGCATGGACAGTAATTTCCGGTTGTCCGGTCCTTTGGGGCGTTATGATCATTTCACCGTTTTCTACCGCTACCGGCTTCAACGAAACCACAACGTTGCATGAGCCTTTGAATCTGCCGTTCAGTGAAACGGTAATAAACGCATGCCCTTCGCCTTTTGCTGTAATCACACCTGTTTCCGAAACCTCAGCTACCGCGGGATCATGGGACTCCCACTCGATCACCGATGCCGGAAAGTCCTCGATATCAGCCTGATAGTTGATCATATAGGTGTCACCGACAGTCATCATGATATCCTGATTGTCCATGACGCGAATATCGCAGAACATAAGCATCCTCAACTGATCCCAATTGAAGAAAGCCAGCGCTGCAAGAACAAGCATCGCGATCGGCAAGCATTTTTTCCACAGGGGCATCCCGCTTGTCTTGGTGCCCTTTTCCACGGGCTGCGTCTTCATCTTATCCTGCATCCGCAGTTCATGCTGCGGGCTTGACGCTTTTTCAGATCGCGGTTCGCTTTGGATCTGCTGCGCAGCAAGCTCTTCGACGACTACCTTCGTTCCGCACTTGTGGCAAAACAGGCTGTCTCCCAAAAGCTTTTCGCCGCATTTACGGCAGAACTTGATCGCCCCCTCATTTCCGCTTTGCGATGAAACCGGCTTTTCACCGGAATCAGGTGTCTGCGCTCTTTTTCGCTTGGCTACTTGCATAACAAGCATTTGCCAAATGGTCAAGCCGCATTGCTTTGCCTCTTCCACGACATCTCCACAATGTGACAGGAATACAGACTTTGCCCAGGTCAGCTCAACCAGGGCAAACGGTATCGACGAGATCGAAGAGAAAACAGGTTCCAGTATTTGCGCCAAACACTCATAATCCTCCGCTCTGAAGGGCGATGTCTGCAGCTCACCACCTCTGCAGCCCAATATCATCTCCGATCGTTCCCCTTCATGGACAAAGAAAACTTTCTCCACATTCAAATGCGGTTCAATCTGCTGATAGTGCAAAAGCTGCAGATATTTGTAGATTTCCACCACGCGGTCATCGTAGCCGGCTTCCAATATACAGACCTTTTCCCGCAGCTCGTCCACCGTATGAACAATACGGCTCAAGTAGCCCTTGGCGAGATCTGTATTTCGGATCTCCTGCACGCGGTCATGGTAATCTTCATCTTTATACACAACCCATATCATGATATTTTTTTCCATGTCATGATAGAGCAAAGGATATTCCATGTGGCAGACAAAGCCGCAAGTCGGGCAAACATGATCGAAGAACTCTCCGGAAATGATTCGTTTCGGAAGATCCTGCATCAACCCTGTGTTGACACTGTCCCAAACAGTCACATCCATGGTCGTATTACATTTAGGGCACGGAAAATGTACTTTTCTTGACAACGACATAAGTAAATCCTCCCAAAACAAACCATAAATCTGCAAAAACATCAAGGGCAAAGTTCTATGAGATTTTTTCTTTATTATAGTCCTTTTTAGCATCTCATGCAACCGCATCCCAAAAGTCAAAGCTTGCCGCCTTCGGGCGGCGTTTTTCACGCCTGCAGAGGGGGCACATATACTGAGAAGGAAGGGCGCGGGGCGCTCTTTGAAAAACGGAAGGAGGAAACACTGTGCATACCGAAGCACTGGTGGTGCTGGGTTTGCTGCTGCCGCTGATCGGAACGACGCTGGGTGCGTCGGGGGTTTTTGCGCTGCGCCGCCGCTCCTCCGGGGGAGAAAAACGAATGCTGGGTTTTGCGGCGGGGGTGATGCTGGCGGCATCCGTCTGGTCGCTGCTGCTGCCTGCGATAGAGTTTTCGGAAGCTGCAGGCAAGGCGGCATGGCTGAGCGTGACGGCGGGCTTTCTGCTGGGGGCGGCGTTGGTGCCGATGCTGCGCAGACTGTTCCCGCTGGAGAACGATCTGCTGTTCTGGTCGGTGACCCTTCACAACATTCCTGAGGGCATGGCGGTGGGAGTCGCCCTCGCTGCGGCAAGGGAGAATGCTGCCTTTGTGCCTGCGCTGGCGCTTGCCTTCGGCATCGCGGTGCAGAATATTCCCGAGGGCGGGGTCATTGCCCTGCCGCTGGCACTCGGCGGCATGAAAAAGCGCCGCGCCTGCGCGGTAGGCATCCTCTCGGGCATCGTGGAACCCATCGCGGCGGCACTGACGTTGTTTCTTGCGTCCCTTGTGAGGGCGGTGCTGCCGTGGGTGCTGGCGATGGCGGCGGGCTGTATGTACTATGTGTCGGTGGAAAGCCTGCTGCCTGCGGCGGCGGAGGAAGAGGGCGGCACGGCGGCAGCGGTTCTCGGTTTTGCGCTGATGATGCTGCTGGATGTGGCGCTGGGGTAGGAACCCCCGGGGCGGAGGGGAATAGAATGGAGAGAAGCGATCGCCTCCTCGCTTCCCCCGAGAGGGGATCTTGACGACAGGAGGGTCTTCATTGATCGTTGCACTGGAACGGATACGAAAGACCTATCAATCCGCCGAGGGCGAGGTAGAAGCCCTCAGCGATATCACCCTTGAGATGGAAGAGGGGACATTTCTCAGCGTTGTGGGACCGTCCGGCTGCGGAAAATCCACACTCCTTGCCATCATCGCGGGATTGGAAAAAGCCAGCGGCGGCAGAGTTCTGCTGCAGGGCGAAGAGGTGACGGGGGTCAGCCCCCTTGTGGGCTATATGCCCCAGAAGGATGAACTCTTTCCCTGGCGCAGCATTCGGGAAAATGTGCTGCTGGGTCTGGAGCTTCGCGGCGAGAAGAACGGTGAGCGCCGCGCCGCGGTGGAGGAGCTTTTGCAGCGCTATGGACTTGCGGACTTTGCGGACGCTGCCCCGCGGCAGCTTTCGGGCGGTATGCGGCAGCGCTGCGCATTGATCCGCACCCTTGCCACCGATCCCGCACTGCTGCTCCTCGACGAACCCTTTTCGGCGCTGGACTATCAGACGCGGCTTTCCGTCTCTGACGATATCCACAGCATCATTCGGCGGGAGAAGAAAACCGCCATCCTCGTCACCCACGACATATCGGAGAGCATCAGTATGTCTGATGCGGTGGCGGTGCTCAGTGCCCGTCCCGGGCGGCTGAAGGCGGTGCATGAGCTGACGGAATTTCGAGGCTTGTCTCCCATGGAGCGGCGGGATCATCCCCATTTCCACGCATGGTTCAACACCGTATGGAAGGAGCTGGAGCTTGGTGTCTGAGAACATGATCTCAAAAGAACGGCAGGAATACCTGCAGCTGCGCCAGCGCAGCCGCCGTCTGGTGAGGGCGGCGCAGATCGCGCTCTTCATTGCCTTCTTCCTGCTGTGGGAGCTTGCGGCGCGATGGAACTGGATCGACCCCTTCATTATGAGCAGTCCCAGCCGCGTATGGGAGACGCTGCAAAATCTCACGGTCAGCGGCGAGCTCTGGCGGCACCTCGGGGCATCCTGCGCGGAAACCGTGGCGGGTTTTACCCTCGGCACGGCGGTGGGGACGGCAGTGGCGGTGGTGCTCTGGTGGAGCCCCACGCTGGCAAAGATCGTCGACCCCTATCTGGTGGTGCTGAACTCCCTGCCGAAAACCGCCCTCGGTCCTGTGTTCATCGTCTGGATCGGGGCAGGTCCGTCCTCCATCATCGCCATGAGCCTTGCCATCTCCCTCATCGTGACGATTCTGGAAGTACACAACGGCTTTCTCTCCACAGACCCCGGCAAGCTGCGCCTTCTGCGCACCCTCGGGGCAAGCAAGGGGCAGATCCTGCGCAAGCTCGTCCTGCCCGCAAATTTCACGACGCTGATGAACGCGCTGAAGGTGAACGTGGGACTGTCATGGGTCGGCGTGATCATGGGTGAGTTTCTGGTGTCCCGCATGGGGCTGGGATACCTCATTGTGTACGGCTCGCAGGTCTTTAAAATGGACCTTGTCATGGCGACGGTGCTGCTGCTGGCGCTTGCGGCGGCGGTGATGTATCGCGCGATTCTGGTGCTGGAAAAGGCACTGAAAAAATATCTGGGGGTTTCGGCATGAATCATTTTGGAAAACGGTTGCTGGCTTTTTCTCTGGCGCTCGGCATGACGGGAGTCCTCGCCGCCTGCGGCGGTGGAGGGACCGTGGACGACGGCGGCACCGTCAAGCTTCGTCTCAGTGAAGTCACCCATTCGGTGTTCTACGCGCCGCAGTATGTGGCGCTGGAGAAGGGCTTCTTCGCGGAGGAAGGGCTGGAGGTGGAGCTGATCAACGGCGGCGGTGCCGACAAGGTCATGGTGTCGGTGCTGACGGGGGAAGCGGAGATCGGTCTCGCAGGACCCGAAGCCTGCATCTATACCCTGCTGGAGGGTCGGGAGGATGCGCCCCGCATCTTCGCGCAGCTCACGAACTGCGACGGCTCGTTCCTTGTGGGGCGCACCGATGAGGACTTTTCCTGGGAAAATCTCAGGGGCAAGACCATCATCGGCGGTCGCAAGGGCGGCGTGCCCGAGATGACGCTGGAGTACACCATGAAGAAAAACGGCGTGATCCCCCATGTGGATGCGACGGTGGACACCTCCGTGCAGTTCAACATGATGGCGGGTGCATTCACCGCGGGTACGGGGGATTACGTTGCCCTCTTTGAGCCCACTGCCACGGAGGTAGAGCTGGCGGGGCAGGGCTACATCCTCTGCGCCATTGGCGAGGAGAGCGGCGAGATTCCCTACACGGCATATTTCGCCGCAGGCAGCTACATGGACGAAAATCCCGACGTGATCCAGCGCTTCACCAATGCCGTCTACAGGGGACAGCAGTGGGTGGCAGAGCACAGCGACGCGGAAGTGGCGCAGGCACTGGTCTCTGCCTTCCCCGACACGGATGTGGATGTCCTTACCACGGTTGTGGGGCGCTATCGCGGCATCGGGGCATGGAACACCGTGCCTGTGATGAAGCAGGAGGCACTGGAGCGTCTCGAGACGGTGATGGAGATGGCAGGCGAGCTGGATCAGCGGGTGGATTTCACGGAGCTTGTGGATAACAGTTTTGCTGAGAACGCCTGCGACTGAGAGGATTTCAATTGAATAAAAAGAACCGTTGCCCCATGGCAACGGTTCTTTTGCTTGTGTTTACTTTGTCTGCTTTTTCTTTGCAATATCGTTGGTGTCAATGGAGTCACGGAAGACCACGAAACGCTGGAAAAGATACTCCAGCACGAAGTTTGCCAGCATATTCAGACCTGTTACCAGATATTCGTTCCAGCCGAGACCCTCTGCGAGATAATTGCCGAGCAAAGTGGAGGCGGGGGTAAACACTGCGTAAAACGCCGCAGTCTGCGCCATGGCGATGGGGACGTTGCTGGCTGACTGGAAGGTGAAGCGGCGATTCAGCGTGAAGTTCCACAGCACCGACAGCGTCAGCGAAATGAGATAGCTTGGCCAGTAGCTCCAGCTCATCAACTCGTTGAGCAGAGCAAAGGACAGAATCTGAATGATACCTGCGGAGGTGGAAAAGAGGACGAATTTAACGGTACGGATGAACTCTTTTTTCTTTTCGCTCATAAGACCCTCACTTTCCCTGCTGCGCCAGTGCGCGGTAGTTCTTGCGGTTGGAAGAATAGAGCTTGCGGAATACGGCATAGCAGCGATCGTACACTGCGCGGTTTTCTGTGTTGGGCTCGTAAATATGTGCCACGGGGATAAAGTCCTGTACGCTTTCGAGAGAAGGGATGATCCCCATGCCCACAGCCATCACCGCGGCTGCGCCCACGGAGCCTACATTCTGGGGGCTTTCCACGGTTTCGATGCGTCTGCCGGTGATGTCTGCCAGCATCTGCGCAATGATGGGCGAGCGGGCGCCGCCGCCTACAAAACGGATGGGGTCTGAGGTTTTGAGCTTCTTGTCCTGACTTTCCATCATCCAGCGGAGGTGATAGCACACACCTTCGAGCACGGCGCGCACCATTTCGGCCTTGGTGGTTTCGAGGTTCAGACCAAAGAACATACCGGTGGCGTTGGGATCTTCAAAGGGACAGCGGTTGCCGTGGAGCCAGGGTGTAAAGATCACGCCGCCCGCACCGGGAGCAATCTGCGCTGCGGCCGCGGTCAGGCGATCAAAGGGATTCTGTCCGGTGGTCTTGGAACTGTAGAGATCGATCTCATCCTGTGCCAGATGGTCCTTTGCCCACTCCAGACACTTGCCGGCGGTCTCCATTTCGGCAAAATAATTAAATCTGCCGGACTGGGCACCCACAATGGCGGCGATCATGGCGCTGACATCCACCATCTGCCGATCGGTCACTGTGATGACCCAGCCAGAGGTGCCCCAGTACATATGGGTGTCGCCCACATTGACGCAGCCTGCGCCAACGCCGATGAGACTGGAGTCGCCGCCGCCACCGTAAACGCCTGTGCCTTCGCAAAGACCCAGCTCTTCGGCGGCTTTTTTCGTCAGACCGCCTACGAGATCGGTGGAACGGATGATCTCGGGCAGATGTTCCATATGAACACCCAGCATATCACAGATGGTTTTGCTCCATCCCTCCCTGCCCTTGCGGGTGTCGTAGAGAAGGGTTGCAAAGGCGCTGTCCTCGGTCATGACGAAGCGATCGGTGCAGCGGTGGAGCAGATAATCCTTCACATCCAGCCAGCGGTAAGCGCGGCGGAAGTTTTCCGGCTCGTGAGCTTCCACCCACTTGTACTTCCATACGGGGTCTTTTACGCTGCCGCTGACGGCGCCTGTGATGAGCAGGCTTTTGGCGAGCTTAAAGACATTCGCACCGGCGATCTGTACGCCGTGGGCAATGCCCTTCTTGATCTCCTCTTTTGCCCGCTGGTCCATATAGCTCATGGGGCGGTGAACGGGGGTGCCATGTTCGTCGGTCAGGACAAGACCCTGCATCTGAGAGCAGAAAGAAATGCCCTCAATTTTTTCGGGGGCAAGCCCCGTGGTTTGTAAAAGTTCTTTTGTGGATTCGCGCATAGCGTTCCACCAGTCGTCGCCGTCTTGCTCTGCGCCGCCGTCTGCGAGAATGTACAGAGGATAGCTTCTGCTGCTGTAGCCTGCGAGGCGAATGGAGTGATCGACTTCAAACAGACAGGTTTTTACGCCGGTGGTGCCGATATCGTATGCAAGAAGATATTTCATACGATTTCCCCCTTCGGTGATCTGTGAGGAATGTCCGCCTGCTCCAAAGTGAAGGCGGATTCCATGAATTTAAGAAGCTGCGCTGTGACAAAATCCGTGTTGTCCAAAATATCGCCGCCCGCATAAAGTCGGAAACGCTCCTGATAATAGGGGCAGCAATAGCTGAACTGCATCATCATGAGTAGGTTGTCAAAGAAGAAGGCGAAGAGCCCGGGGTCAAGGTCGCTGCGGACATCTCCTGATTGCTGCGCTCTTTGAATAATGTCGGTGTATAGCTTGGAGCTGACACCTTCGATCTGCTGTGCCAGCGCTGCGGCATGGACGGGGTTACCGGTGTGTGTTACTTCGTGATAGAGACGGATATAGTCTCTGTGCTGGCGGGAAAATTGCTGTACCGCACCGATGAGAGCCTCTGCGTATTGCAGGGGCTTGTGCTCCTCTGCACAAAGTTGATGAAGAAACTGTTCCAGCTCCTCTGTACAGCGGCGGACGCAAGCGAGGAAAAAGGTGTCCTTGTTTTCGTAGTATTTATAGAGGACGCCTACACTGATTCCTGCTTGTGTGGCGACGGCATTCATGCTGGTCTGCTGCAAACCTCGCTCGGCAAACTCACGGATGCCGGTCTCGAGGACTTCGTTCAGCTTTTCTTCAGTCAGTTTTTTCAGCATAGCATTACTGCCCTGCCTTTTTCTTGGAATACTTCATGGTATAAACCAGGCGCATGATGTGCCGGTCAATACCGCTGAGAGGCGCTGCACCGGAGTGTTCTGCGTAGAGCGCTGCCATGCAGCTTTTTCGCAGGATGGCGGCGATGGCCTCAAGATCACTCTCCTCCTCCGCGCAGCAGACAGCGCCGATGCCGTCGATAAGAACGGCGTTGCGGCCCTTCAGCGCGGTGAGCACAGAGGCGGGATCTGCCTTGGCGGAGCGGATGCTCACACCTGCGATCTGGGCGAGATCGTCCAGATGGGGGTGAAGGTCTTTCTTCTTGGCGGCGACAGCCTGTACAGCGGCGCCGGTTTCCACAGAGAAGTATCTGCCGCTTTTGCGAAGGGCTGCCAGCAGAGCGTCTGCGTCCGCGGTCTTTGCCTGGGGCAAGGTGACCGCTGTGTCAAACTCGGCGCGGCAGACATCCTCCAGCGCTTGCGCCACGGCAAATGCCTGTTCCATGTCCTCTGCCATGCAAAGTGCGCCGTGCTGCCGCATGAAAACGGCTGGGGCAGAAGGGGTTTCCACAATGGCGGATTCGACTCCCTTTTGCAGTTTTTTGGTGCTGGGCATGCCATATGCGGCACAGGGAACGCAGTTTCCCAGCAGAGGATGAGGGGCAAGGACAAGTGCTTTGCCGCTGACACCCACGCAGGAAGCATAATCCTGATGGGTGTGAATCACGAAGCCGACCTGAGGGCGGTGGCGATAGGCGGCGGCGTGGATGCCCTTTTCGCTGGAGGGCTTGCGCTCACCCTCGTAGGAGCAGTCTTCGATGCGGACCAGCACCAGATCCTCCGGCTGCAGGGTTTCATAGCCGCGTCCGCTGGGGGTGATGACAAAATGGGTGTCCGACACTCTTGCGCTGATATTGCCCCAGGTGCGTGCTACCAGTCCGCATTCCAGAAGACGGTGACCTGCCTGCACCACAAGGGCACGGGCTTCCTGTTCGCTGTATTTCATTTTGCTGCCTCCAGAGGACCGCAGCCCGCGAAGACACGCTCAAAGCGGGTGAGCACATCGTCGATCATTTCTTCGGTATAGGCGGCACTGGTGTACAGGCGGGAGCCTGCGAGGGTAACAATACCTTCTGCCATGTAGGCGGCACCCATATGTTCCATTTCTCTCTGGCGGATGCCGGTTTCTTTCAGCAGCTCGGGAATGGTCCAGGGCTTTTTCCAGTTCACTGCGAAGTGCATGGTGCCTGCGTTGTCCAAATGACAGATGGAACCCTGATTGAATGCCACGAAGGGCAGGTCATATTTCTTGATGAGCTGCTGCAGACCTGCGGTCAGGCGGTCGCCCATGCGGCCTGCCACTTCGCAGGCGTTGCGCTTTTCGATTTCGCAGAGCGTGTAGTAGCCTGCCACGCAGGAGATGGGGGTGGCAGCCATGGTACCGCCGCACATTGCTTTGGCAATTTTTTTGCCGGAGGAGTCCAGACCTGCGCCGAGGTGTGCCATGCAGTCTGCGTGGCCGCCCACGCCGCCTGCGCCGGGATAACCGCCTGCGATGATCTTACCAAAGACGGTCAAGTCGGGGTCAACACCGAAATAGCCCTGTGCGCCGCTGGGACCGATGCGGAAGCCGGTGACGACCTCATCGAAGATGAGCAGTGCGCCGTACTTGTGGGCGAGCTCTTCGCAGCCCTTGATGAATTCTTTGGACACGGGACGAGTGCCGCTTTCGGGACCCATGGGTTCCACATAAACGGCTGCGGTGCCGCCGTTCATCTGATTGCGGCGAAGCTTCTTTTCGAGGTCGGCAAGATCGTTGGGGAAGAACTCGTCGGTGTGTTTGAACACAAAGCCGGGCACGCCCTTGCTCATCATGCCCTTGGTGCCGGGAACACGCATACCGTAGGCAAGCTGATCGGACCAGCCGTGGTAGGCACCGCCCATCTTGAGGATGTTCTTCTTGCCTGTCTTCAGGCGGGCAATGCGGGCTGCGCACATGCAGGCCTCCGTGCCGGAGCCCAGCATACGGAATTTTTCCACAGAGGGTACCATGTCGGAGATCTTCTTGGCGAGCTTATACTCAAACTCGTGGAACAGACCCGTGGAAGGACCGCAGGTATCCAGCAGCTCGTGCACCTGCTGACGCACCACGGGATCATTGCTGCCGATGATGGTGGGGCCGCCTGCCTGCAGCAGATCATAATACCAGTTGCCGTCAATGTCATAGAGCTTGGCGCCCTCTGCCTTGGTGACAACGATGGGGAAAGGATAGTTGAAGGCGAGGTTATGCTGCACACCGCCGGGGATCACTTCTCTTGCTTCGGTGATCATCTCCTTGGAGCGGGCGCACTTGGTGTCAAAATAATTTTTCTCATACTCCGCCAGTTTGTCTTTGCGGATGGAATAAACAGGTTTCTTGATCAGCTCATCCAGCTGCTTGGTAACAGCAGCAGCGTCCAGATATTGATCAATGGCAAATCCGTTATAACCCATGAAAAGATCCTCCCTGTTTCTTGTGAACGACGGTTCACATCTTGTTAAAATCAAAGTATCACCAATGAGCCGCTTTGTCAACTTGTTACAACGGCTGCCGGTGAAATTTTGCTGAAATTGGGCAGAAAGCAAAGAGGACATGGGGCAATTGCCCCATGTCCTTTCGTTGATTAACCCAATTTATCACCGTTCTGCACGGGCTTGTCGGGCGTGATGAGCACCACGCCGCCTTCGCTGTATGTGCCGAGCACCAGCACTTCGGAGAAGAAGTTGGCGATCTGTCGGGGTGGAAAATTTACCACCGCCATCACCTGCTTGCCGATGAGACTGTCAGGTGTGTAGTGATCTGTGATCTGGGCGGAGGAATTTTTGATGCCCAGTTCCCCGCCGAAGTCCACCTTCAGCTGATAGGCGGGCTTTTTGGCTTTTGCAAAGGGAACGGCATCCACAATGGTGCCTACGCGGATGTCCAGCTTCATAAAATCGTCAAACGTTGCCATGGATCGCACCTCCGACTGTTTTTTCTCATGGTATCACAAGGTGAAAATCTTCGCAAGGGCATCAGATCGGAAGCCCCGCATACATGGTGATATAGTGACAAAGACTGCCTGCCATGACAAAGAGATGGAACAGCTCATGGTTGCCGAAGCCGCGGATCAGCTGACGAAAGCGCTTGCACTTCAGCGCATAGATCACGCCGCCCGCGGTGTAAAAAATGCCGCCGAGCAGCAAAGGCAGAAAGCCGAGCAGCCCTAAAGCACGATAGATTTGCGGCAGCACCAGTACACACAGCCAGCCCATGCTGATGTAGAGTACCGACGAGACCCACTTCGGACAACCCACAAAGCAGAATTTCAGCACCATGCCGCCGAGGGCAACGCCCCACACAAGATACAGCAGCCAAATGCCCGTTTTCCCCAGCGCTGTGACGCAGATGGGGGTGTAAGAGCCTGCGATGAGGACGAAGATCATCAGGTGATCCAGCCGCTTCAGGCGTTTTTCGCCCTTTGGGGAGAGACGGAAACTGTGATAGGCGGTGGAGGCGGCATAAAGCAGCAGCATACTCAGCATGAACACCGCAAGGCTCCACAGCGCCGCCGTGCTTGCCCCCTTCCCTGCCGCGTGCAGCAGCAGCGGCGCTGTCGCAGCGGCGGCAGCGACAAAGGCGATGCAGTGGGTGATGGCACTGATGGGATCTTTCAGACGAAAGGCATAAGCGGACATGGGAGCCTCCTTTGCAAAACACGAAATAGCCGCACATCGGTTTTTTAAAAACCTTTGCACGGCTATTGTATAAGCTTTCAAAAACCCTGTCAAGGGGTTTTTGGTGTCGAAATGAAAAAAGACCTGCCGACGGCAGGTCTTTTCGATTCGATTAAGGCAGGCGCAGCAGGTCTGCGATCTTCTTGCCCTTGGGCATGAGGAGCAGATCCTCGCGGCTGATGCAGCGCAGCACCACCACTGCCACGGCGTATGCCACCACGGCGATGCCGATGGCAAGGACGGTAGCGATGGAGTTGCCGAGATGCGCGAGAAGCAGGTAGCTGCCCTTGGCAGCGACCGCCATTACCGCTGTTGCGAGGATGGGGCGGGCAAAGAGCTTCCCGTAATGGGGACGCTCGGGCACGATGCGGCGAATGAGGATCAGATCGGCAACTGCCGCAAAGGAGAAGCAGCAAAGGGTGCCGAAGGGCGCACCGTGAATGTTGATGGAGGGAATACCCACAAGGATATAGTTCACGATCACCTTGATGATGCCGCCGCCGATCATAAGATAGACGGGGAGCTTCTGGTGACCGTATGCCTGTAAAATGGAGTTTGAGACCGTCATCAGACACACGAAGATGGCAGCAAAGCCAAGGACGCTCAGCATCTGACCCGAGAGATGGGAATCGAGAGACTTGAATACCAGAGCCACGATGGGCTCGCTCAGAACGCTCAGACCCACGCCCATGGGCAGCACCGCGAGAGCCGTTACCTTAAAGGCGGAGCGCACCACCTGCGCAGCCCCTGCGTGATCCTCTCTCGCAAGGCGGGAGGACACGGCGGGAATGATGGAGGCAGTGATGGCGACAAAGAGGGATGCGGGGACGTTATACAGGGTGTTCACGCCGGAATAGGCGGAAAAGAGGGTACGGCTCTGCTCCAGCGTCATGCCGAGGGCATCCTGCAGACGACCCTGCACGAGAGAAGTGTCGATGAGGTTGATGATGCCGGTTGCGGCAGAGGTGAGGGTCACGGGTACCGCGATCGCCAGCAGATCCTTGAGAATGACGGCTGCGGGGGCAGGCATCTCCCGTGTGCGGGGAATGCGGCGATTGCGCCAATATTGCAGCGCCATGTATACCAGCGCGAGGACGGAACCGATGGTCACGCCCACGATCGCCATGGCGGCGGCAGTGTCACCGCTCTTGCCGGCACGGAGGGCGAGGACAGCGAGGGACAGACCAAAGACCAGCTTGCAAAGGGCTTCGATGATCTGAGAGACCGCCGTGGGCACCATGTTGGAGTGCCCCTGCGCATAGCCACGGAAGGAGGACAGACAGCCTACGCAGAGCACCGCGGGAGAAAGATAGCGAATGCTCTTGGCGGCGAGAGGATCGTTCAGCAGTTCAGCCAGCCACTGCGCGCCAAAGAACATGATGAGGAAGGACACAAAGCCGAGGGAGAAGAACACCGCCATGGACACGCGGAAGATCTTCTGCACCTGCTGCTCCTGCCCGCGGGCGTTGGCAGCTGCCACCATTTTCGACAGCGCCACAGGGAGACCTGCGGTGGAAACGGTGAGCAGCAGCGCGTAGATGTAGTACGCGTTCTGGAAGTCCGCATAGCTGGAGCCGAGGACGTTGACGATGGGAATTTTGTAGATCGCACCGATGATTTTTACAATGACGATGCCTGCGGCAAGAATGGCTGCGCCGCCAAAGAAAGAATTTTGATTCTGAGCGGAATGCTTATCAGACATGGGTGTTTCCTTTCAGGCGGCAGCCGGATTCCTCCACCGTGCGGCGGGCGAGAATGCGCAGGGAATCCAGTGCCATGGGATAGTCCTTCTCAAGCCCCAGTGCGCGGTAGGCGATGGGAAGCTCGGTGCAGCCGAGGACGAGACCATCGCAGCCGGCGTTAAGGAGCTCGTCGAAGGCGGAGACAAGATCCTCCCGCTCGGGGGGACGACCTGCCTTCATGCAGCCATAGATGAGGTGGCTGATGCGCGCCTGCTTCTCCTCGGAGAGGATGCGGTAATCAATGCCCATCTCCTCGGCGGCGATGCCGTAGAGATTGCTGCGGCGGGTACCCTCGGTGCCGAGGATGCCGAGGCACTTCATGCCCTGCTTCTTGCCCTCTGCCACCACCTCGCGGATGAGGTGCAGCGCGGGGATATGCAAATCGCGGGTCGCCTCGTCATAATACACATGGCTGGTGTTGCAGGGAATGACGATGGCGCTGCAGCCTGCATTTTCGAGGATCTTTGCGTCCCGCGCCATGGCGGGACCGGGAGAGTCGGGGCAGCTGCCGAGAATGTGGGCAGTGCGGTCGGGGGTGGTGGAGCGGTTCATCACGAGAAGATCGGGATAGTCCTGATCGCAGCTTGCCTCGGTCTCCTCAAAGACCATGCGGAGGAACTCCTCCGTTGCCCAGGGACCGAGACCGCCCAGAACGCCGATCATGTTGCGGTTCTGCATAGTTGATTCTTTCCTTTTCCTGCCCCGCTGAAGGGGGCGATATTTCAAAATTTATGCGGCTTGTTCGCCGAAGAACACCTCGTACCAGACAAGGAAGCAATACACGCTCCAGATCTTCTTCATGCTCACACTGCTGCCGCTGCGGTGTGCCTCCAGCATCTCCAGCAGCGCTTCGCGCTTGAAGAAGCGGGCAGCGGTTTCGCTTGCAAAGCAGTCACGGATGCGCTGATAGTACTGCTCCTGCCGCATCCAGTCCACAAGGGGGGTGATGAAGCCGATCTTCGGCATCATGGCAGACTTTTTCGGCAGCACCCGTTCTGCGGCGCGGCGCAGGGCGATCTTGGTGACATCCTTGGTGACGCGGTATTCGCTCGGGATCTGTACCGCCAACTTCAGCACCTCGCGGTCGAGGAAGGGCACGCGGAGCTCGAGAGATGCCGCCATGCTCATGCGGTCCGCCTTCAGCAGAATGTCATGCTGCATCCAGGTGCAGATATCCACATACTGCATACGGGTGACCTCGTCCTGCCCTGCCACCTTGTCGAAGTAGGGCTTGGTGAGGGTCTCGGGGGGAACGACGTGAGAGGTATCCTTGAGAATGCTTCCCAGTTCTGTGTAATGATAGTTATAGTTGTTGCGGATGTAGCGCTTTTCGAGAGGCACTCTGCCGCGCATGAGGAAGCGTCTGCCGTGGAAATTCGGCAGCTTCTCTGCCACGCCGCCTGCGATCTTTCGCAGGAAGGAGGGCACCTTCATATACTTCTCGAAGTCGAGGCACTCCTTATAGTAGTTATAACCGCCGAAGAGCTCGTCTGCGCCCTCGCCCGAGAGCACCACCTTGACTTCCTTCGCAGCCATCTGCGTGAGATAGTACAGCGGGATCGCAGAGGGGTTCGGCAGGGGTTCATCCATGTGATACTGCACGGCGGGAACGGCATCGAAGAACTCATCCGCCGTGATCTCGCGGGTGATGCACTCCACGCCGATCTTTTCGGCAAGCTCCTTCGCATGGGCAAGCTCGCTGTACTTCTGCTCGGCATAGCCGATGGAGAAGGCACGCACGGGCATATCGTCGCGGAGCAGGCGGGTGACATAGCTGGAGTCCACGCCGCTAGAGAGGAAGCAGCCCACCTCCACATCACTGATGCAGTGCGCCTTGCAGGAGGCGCGGAACACCTCTTCGATCTCGTCCATCCACTGCTCCATGGTCTTGCCGCTCTTGATATCGTAGCGAAGGTCGAAATAACGCTCCACGGTCATTTCGCCGCCCTTTGCGGTGAAGCAGCAGCCTGCGGGGAGCTTGCGGACGTTCTTGAAGAGAGTCTCATCGTTCGGGATGTACTCAAAGCAGAGATAGGTAGGCAGCCACTTCTCATCAAATTCCTTGCGGAAGTTCGGGTGGGGCAGCAGACCCTTGATCTCGCTGCCGTAGACGAGGGTGCCGCCGTCACGGTAATAGTAGAAGGGCTTGATGCCGAAGATGTCGCGGGCACCGAAGAGGGTCTGCTCTCTGCGGTCATAGATCACGAAGGCGAACATACCGCGGAGCTTCTTCGGCAGCTCCTTGCCCCACTCCTCGTAGCCGTGGAGCAGCACCTCGGTGTCGGTGCGGGTGGAGAACACATGCCCCTTGCTGATCAGCTCCTCCCGCAGGGTCTGGAAATTGTAGATCTCGCCGTTGAAGGTGATGACGAGATTCTGATCCTCGTTGTAAATGGGCTGATGACCGCCCTCAAGGTCGATGATGGACAGGCGGCGGAAGCCCATGCCCACCTTGTTTTCGCAGAAATAGCCGTCAGAGTCGGGACCGCGGTGGATGATCTTGTCCGCCATGGCGTGGATGACTGTTTCGGCAGAATAGTTGATGGCTTCATCCAGAAAGCCCACAAAACCGCACATCTGATATACCTTGCTTTCTTATAGAATGGGGGAAGTTACGCCTTGAACTTGCGGCGCTGCTTCCACATGAAGTAGGGGGGATAGAGGCGGCGGAGGAGATTCTTCTCGCCGCGATAGCTGAGGGGGTCATGGGCGCAGCCCTTGCTCCAAAGCTCCTTCACGCGAGCTTTGAGCGCATCGTCCTTCACATAGTCCATCAGCACGGACTTGGGAACCACGGTATAGAGGCTGTCGCAGTTATCCGCGATAACAGGTTCCTCGTCAAAGTCCTTTTCATAGATCAGATCGTCCACGATCCACTTCACGGCGTTGAAGCCGCTGGCGGTGACGTAGAAATTGCTGCGTCCGAGACGGGTGTTGATCTCAAAGAAGCGGAAGGAACCGTCGCGACAGTCATACTTGATGTCAAAGTTGGCAAAGCCGGTGTAGCCCACGTGCTCCAGCAGGCGCTTGGCATGCTCCATGATCTCGCGGTTGACATCGTTGATGATGGCAACGGGGTTGCCCACGCCCATGGCGGCGTTGTCCTCCAGCAGCACGTGACCGGAGGACATGAAGCGCACCTTGCCGTGGCGGTCGCAGTAGCAGGTGAGGATGCGCATATTGAAGTCGAGACCGGGGATGGTGTCCTGAATGAGGAACTTGTAGTCATAGCCGCTGGCGCAGAGCTTGTCCAGCATGATTTTCAGCTCTTCTTCGGTTTTCATGCGGAAAACCTTTTTCTTGCCCTCGAACTTCGCATAGTGATAGGCGGCGGAGGAAGCGGGCTTTGCAATGACGGGATAGTCAAAGGGCAGCTCCAGCTTTTCGGGGCGATCCTTGCAGTCGTAGACAAAGGTCTTGGGATAGGGAACGCCAACCTCGTCGCAGATGCTGTAGAAGGAATCCTTCAGCACAAGACGGTTCAGCAGGTCTTCCTGAATGTAGGGCACGACATAGTACTTCTCGAGTTCTGCGCGGTTTTCCACGATCATGCGCACATACCAGTCGCCGCACGCCATCAGCAGGAGCTTACGCCCGCTGTACTTCTTTGCGATGCCGATCAGACGCTCCACAAAATGCTCCTCGGTGTCCATGTCGGGCACAACGATATTTTCAATGATGCTGGAGTGGGAGATCATGATGCTCTTGAGCATACTGACCGCCACGCTCTTGACGCCGTACTCCTCGTGGAAGCTGCGGGCAAGGCTGTAGGTGGTGATGTCGCCGCCGAGAATGATCGGCAGGAAATCCACCTTCTGCTTCTTCTCCATAATTTCTGTATCTCCTTATTGCAAAGTAAAGGAAGCCGCGCCGCAAAAAAGAGAGGTCAGGCAAAATCGGGCGCAAAACTCCATATTATTCCGTTTACCATTTTATGCAAAACGACCCCTGTTGTCAAGAAATCAGCCTTGCGGGAAGAGCTGAAATAGACGAAAAAAGCCACTCTGTTGCACAGTTTTTGACCAAAGTGTGAATTTTTATCCCCGAGGGGGAAATATTTGCAAAATTCCCTTGATTTTTCAGAGCGGGTACAATAAGATAGGCTCTGTCAGTTAGCACTCGGCAAGAAAGAGTGCCAACATCAAAAATGTTTTTAAATATTTTTATCGATATAAGGAGGAAATCCCATGAAACTCGTTCCTATGGCAGACCGTGTCGTGCTGAAGATGAAGGAAGCTGAGGAGACCACCAAGAGCGGTATCCTGCTGGCATCCAGCGCCAAGGAGAAGCCCAGCGTCGCTGAGGTCGTGGCAGTCGGTCCCGGCGGTATGGTGGACGGCGTTGAAGTGAAGATGACCCTGCAGGTGGGCGATTTCGTCATCGCTGACAAGTACGCAGGCAGCACCGTCAACATGGACGGCGAGGAGTTCATCATCGTGCGCGAAAAGGACGTGCTTGCGAAAGTAGTATAAGGGGAACAGGCTCCCCTTATAAAAACCCCTCGCACGCCGCTGCGCGCACTCGCTGTGCTCGCACACTGGCGGCGTGAGAAGTGTTTTTTCCGACGTACACGCCGCCGGAAAAAACGATTGAGATGTTCGCCGCGGCGCGGCGAAGAAATGTGTAATCTTTAGTTTCAATTTGGAGGAACTTTATTATGGCAAAGCTTATCAAGTGCGGCGAAGACGCACGCAAGGCGCTGGAAACCGGCGTCAACACCCTCGCCGATACCGTCAAGGTCACCCTCGGTCCCAAGGGCCGCAATGTGGTCCTCGGCAAGAAGTTCGGCTCTCCCCTCATCACCAACGACGGCGTGACCATCGCCAAGGAGATCGAGCTGGAGGATCCGTTTGAAAACATGGGCGCACAGCTGGTGCGTGAGGTCTCCACCAAGACCAATGACGTGGCAGGCGATGGTACCACCACCGCTACCCTGCTGGCACAGGCTCTCATCCGCGAGGGTCTGAAGAACCTCGCAGCAGGCGCAAACCCCGTCATCATCCGCAAGGGTATGAACAAGGCTGTGGAAGCTGCTGTCGCTGAGATCAAGGCACAGTCCCGCAAGGTGGACGGCACCAAGGACATCGCCCGCGTGGGCACTGTCTCCTCCGGTGACGAGACCATTGGCGCTCTGATCGCCGAGGCAATGGAGAAGGTCTCCAGCGACGGTGTGATCACCGTGGAGGAGTCCAAGACCGCTGAGACCTACAGCGAGATCGTGGAAGGCATGATGTTCGACCGCGGATATATCACTCCCTACATGGTCACCGACACCGAGAAGATGGAAGCAGTCGTGGACGATGCTTACATCCTCATTACCGACAAGAAGATCTCCGTGGTGGCTGATCTGCTGCCCATCCTCGAGCCCCTGGTGCAGGCAGGCAAGAAGCTGGTCATTGTCGCGGACGATGTGGAGGGCGAAGCCCTCAGCACCCTCGTGCTGAACCGTCTGCGCGGTACGCTGAACGTGGTGTGCGTGAAGGCTCCCGGCTTCGGTGATCGCCGCAAGGAGATGCTGCAGGATATCGCTATCCTCACCGGCGGTCAGGTCATCAGCGAGGAGCTGGGCTATGACCTCAAGACTGCTACCCTTGATATGCTGGGTCACGCCCGTCAGGTCAAGGTCACCAAGGAAAACACCATCATCGTCGATGGTGACGGCGCAAGCGAGATGATCGCATCCCGCGTGGCACAGATCCGCAGCCAGATCGCTGTCACCAACAGCGACTATGACCGTGAGAAGCTGCAGGAGCGTCTGGCTAAGCTCGCAGGCGGCGTGGCGGTGATCAAGGTCGGCGCTGCCACCGAGACCGAGATGAAGGAGAAGAAGCTCCGCATCGAGGATGCACTCAACGCAACCAAGGCAGCTGTGGAAGAGGGCATCGTCGCCGGCGGCGGCACTATCTTCGTCAACCTCATCCCCGCTGTGGAGAAGGTGCTGGAGACTGTGGAGGGCGATGAAAAGACCGGTGTGCAGATCGTTCTGCGCGCTCTGCAGGAGCCCATCCGCCAGATCGCTGCCAACGCAGGTCTCGACGGCAGCGTGATCCTCGAGAAGGTCAGAACCGCCGGCAAGAACGGCTACGGCTTCGACGCATACAAGGAAGAGTACTGCGACATGATCGATGCCGGCATTGTTGACCCTGCCAAGGTCACCAGAAGCGCCCTCGAGAATGCGGTCTCCGTCTCCTCCATGGTGCTGACCACCGAATCCCTCGTGGCTGATAAGCCCGAGCCCCCCGCACCTGTCGCTCCCGGCATGGGCGACATGGGTGGTATGTACTAAGATATTGCATCATGCCGTCCGCCCACCGTCGCGGCAGGACGATTCCCGGGCACTTTGTGCCCGCCAATCGTGCCGCATCCTCGAAACAGGCTCGCTTGATCCGCCGCAGGCGGCGCATCGCCTGTTTCCCCGGCGTGGGCGACATGGGCGGTATGTACTAAGATATTGCATCATGCCGTCCGCCCACCGTCGCGGCAGGACGATTCCCGGGCACTTTGTGCCCGCCA
>JAFVXA010000015.1 GCA_017501355.1 Oscillospiraceae bacterium
CATATATCTACCCACCTTTGCGTATCTCATTCACTTTGTATATTTAACGCAGGATAATTATCTATTATCTACTTCTATTCTACATGACTTTTCTGCAATTGGCAATCATAGATAACTCTTTCAAAGAAATCTTCAAAACGGTGGCTTGCTATGCAGTGAAATATGGGTTTCGTGGTAGACAGATTATAGTTGATGAAATTAAAGCTCATCAAGAGATGCATTTTGTCAGCTAAGGATTTTCGGAACTGCCCGATCAAGTCCTCAAAAGGGCGGTAATGATTAGCGCGCAGCTGTTTTGCTGATTGAGAGTCTTTGTGATTGTATATGTGTATACTCAGCTGTTGATAAGTAAGCTTCGTTGACAATGAAGTTGGGGCAAAATATAATAAAAATGTACAATAATTAGGTTTTCGGCACATATTGCGCCATAAAGAAAGAGAGGCATATTATGGTCGATTTGAATATGGAGAATTATCGCAACAATACCCAACTGTTGCTCAGGGGGCTTTGGTATTCTGATCTTCCTGACCTGCTGGATATGGAAGAGCTGGTTGATGCAGTTGATGATATTTTTGATGAGATTAATCATGCCAATGTCCCTGCATTCAAACAGGATACGGATGGTTTTATCACTGAGTTCAAAATGATTGATTCGCCTCCGTATATCAGATCGCCCGGCGTGGAGGCAATCAGCTTCTTTGATTTTAAGAAGAACAAGAGCCTGCGGGAAATGCAGATCCCTAATCTCTTGCACTATCTTGCTTTCATGTATAACACAATGTTGGAGTTTTCGCCGTTGTTTGAAGCACTGTACATTGAACAGGATAACGAGCATTATGTGAAAAACTCCAACTCCTATTTGGTGTTTGGAGAAGAGTTTGTTCTCTCTAACTACAACGATGAAACCAAAGAATGGGAAGACGATGACTGGGTTTTGGCGGGCGTATTTACAACGAAGAATAATAAGATTAATAGCTCTGCCGCTTTCGAAGAGAACAAAAAGCGTGTTCTTGCAGCGGAGCGGGATTACATCTATTCTTTGAAAATGGATATCGAGTCATTTTTCCCGAACCTCTATACACATAATTTTGAAAAAATGGCTGATAAGGAACCGTTCTCAAAGATTGGTGTAGATTTTCGATATTTCCAGTTTCTTGATCAGTTCCATCAGCGGATCAATAACAATCAGACCAAGGGAATCCCAGCAGGCACATTCTCTTCTCATGTTGCAGCGGAGCTCTGCATGCTTTGTGTGGATGAAGAGATTCGGAAATACCTCTCAACACGGAAGAATCCGGTGGGATATATTCGCTATGTGGATGATCTGACCTTTTACAGTGATTCGGAAAGTGAACTGGCGGCGTTGTATCCTGCTGTTCAATCGATTCTGAATCAGTACCGACTTCGCATCAATGGAAACAAAACAGAAGCACTTCGTGCCGTTTATGCTATGCAGTCATCTTATCTGACGGAGTTGGATCAGAATCTGCCTAAGCTAAAGCTGGCAGATGAGGCGCAGACTTTGCAGCTCGTAGATTTCTTTGCTTTGAAAAGATATATCGGTGTGTGCCTGAAAGATGGACGATCTTCGCAGATTCGTACCGTGCTGAACCGTTTGCTGGGCAGGATTCAGGCGAACATACTTGTTGTTGATGATGTTATTTTTGAGCTTTTCTGCTTCCTTTTGAAGCTTGTCTTTGAAGATGTGACACTGGTGAGCCATGTGTACCGTTTGTTGGATCTTCTGCTGAGCAAGGCGTCTGAGCCTGCACCGCTGCTGGAAGCTCTTCAGCAGAAGCAAGAGAAGATTGATGCGGAATATCCAGATACTCTTTTGCAGATCTGGCATTATCATGTGCGGTTTTTGCGCGCTGATGAGGCTGCTCGTGCGGCAATGATCAAGGGATTGAAAGGTAAGCGCTTTCATCCGCTGGTAGCAACGGCGATGGTTTTGCCCGGAAAAGGGAACAACAAGACCCTGTTCGGTCTGATCCGAGATCTTTACAAACAGGAATCTAGCTCAACTCAGTGGCAGTCTGAAATTATGAATTCTAAATGGTGGCTACCGCTATTTAAAATCATGCGATATGATCCGCATAACTACGATAGTTTCATGGAGTCGACCAATATCCCTGAGTTGTTGAGATTGTTCCCAATACACGAGGAGTAAGGGATATGAAATTGGCGCAACAAGAAAACTGTTAATTCGAGCAAAAATAACAAGAAAATTGGCGGAGATTGAGTGTTCTGAAAAGTCATCTCCCGCTGTGCCTTTATAGAATGTTCCTTGGACAAGTTCGAAAGACTCTTACTAGGCAGTCATGAGAAATCGTGACTGCCTTTTTGTACGCAAGAATAAATCTCACCATGAGACACATTTTACCATAGTCCTGATATTAGAGACAGCATAACAAAACGTGGGAGCATAGTTTGATCCAGGTTTCCGCGTTATAATCCAATCCTGCTTGTATGGCTATATGGGTACGCACTTCTTGCGCTTTACATGTTTAGTAAGATACTCCAGACCAAAACGAGATTTTGGTCTGGAGTATCTTCGGTTTTTTCGAAGAGAACTGCTGCAATCAAGATTGCATCTGCTCCTTGTGCTTTTTGCAGCTTTCAGAGGGCTTTTGTCCTCTTTTTTATAACAACCTCATGCGTCGTATAAGTAATTTTTACTGCTGCGTTTCAATCCAACTATCGGGAACTTCATATTCTCCAAAATTTTTTTGCACGCAGGGCAGTTTTTGATATGCTCATCTATTGCTGCGTTGGATTCTTTGCTTGTCAGCTCATCAACGTAGCTCGGGAGCAAATCACGGATAATGTCACAATTAATGGTCATATTTTTCTTGCCACCTTTCGCTTATTTTGTTTTTGCAGCGGTCAAAAGTTGCTCTTGCCCAGTTCTCGGCGATACCCAAAGCAAGACCGATTTCTCTAAATATTTTGCTGGAAAGCAATCATTATAAAAGCAATAGAAGCAATAAGAAAAAATTCTGATAAACAAAAATAGCGCCCTAAGGAGATTGATGAGAGATTTTGTGCGCTGATCAATTTTAAACTCCTTTTGGCTGGTTGTATTCTCTTCTCCTCTAATAATTCTAGGTTGCATTAGCTTCTCCAAAGATCTGCGGAACTTTCGCGGTGGATTTTCCATAGCGGCAGCGTGTCAACTATCAGATGAATCAGCAATACAACGGTCACTGTTGCAGCAGCTGCTGCAAGATAGATCAAGTTGCTGCCATAGATCATATTTCTTCCGCAGAATGCTTCTACCAAGCCTTCCCAATCAAGGAAACGATATGTTTTCCACAATTCTATCGCAAAGAACCCAATTGCCAGAATACCGCCTACTGCTATAGACACAATTACACCAACAGACGACTCGGCGATAGCCTCATAGAGACTTTGTCTTCGCGTTGCTCCAAGGGCTAGATAAATTCCGGTGCGATACCGAAGCCGTTCTGCTGCTGCGATTGAGACAGCGATAATGAGGAGCGTGTAGAGGATCAGCAGCACTGCGCTGTAAACCCCTGCACGAACTGCAGTGTCCAGTTCCCGGCGTGCGTCATCCTCGAACCCGATACGGTTATTATTGTATTGACAGACTACCGAAGAAAAATCATGCAGTTCTGGAATCATGCGTTGCAGAGCATCTTCTACAAGCCAGTCTACGTGCTTGAAATCGGCATCTCGATGGGAGGTGAGCAGCACATCGTTATAAAGCCCGGCAGCATCTGGTTCGATGCGATTCCAAAAAGCCTCGCTCACAAGAATTCCTGCACTCCCGCCGAAGCCATTCACGACTGCTGCTGTGCGCAATATACTGGCAACTGAAAGTTGAGCGGTCTTGCCATCTGGTGTTTCTACTACGAGTGTGTCTCCGGGATGCAGAGCGTTCTCATCGTCCGGATAAGTCGTAATGGAAGAGGGATCCTCATCTAGATTCTCGTCTTGCACAAAGCTCAGCCCGATTTCGCCGGTAAAAGCTAAGGAACTAAAATCTTTTTTGTAAGGGGGGAGAATCAATATACAACTCTCTCCTGCAAAAAAGCTTTCTATATCAAATTGACTTTCGTTTGAATGAGAGGTAAAAGCTTGGAGGAACTCTTCGTTTTCTTCGGGAATTCCGCGAATACTGCGCACAGGGAAGTAATCCTCTCCTGCTGGGAGATCTTTTATTCCACTGTGGTTGCGAAGACCGGTAATATATGTATCATCTGCAAATTTGGAAGACCGGAGCAAAATCGGCTTGTAGTCCCATCCGTAGCCGATAGTTTCCTGATAGCGTAGGATCGATCGAACTTCTACATCAACGATACCATCTATTGAACGAAGTTCGTTGATTTCTGTATCGTTCAACCCGTTTTTGGTATCATGAATGTTTAGATAATAGCTGTACAACATGGAATTCTCTGCATGACGATAGCCGTTCCGCCCTCGTATAATAGTTGCGAAGTTTATGGAAAGAGCAACTACGACAACGATGCAGAGACCAGAGCGCAGCAGACTCTCTCGATGCCAGAATGACCGCCTGCGTAAGCAGCGTCCGACAAAACCCAGTTTCCGAATATGTGTGAGTTTTGGTAGTGTTCCTTCGCGGAGAAAGGCGTTTTCCCGTCGAAGAGATGCTGTCATAGAGGTTTGGGAGAACCACAGCCCCGCGGTGATTTGTTCAACAAAGTGCATGATTGTCACTAAGACCAGCGCGGAAGATAGCAGTTCGATGTCAACGGAAAAACGGAGAGGCATGGTAAGCCAATGGGTTGCTGCAAACAGAGACACTGCCGCAACCGTTGCTCCACCAAGCAGTCCCAAAGGCAGTGAAGCAAGAAACAACGCAGCTGCTTCTAATGCCATCATGGCCGCACCGTTCCATGGCGATGCACCGAGAGAGCGAAGCAGGGAAAAACGGAATCGGAGCCCCGGAAGGATCGCAAACAAAGCGTATAGCGTGACCAAAAGAGCAACCACGGCTATTGGGATCAGAATCTCATAGGAATCCAAAAAGCTGCCTTGGAATGGATTGGTTTGTCCAAACTCATTATAGACATAGTTTCCACCGCTTGAGTCAAGTATGTCGTACAGGTCATCCATGAATGGCTGTGTCTGTGCAGACCATAGCAGGATCTCTGTTGAAGGATCTGCTGTCTCGGTTTCGGAGAGGAGTATTACGGGCAGTGGACCGCTGGTTTTCCAGTTTTGTGTCCAAGGCGTGAGAATACCGCAGAACTTCATCTCCCTTTCCTTGCCATTCTGGTGGATCAGCACTGTCTCACCAATTACTGGATTGCCAAGTGCAGCAAGGGCGTATCGTTCTGCAGCGAATTCGCCATGTGCCGTTGGTAGACGACCCCGTTCTACTCTGATTCGGCTGAGATCCAGTGCGGCATTATCCATGCTGCCGGCGGGAAAGTTCTCTACTGGCTCCGTTATGCGAATATGTCCAAGGACATCTATGGTTTCGTTGGATTGCAAGAGTTCTTCGGCATCCTTAGGAGCGTCATAGACCGCACCGGTCCATGCACCATAGGTCTCATAGCGGCGCTCGGTTTCGGAGGCCATAAAACTTCCCTGGAAGAAAAGTAGTAGCGTGCAAAAAGCATATAGCGCAGAGAGAGACACCAACCGCATCTGAGTCTCTTTCTTTCTGCGCCTCATCATTCTAAGGATCAGTGCTGCCTTCATTGCAGTACCTCCTTGCTTGTTATGCGCCCGTCCTCCATCTTCAACACTGTATCCGCATATGACACTGCATCACTGTCGTGAGTCACGAGTAGAATTGTTTGCCGGAAAGAGACATTCATCTGTTTCAGCAGTGCCATGACCGCCTGTCCGTTGCCGCGATCCAGGTTACCGGTAGGCTCGTCTGCCAACAGAAGCCGCGGTTTTGCCACAAGAGCCCTTGCGATGGCAACACGCTGCTGTTCGCCACCGGAAAGCTCTGAAGGAAAGCGCATTCTTTTTTTTGAGAGACCCAGTTGGTCAAACAGTGCATCGATCCACTGCTCATCTCCTGACCCTTTGTCGAGCCAAAGCGGCAAACGAACGTTTTCCTCTGCAGAGAGTTCCGGCAGGAGTTGATACGCTTGAAATACGAAACCAAGTTTTCTGCGGCGGAGCGCCGCCTGTGCCACATCGGAGAGCTGGAACAAATCCTCGTCATCCAGAAGAACACGTCCAGAGGTGGGGGAATCGAAGCCGCCAAGCAGATGCAGTAATGTGGACTTTCCGCAGCCGCTGCGGCCGACGATTGCATAGAATCGGCCCTCTTCGATTGTCATATCAACACCTCGTAGGGCCTGCACGGTTTCTCCGTGATTGGGATAATCTTTATGCAGATTTTCTGCTTTCAATACAGTTGCCATATATCTTTCCTCGCTTCTGCCAGTTCCAGTTATCACATATTAAAAGCAGCAGGGCAGAAAACGCCCTGCTGCCAATGAGCACTCTTAGCTTCTGTATTCGTAGCTGGCTCGCAGGGTGCTGACGGGCGCAACGACACCCTGTGTATAGGCGTGAGTTACAGTTCCAGATCTGCCCTCGACCCATGCACTGGTATACTCTCTTCCGTCTGAGCAGGTAAGAACGGCCTTAATCGCAGAGCCGTTCGAATTGCAGTATGCCTGTGCGTGGCAACGCCACTGGCTTCCGGATGTACCAACCAATTCGAGAGAGGCCCGGAAATCCGAATGAGCGCAGTTTGCAACGCTCGTTACTGCAAATGTCATCACCAGGCAAACTGCCAATGCGATGGTAGATCTAATCAGCTTTTTGTTCTTCATACAAATGTTTTGGTCCTCATGTGCTGAGCTCATGAGACCAATGCCTCCTTTCCTTTTGTCGAGATGTCCTGATTACTACTTCCTTTAGGTGTTGAAGCTTCTGGGGTTATATGGTGGTTCAGCAATTTCTGTAGTGGTATTTGGGCTTCTGCGAGGATCGGTGATAGAGGAAGCGTATGGAGTGCGGAGAATGACCCCAAATGCAAAGGTTCTCGACAGCACCCAACGTTGAAACTGCCGCTTATAGCCATCTTAGCCGAATACCTCCTTTCTTGTGGCTTACCAGTAAAACGTATTTCAAGTGTACTTTTGTTGATGGTTCTAAAAAAATTGTATGCTCACACAAAATCCGATGAAAAAAACTGTATATAACATAGAGTTTTTAGCCTCGGTGTATTTCTGAACTGCGTCTCTGCAACAAAACAACACGGCAAATCGTTCTAACAAAAGAACAATTTGCCGTGTTGTTTACTATATGTCTTGGGGCTGTGTCGAACAAAGGCTTTCCTTTAGTAAATTTCTTCCCCGCATTAAACGACTTCTGATTGTATTCCGATTCAGATGAAGTTCTTTGGCTATTTCATCGTCCGACCACTCGGCTACATACTTTAACTCTAAAACGGAGCGATAGATGTCCGGCAGGGTTTGAACCATCTCTATGAGCTCAGAGTAACCAAGCGAAGCGTCCGCAAGTTCGTTCTCGGAGGGGATGTCTGTCAAATGCTCAACATCTGTAAATGGCTTGGATCTGGCTTCCTTTTTTCTTATGTCAAAAGCGGAATGCTTCACAATAACCAATAGCCACTTTGCTGTTTCATCTTTTTGCATTTTTTTGCAGGTTTCAAAATGCTCAATTACTTTTATAAAAGAATTGTGCACAGCATCTTGTGCAGCCATTTGCGAATGCAAAATACTGTATGCAACTGAGTACATCATTCGTTCGTGCGCGATATAAATCTGTGCAAACAGCTCCCTGTCATCGTCTCCTTCGAGGAGCATCAGATAAAACGAAAGCATACGCATTCCCCTCGTTACTATAGACCGGAAAGAAGGACTGAAGGCGGGATATCAAAAACGCGAGAAATCAGGAACAGAGTTTTTAGTGATATTGGCTGTACACAGGTGGGTGTCTCAACTTGAGACAAATATCCGGCACTCAACCCAATCTTTTCGGCCAACTCTTCCTGAGTGTAGTTGTTTTTCTTTCGATAATATGCAACACGAAGTCCCACTTCTATGCAGAATTGATCAAAATCATTCATAAAATCACCCTCTTATAGTTTATCGAATAAGGTTTGGATTATGAACGGAGTGATGCATTGGATATTATAGGTGACACCTTGAATTAAGGGGGTGATATAATTATAATTGTCATAAACGGATAAATCTGCGATAGGGGTGGAGGTATATAAATTGCTTGCGCTATACTTGGGATTGTTAGAAAATAATGACGACAAAATATATCTGACTCAGCTATATGTTTCTTACGAACGCGTGATGTATGCAGCGGCTTTTGGCATATTGGGGTCTTCTGCGGCGGCGGAGGATGCGGTTCACGACAGCTTTATCAAAGTGATCCACCATATGTCCCTTTGCAGGCAAATCGCAGATAACAAAATTGGCGCGTGGCTCGTTATGATAGTAAAGAATACATCTTTCGATATGCTTCGGAAAACCAAAAGGATAGTTGACTTTGACTCGGTGAATGATCTACCGGTGGCAGATGATGATATTGCTACTTGGGTAGAGTCAGTTGATATTAAGGAACTATTGCGTCAGTTACCAACGATCTACTATACAACGTTGAGTCTTAAGTTTCTGGAAGGGTGGACAGATAAGGAGATTGCCGAAGTGTTAGGAATTTCCGAAAGTACTGTGCGATCACGTATTTATCAGGCGAGAAAAATGTTGAAGAAGAGGATGGAGGGATATTATGACAGAGGCTGAATTTGATCATGTTTTACGAAAAGCTCTGATGGATGCTTTGTGGGAGGATTATCAGGAAGCGATTCAAAGTGCTGATAAGCTGGATATTCATTTCAGCAAGGACTATATGCACCATCGGGAGAAAATGCTGATGGATCCGTTTGGTTATGCACAAAGAGAGTCCAGAACCGTTTGGCAGCGTATGGCACGATTTGCGGCTATGTTCCTCCTGACTGTTTCTATACTGTTCGGTTTATTGATGACGGTTCCGGAAACCAGAGCTGCAATAGTGGAGTTTTATCAGGAATGGTGGGAGGATCATATGGACTTCCATTTTCGGTGGGATCTTTTTGGCAACAATCAGACGGATATGTTGATTCGCAATTATCATCTAGCTCTGCTTGATGGCAGTCTTCTTCCCACAGGTTTTTTTGGATGTCAGCGTACGATATACCTCCGAGGTCTCTGTTACAAATGAATTCGGTCAGGAGCAGATGATCCCGTTCTGTGATACGCTAGTTTTTGAAAACGACAACGGAGAATTGATCATTGCTAACTTCGGCTTCAACAACATGAATACAGAACTCTCCGTAAACACAGAAAATGTCTCCACTTACGAGCGAGAACTGAACGGTGTTACCTATTATATTTTTGAATACCTCAGTGCTGACGATATGCACGTTCTGGTTTGGAATGATGAATCTCTCCGTGTACACTATACGTTGAGCGTTCCGAGCCGTTTTGATGTGAATACCGCTTTGGCACTTGCTCAGCAGATCCGCCTCATCGAAAATAATTGATTCTTTGCAACAAAACCACCCTTACGGTCGTTCTATTGTCAGAACTCCCGTAAGGGTGGTTATTCTACTGAAATAAAAGGAGAGAAACTATGAAAAAAGTACTTATCGCAACAATCAGTATAGTGCTACTTTTGACCATGTCAGTGTCTGCATATGCCAGATGGGCTGGATTGCGAACATGTGAAGCTGGTCTGAGTTTTTCGGGCTCTACCGCAAACTGCACCGCAACAGCCATCGCGAGTGACTCAACGATCACTGCTACCATGACACTGCAGAAGAGAAACATTTTCGGAGGCTATAGCACTCTGGCAACATGGGAGAATCTTACTGCAGAAAACTACCTGAGAGAGAGCAGGGGTTATTCGTCTGTTTCAAGCGGAACCTATCGTGTGCTCCTTGAAGTGACAGCAGTTACCTCCGGTGGACAGACTGACTACAAAGAGGTTGAAACCATCGTGGAGAAATAGTGGAGAGTGCATGTTTTTCTTCGGCGCAAGAAAAGCGAATGAAGCAAGAGAACAACGGAGACAGCAAGGGGCGGCGCATTATTTGTGCTGCCCCTGATTTTTTGCAACAAAAATACAAGCTCGCCACGAGACACATTTCGTCACATTATAGACTGTGTTAGACTTTAAAGCGCCTGCGATTGCCGATATCTGACTATGAGTAACGCAACACAAAGCGAGACTTTTCCTTTATCATACCTATAGGCAAAGCATTGCCGAGTCGCTGTCGATCGCCTCCTATGAGGCGAACCAGAAGAAGATTGCTATGAGAAAGGAAATGCATATGCCTATCTATCTTTTTGCTGATAAGCAACACAGTGGTGAAATCGAGATTTCCATGACTGTAGATTGCCTCCTGAGGAGTATCGGCGGCACAAGAACTTTGGTTGGTTTCCGCTATGCGGAATTTATGATTGAACGTGCGCTGCAGAATCCGGATGAGGTGCAGCTGATTACCAAACGCCTTTATCCGGAACTGCTCGTCACTATGGCGTTTCTAACTGTTCTGTGGAGAAAGCGCTGCGAATTCTGATTCGCCACTGCTGGTATCAGATGGGAAGTGAGCCCTTGGAATTTGTCGCCGGACGAAAGCTGACTCAACCGCCCACCAATGCGGAGTTCATTGATATGCTGGCTGCATTTTTGAGAAACAGACAGCAAAAGGTCTACTTGACGCAATAACCAATTCTTTTCCCTCCTGAGAGAGCGCATGACTGCAAGCGCGGTGGTGCGTTCTCGCAGGCTGGAAACAGCTCATGACAACTGAATAGGGCGAACAGATACATTCCGTGTGCAGAGGAGCTGAGCAGCAGGTGCGCGAAGACCCCAAGAGGAGAGCGAGCAACACCCTTGCTGCAGACGGTGAAGGCTACACCGTCTGCGATGAGCTGTATGCGGAGATAATGATACTTGCGTTGGCTATGCGTCACAGCGTAGAACGCCCCGCCATAAGAATGGGGGGAGGCACGAATTCCTATGAAGCAACTTTGCTCGTTGCTGTCTGCGAAGCCTTTGATTAAAAACGTGAAACAGAACTATCAACGCCAGCAAAGTTTCAAAAATGCACCTCGCTCTGAGGTGCGTTTTTGAAACTTTGAAAGGAGAGTTGTTATGGCAGATGTTGTTTCCAAAGAAGAGTATACCTATCAAATCGGGAAAATCACATTCGTTGTCACACCTGTCTATAAGGACGAAGGAGAGTCTATGCGTGACATTCTTTTGAAGTTGATGCTGGCTGATTTGGAACCAGGTTAATTATTACATCGACATCCTTAACATGGGTGGTCGGCAGAGGTATAATATGGTCGGATAAAAGACCTTGCTTGACTGCTTGGAAAGGAGGATATTTTGAAACAGTCAAGTAAATTTGCAACCGGCACAGCTGCTCTCTACTGCCGACTGAGCCGTGATGACAACATGGATAACGAGTCCAACAGCATTCAAAATCAGAAAAAGATACTGCAAAAGGCTGCCAAAGATAAGGGCTACACAGACGCAATCTTCTTCGTGGATGATGGCATTACAGGTACTACCATGAAGCGACCTGGATTTCAGAAAATGATAGCTGCAATCGAGGCTGGCTATATTTCAGCGGTGTTTGTAAAAGATCTGTCCCGCTTGGGACGAAACTACATAGAGGTTGGCAAGCTGACCGAAGAATTCTTTCCACAGTACGATGTACGCCTGGTTGCCGTTTCTGATGGTGTGGATAGTGACGAGGGCGAGGATGACTTCACCCCGTTCCGAAACATCATGAATGAATGGTACGCCAAGGATATTTCCAAGAAACGTAAAATTGTAAACAAGATGAAAGGTAACGCCGGTATTCCGTTGTCTCAACCACCCTACGGATATATGAAAAAACCGGACGATCCTCGGTTTTGGATGATTGACCCGGATGCTGCAGATGTGGTACGGCATATCTATCGTCTGGCGCTGGAAGGCAATGGTCCCTTGCAGATTGCAACGATGCTCTGTGAGGCAGGAATATTAAATCCCTCGGCATACCGCACAAGCAAAGGAATCAGCAAGGGCGGCTCTAAGAGTACGCTGGAGCCTACCAAGTGGAATCATACAACCGTCAAGAAAATACTTTCCTTGCAGGAGTACTGCGGCGATGTGATCAACTTCAAGACCTATTCTAAGTCCTACAAGATAAAACGCCGCATGGAAAACCCAGAAGAAAACCGGGCGGTCTTCTTCAACGTGCATGAGCCAATCATTGATCGCATCAGTTGGGAAAAGGTGCAGAACCTGCACACCACACGCCGCAGACGAACGACAGTCACAGAGGAACCCTGTGTATTTTCGGGCATCATGAGATGTTCAGAATGCGGAGGCAATATGTCTTTTCACTTTAACCAGGGCAACCATGACATCAAATATTATAGCTGCAATACTCATAACTCGGGACTTCGCAAATGCTCCTCTACCCATTATATCCGAGTAGATTTTTTGGAGCAGGTTGTTCTATATGAGGTAAGGCGGCTGGCTGCCTTTGCCAACGAATACGAAGATGACTTTATCAAGTCTATGATGGGACGCTCTGCGAAAGTCTTGGAAACTGACCGGACGAGGAAGCAGCGGGAGCTGGATGTCTTGTTGGCTCGTGACAAAGAGTTGGATATGCTCTTTGAGAGATTGTATGAGGATAATGTGTCAGGGAAGATAGACGATGCCCGCTTTGCTAAGATGGCAAGACGGTACGAGCAGGAGCAACAGGAGGCTGTCGGAAAGATCAAAACCCTGCAGTTGGAACTGAAAAAGGCTGACAACAAGAAAATGGATGTGGGAGGCTTTCTTGAGACTGTCCGGCGTTATACCAACGCTACCACGATTACACGACGCATGGTCGGTGAGCTGATCGACCATATTGAGGTGTACCACGCTGAGAAGCGGGATGGTGTTACCAGCCAGCGCATAGTCATCCACTACAACTGTATTGGTGCTTTCGGTGTGCCGGATCTCAAGAAGATTCCGGAGACGGATATCGTCATGGAAACAAGAAGAGGCGTAGCAGTCAGCTACGCCCCGGCGATATAATGCTTTTGAAAAATAAAAAATGCGGAGTATCATCAAAAGAACTTTCAGATCCTTTAATGATACTCCGCATGGTCCGAGTGACTGGACTTGAACCAGCGGCCTCTTGAACCCCATTCAAGCGCGATACCAAACTTCGCCACACCCGGATACCGTATTGTGTTGTGCTCTCGCAATCAACGTTGATAATATAACACGGTTTTCACAGGAATGCAAGCCCTTTTTCGATTGATTTTACCTTTATGTATATAAGAATTATCTATGGCGCGAAAGAGCCGACCTTTTCAAAGTGTGCAGGAATTTTGAAAAAAGATATTGACAAGCAAAAAAACACATGGTATCATAATTTCTGCGTTTGGATAAGAGTAGCGACTCACACGGGGAGATGGCCGAGGGGTTGATGGCACCGGTCTTGAAAACCGGAGATGTGCGAGCATCCGTGGGTTCGAATCCTACTCTCCCCGCCAAACCTTAAACGAATATCATCTTCGACCTGCGGAAGTACCCAAGAGGCCGAAGGGGCTCCCCTGCTAAGGGAGTAGGCGGCTTAAAAACCCGCGCGAGGGTTCAAATCCCTCCTTCCGCGCCAGAACACTCCGAAACGAAAGTTTCGGGGTGTTCTTTTTTACCAGTGGGCGGCAGAGCAACTTATATAAACAAGTAAAGGGAAACGAAGAATTTCCTTGACGCATACGGCGCTTTCTGTGTACACTGAGACCAACGGATATGCGCAAGGCGGGGCTGCTGTTTGGCGCAAAACAGAACTGCAGGAGGTATTACGATGAAGTCCAAGGTTTATTTTAGCAGAACCATTACACCCGAAAAAGTGCTGGAATTGTTTGGCAAGCTGGAAAAGGAACTGCCCGGCAAGGTGGCGGTGAAGGTTCACTCCGGTGAAACCGGAAACCAGAACTTCCTGCGCCCTGCATTCTGGAAGCCCATGATCGAAGCAGTGAAGGGCACTGTGGTGGAATGCAACACCGCATACGAGGGCACTCGCAACAGCACTGAAAAGCACCGGAAAACCATGAAGGAGCACGGCTGGACGGAGCTCTGCGAGGTGGATATTCTGGATGAGGATGCACCCGATCTGGAGCTGGAGATCCCCGGCGGCAAGCAGATCAAGAAGAACTATGTGGGCAGCCATTTGACTCGCTATGATTCCATGCTGGTGCTGTCCCACTTCAAGGGGCATCCCATGGGCGGTTACGGCGGCGCGCTGAAGCAGTTGTCCATCGGCGTGGGTTCTTCTTTCGGCAAGGCATACATCCACGGTGCGGGCGATCCAGAGAAGATCTGGACTTCCGACCATGACGCTTTTCTGGAATCCATGGCAGATGCGGCATCCTCTGTGATCCATCACTTCGGCGATAAGCTTGCCTATGTGAACGTCATGGCAAATATGTCTGTGGACTGCGACTGCTGCGCCAAGGCGGAAGATCCCTGCATGAAGGATATCGGCATTCTGGCGTCCCTTGATCCCGTTGCCATCGATCAGGCTTGTCTGGATCTGGTTTATGGTGCAACGGATGACCCCGGTCGCGATCATCTGTTGGAGCGCATCGAGAGCCGCAATGGTGTTCTGACCGTGGAGGCGGCAGCGGCACTGGGCTGCGGCAGCCGTGAATATGAGCTGATCGAAGTGGAGTAATTGAATACCATTTGTATTATTTCGATGAAATATAACAAAAAACACGCCGTTTCCTCAGTGGGAAACGGCGTGTTTTTGATTACAGGATGGTCACACCGTCCAGCAGTTCCTTCTCGAACTCTACGCGGTGATGCTTGGTGTAGAGACCGGGGAAGCCGCCGGTGTGCAGCAGAATGACGGTCTCACCCTGGGCGATCTTGCCCTCCTGCACCATGTCCTCAAGACCTGCGAAGCACTTGCCGGTGTAGCAGGGGTCAAGGAGAATGGCTTCACTGCGTGCCATGTCGTAGATGGCGTCCCGCACGCGGGCATCGGGAAGGTTGTAGCCCTCGCGCATATAGCCGGTTTCGATGTGGAAATCCTTGCGCTCCGCATCAAAGGGGAGGTCGAAGGTTTCTTTGATGTCCTTCCAGTATGCCATGATGTGCTCATCGTTCTGGGGCAGGATGGCGATGCCGGTGAGGGAGAGGGGAGAGTTCTCGCAGCGCAGACCCGTGTAAAGACCCATGTAAGTGCCAAGGCTGCCCACGGTGCAGACCACGCGGGCATTACCGAGCTGCAGTTCCTCTGCCTGCCGCGTCAGCTCCACGGCGCAGTCATAGTAGCCGGGAACGCCGACGACATTGCTGCCGCCCATGGGGATGAAGTAGACCTTTTCGCCCTGCGCTTCATAGCGGGCAGTGACCTCGGCGAAGAGCTCGCGCAGCTGCACATCCTCGTCGCGCCCATCGTCCTTTTTCAACACGACCTCTGCGCCCATGATGCGGTCAAGGAGAATGTTGGCGGAAATTTCGCCGGGGTATTCGTCCAGGCAGGCAATGACGCATTTCATGCCGAATTTGGCGGCGACAGCGGCGGTGAGACGACCGTGGTTGGTCTGTGCGCCGCCGGTGGTCAGCAGGACGGTGGCGCCCTGCGCCTTGGCATCGGCGAGGAGATATTCAAGCTTACGCAGCTTGTTGCCGCCTGCGCCGAGGGGCAGCAGATCGTCACGCTTGATGTAAAGATGGATGCCCAGCTTTTGGGACATGGTGCTCAGGTATTCCAGAGGGGTGGGAGCGCCCAGAAAAGAAACTTTTTCGCGGCCGAGAGACATGGCTGTATCCTCCGTCTGTTTGAGAATGATCCGCCTTGGCGGAAAGCTTGTTCTACCCTGTATGGTAGCACAAACTCTTTTCCCCGTAAAGGGTGGCGCGCATTGACAAAGGGCAAAAAATCCTGTAATGTAACTTATAATAAGGGTGACTATATCCTCGTGTTTTGGGCAATGCGTCCAAAATGCTTCTACTGATATGAAAAAAGGGTAAAAGCAGGTGAACGTGCTATGGGACAGCGCAATACGATCTTGATCGTGGATGATATGGCCAGCAATCGTATCTTCCTGAAAAACGTGCTGGGCGATGAATATGAATATCTGGAAGCGGGAAACGGAAAAATTGCGCTGGAAACGATGCAGCAGCACCACCGCAAGATCGCGGCAGTGCTGCTGGATGTGATGATGCCCGTGAAGGACGGCTTCCAGACACTGGAGGATCTGAAGGGCAGCCCGCTTCTGCAGGAGTTTCCCATTCTGGTGGTGACCTCTGACTCGGGCAAGAAGAGCGAGCTGCGCGTGTTGGATCTGGGTGCGTCCGATGTGATCATCAAACCTTACGACCCCGCTGTTGTCAAGCGGAGAGTGGCACTGATGATCGAGCTGTTTGCAGGTCGCCGTATGCTGGAAAACAAGGTGGACGACCTGTCCCACATGCTGGGCGCGGTCAATGACAGCGTTGTGAACACGCTTGCCACTGTCACGGAGTTCCGCAGTCTCGAAAGCGGTCAGCACGTGATCCGCATCCGAAAATTTGCGAAGATCCTGCTTCACGCCGTGGCTGACCTCTATCCCGATTATGCGCTGACGGAGCGGAAGATCAACATGATCGCCAGCGCCTCTGTGCTGCATGACGTGGGCAAGGTGCAGATCCCCGATCATATTCTCAACAAGCCCGGCAGACTCACCAAGGAAGAGTTTGAGATCATGAAGAGCCACACCACCGCCGGTTCTGAGATCCTGCGAACCATGACCGGCGTGCTGGATGATGAGTATATGCGCTATGCGTACAACATCTGCCGTTATCACCATGAGCGCTGGGATGGCAAGGGCTATCCCGATGGCTTGCGGCAGCACACCATTCCCATCTGTGCACAGGTGGTCGCCCTGTGCGACGTGTATGACGCGCTGACCACGCCCCGTGTGTATAAGGATGCATTCCCCCATGAGACGGCGGTGAAGATGATCATTGGTGGCGAGTGCGGACAGTTCAACCCCGAGATCATTGGTGCGTTCGGCGTGGTGCTGGATCAGTTCAGAGACTGCGCGAAGGAATATGCCGACAACGGCGTGGTGAGTGAAGAGGAGAAGAAGGGCTTTACGCCCATGACTGCGCCCCCTGCTGCGGAAGTGGTTGTCACCGGCGCGGATCGCCTTGCGGAGAAGCGCTGGCGCGCACTGTGCCAGATGATCAATGGCGTGGTGCTTGAGGTAGACGTGGATCAGGACAGCTATCGCGTCCTGCACGGTGCCGGCACGGTGTTTGAGAGTTTTGGCATGAGCAGCCATCTCAATGAGATGCTGATGGAGATGCTGAATAAGGCGATCCATCCTGAGGATAAGATGAGCGCTGCGGAGCAGATCGTCTGCCTGCAGAAAGAGTTTTTTGAACAGGGCTTGCGCTATCATGCCAAGAGAATCCACATCCGGTATGTGGAAGGCGGGGAATATCATTTGGTCAACTCTGTGTGCCTGCGCATCAACACCGGACGCGTGACGGATCGCAAGGCTCTTTGGGTTTGGCAGAATGTGCATGAAGGAGACTGCCTTGTGCGTCCGCAGGAGGATGCGGCGATGATGAGCGGTGCCGAATGGGGCGAGAAGCTCTTCGGCAGAATGCCGTGGACCACGGTTCGCTGCCGTCAGGATAAGTGGCTGACCATTGAGGACGGCGCACCCCTGCTGGCGGAGCTGCTGGGCTATACGGAGCAGGAGCTGCAGGAGGTTTCCGAGGGCAGCTTGCTGAATCTGATCTGGCAGAAGGATCGCGAGGGAGCGATGAACAAGATCTCCCGCGGCGGTGAGAATATGGATGTGATCACGGCGGAATACCGCCTGCGTCACAAGAACGGCGAGCCTGTCTATGTGATGGATGAGAGCCGTATGTTCGTGGGAACGGACGGCGTGGAGCATACCTGTAAGGCACTGTTGGATGTGACGGCAATGCGCCGTGAGCAGGAGCGGATGCGCACCATCGAAGACCGCTACGATATGCTGATGGCGTATGCGGATGAAATTTTCTTCGTGTGGGATATCGTGAAGGACGAGGCGTTCTTTGCCGACAACTTCCGCAAGACCTTTGGCTACGAGGTGCAGAATGACAGCTTCAGCAAGCGGCTTGTCAATGGCGGCGGTCTGATCCATGCGGAGGATATGGAGGCGTGGAATGCGCTGGTGCGGGATATTCACGCCGGCATGACCCCTGCGCAGCAGGAGATGCGAATTGCCAAGGCGGACGGCAGTTATATCTGGTGCCGCGTTCGCGTGGTCGGTCAGCAGCACGGTAATGGCGAGACCACAGAGGTGCTGGGCGCGATCACGAATATCAATACCGATAAACTGATGGTGCAGAATCTGCGTCAGGCGGCGGAATGCGACGCTCTGACCGGTCTTTGCAATATCGGCGCGGCAAAGCGACTGACAGAGACCTATCTGCAGGGAATTTCCAGCAGACAGGAGCAGGCTGCGCTGATCATTATGGATCTTGACAACTTCAAGCAGGTCAACGACCGCTATGGACATCTGATGGGCGATGCTGTCCTCATGTCCTGCGGCGATATGCTCAAGCACCGTTTCCGTCCCTATGACGTGGTGGCACGCATGGGCGGCGATGAATTTATGGTGCTGGTGTGCGATGTGCCTGACTATGAGACGGTGAAGGGCATCTGCGAACAGGTGCTGGAACGTTTCCGCAGTGAGATCGCGATAAAGGTGCCCGAGTGCGACATTTCCTGCTCCATGGGTGTGGTAATGATCTCCGATGGGGGAGCGGAGGTGGAGGATCTCCTTGCCCGTGCTGACAAGGCGCTGCGCTATTCCAAGGGCTGCGGCAAGGATCGCATGACCTTCTACCGTGATATTGGTGATGAAGAGGTGGTTTACCTCGCTGACCGCACTGCCATCGAGTCGGATGCGCGGGGCAATATCGGCAAACGCGGACTGATGGAATATGCCCTGCATATGCTGTATCGTTCCGAGGATCTGGAGGATGCCATCCAGACCATTCTTGCCATGGCTGCACGGCAGGCGAATGTCAGCCGCGCCTACATCTTTGAGAATCTGCCCGACAACCGATCCTGCCGCAACAGCTTCGAGTGGTGCGCGCCCGGTGTGAGCAGTCTGATCAGCCGCCGAAAAAGCGTGAACTATGCCCAGTGGCTTCCCGGCTGGAGAGATCTGTTTGACAAAAGCGGCGTGTTTCGCTGTGACGATACCGCGACGCTGCCGCCCCGCATCCGTGAGGTGGCGCACAGAATGGGCGCGAAGGCGCTGCTCTGCTGCGCGATCGTGGATGAAGGTGTGTTCCGCGGCTTCGTGGGCTTTGAGTCTGATGTGGAGAAGCGGGTCTGGACACAGGATCAGATGGGCTATCTGACCTCCCTTGCCGAGGTGCTGTCCATGTTCCTGCTGAAGAAGCGGAACAAGGAAAATGCAAATGCATGGGCGGCTGCGCTGCACCACATCATGGCGAAGAAAAATGGCTGGGTGGAAGTGATCAGAGACAAAGACTATGGTCTGTGCTTCCTGAACGATCCCTCCGGCAAGCTGCAGGTCCATTGGGAAAAGGGAGAGCCCTGCTATCGCACGTTGATGGGACGGGAAACACCGTGTGAGGTCTGCCCGCTGAACAATCTCGGCGAGGCTGTGGAACTCCACTGCGCCAAGCTGGAGTGGTCTGCTCTTGCGAAGGCGACCTATACCTCCTGGGAGGGGGAAAATGTGTATCTGCTGCTGTGTGAGGAGATCCCGGGTGAAGCGGAAATTCCTGCTGTGAATGAACAGGGAAAGGAGAACGAAAACTGATATGTTTGGTCGCCTTTTTGAAACGGCGCGCGGACATGAGGGCGCGTCTGAGCTTCCGGCAGGATTGAGACTGGAGGTTCTGAAACAGAATAATGACCTGTATTTCGTCGGCTCGCTGGAGTGGGCAAGAAAAGGGGTCTACCAGGTGACGAATGAGACCGGCGACCTGCTGCCGCCCATTGAGTTCGGCAGCATGGTGAAGCTGCGTGGCCGCTACAAGGATGAGGCGATCTTTGTGGAGGGCAAGATCGTGGGCAGCTCTGCGGAGATGTGGCGCATTGAGCAGGTGAAGGTGGTGCGCGGCGCGGATCAGCGCGCGTTTTTCCGCCAGAATGCCAAGATCGGCGTGATGCTGAGCTGCGGCAATGAGCTGCGCGGCGATGAGTGCGGCGAAAAAACGCCTCAGGGCAAGTTTTTCCCCGGTGTGATCCTGAACCTCAGTGCCGGCGGCGCACAGATCTGCACCCATGCGGACTTTGAAAAAACGGACTGGATCAGCGTGATCGACGCGGTGTTGGTGCCGGAGATGGAGCCCTTTACCTTTGTCTGTGCCATTCGCCGCAAAACGGAGACGGAGAATGGAAGCAGGGAATTTGTTTACGGCTGTGAGTTCATCGACATGGGTCACGGGGAGCAGGACCGATTGATCAAAGCGATTCTGGCGCTGCAGCGCAAGGAGATCCGTTCCCGCCGCGGCGGTCGTGCGCTCTGAATACAAAATCCCAGAACAGGTGTGACACAGCGACTGTGCGACAGTATAAAAAGGAAGCAAACGAAGGGCAGTGAAAGCCCTTCGTTTGTTTTTTATCTAAAAAAATCATGTGAAATTTGGGTAATTCAACCGATAGTTTGCCGTTGCAATTTGGAAATGCGTGGGCTATAATGTTTTCACAAAGCATGGGATATGCTGTGCAATATGCGGCAACGCAGTATTTGCGCAAGGATGCGCAAGAGCAAATACACAAGGAATATGTGGCGTACTGTGAAGCAGGGTGAAAGATACCTGCTTTTATGGCGTTAGATGAATCGGAGGTGGCGAGATGAACTTCTTATCCAGCAATTCGGATCTGATGATGGAAAAGGCAATGAATTTTCTGTGGACCAAGCAGGCTGCGATTCTGGACAATATTGCGAACGCAGAAACGCCGAACTATCGCGCGAAGGTCGTCACGTTCGAGGAGAGTCTGAAGGAAAAGCTGGAGGCGGCGCAGAACGCGGCAAAGCCCAAGCACTCGGTGCGCGGTGTTCTGGAAAACGCCGACTACTTTGTGCAGGAGCAGATGGAAGTCACCCGCATGGATGACAACGGTGTGAACGTGACGGAGCAGAGCGCCGAAATGATTCGCAACGCGTATCAGCTGCAGTATGTGATGAGTTCCATCAGCAGTGACCTGACCCGTCTGCAGAAGGCGATCAGCGGTTGATGGCGGAGGTTAAGATATGGCTTTTTTGAGTTCGATGAATATTGCGGCATCCGGCATGACCGCGCAGCAGCTGCGTCTGGATGTGGTGGCTGAGAATATCACCAATTCCACCACCACCCGCACGGAGAATGGCGAAGGTCCCTATCGCCGCAAAATGGTGGTTTTTGAGGCGGTCTCCGGTCGTGAGACGTTTCAGGAAGCGATGGCGAGAGCCAACGGAAAGCTCTCCAACGAGGGCTATGAGAATGCAGGCGGTGTCCGCGTGACCCAGATCGCGGAAGACCCCTCTGATTTCAAGATCATGTACGATCCCACCCATCCCGATGCGGATGAGCGGGGTTATGTGGAGATGCCCAATGTGGACACCATCAAGGAAATGACGGATGCCATGGCGGCAACCCAGGCATTTTCTGCGAATGTGACCGCATTCAATACCCTCAAGGCTGTGATCGCCAAGGGTCTTGAGATCGGTCGATAAGTAAGGAGGCTGCAGGATGATTTCTCCCATTGAACAGATCGGCGCACTGGGCGGCGTACAGCAGACAGGTGCCGTCGGCGGCGCAGCGGCTGCAGAGGGCGGCATGTTTGAATCCGTGTTCCGCTCTGCCATTGAAAATGTGAAGGATACCGATGCGGAAGTGGTGGAGCTGGAGTACATGATGGCTACCGGTCAGCTGGACAATCCTGCCCTGCTGACGATCGCACAGACGAAAAGCACCATCGCGGTGGAGATGCTGGTTCAGATGCGCAACAAGGCGCTGGATGCCTATTCCGAACTGAATCGCATTAGCCTGTAAGAAGCCGTGGCGGTTTATCAGAGCAAAAAAGGCGCCGGATTTCGGGCGCCTTTTTAGAATTTTGGATAGGAGAAGGAGGTGTGCCTGTGGGAGAGAGAAAGAGTATTCAAAGTGAATGGATGGGGGATGTGCCCTATGGATGCATCTACTGCTCGCTGGAGGATTGCCCCAGGGTGCACCTCGCCAATGACCGGATGTTCCGCCTGCTGCACACCACGGCAGAGAGCGAGAGCTGGAACGCGTTCATTGCCCAGAATCTCTTCTTCATGGTGCCCTTCGAGGATCACTCCCTGTTCCGCAGCTATCTGCAGCAGGTCCGCCAGCAGACGGAAGCGCTGGCGGTGGAGCATCGCATCCGCACGGCGGAGGGCGAGATCGTGCCGGTGATCGGCTGGATGCAGGTGATGCGTCGGGAGTCCGGCGTGGAAGAACTGCGGCTGCTGTATATGCCCGCGCCGGAGAGACGCGGCGTGGCACAGAGCAAGCGGGAACGGGCGTACCTGAACGTTTTGAAGGGCACATACGATCTGATTTTTGAGATCGACCACACGGAAAACACCATTGAGTGTATTTTCCGCAAGGACGAAAGTCTGTTCCACTATGCACCGGGCGTGCGCATTGTGATGGGCGAAGGGATCAAAAAGATCGTGCTGGAGTCGGTTTTTGAGGAGGATCAGCTGGCGCTGGAGCAGTTTGCTGCCAATGTGCTGGATCCGAAGGCACCCCTTGGTGACGGTTTGCTGGAGCAGACCTTTGCACTGATCCGTGACGCGTCGCTGCGGGAATACCATCTGATTGCGTCACGTCTGGATGAAAGGACCACCCTTTTGTGCGGAAAGGACATGATGGATGCCCATTATGCCGCCCTTCTGGAGGAGGAAGTGGATCGCCTGCGTATCATGCAGATGAGTATGGCGGGCATGGAACAGGGCGAACCCACCAAGGCGCTGAGCTTCCGTATGGTGCAGGATCGGGTGTTCCCCACCAGTGGAAGAAACGCGATTTGCCAGTACTGCGGATTCACAGAAGATGAATATTTATACATGAAAGATGAGGGGCTCGAACTGGGGGATTTCCTCGAAAAGTGCCATATCATGTATGGAAAATATATCACGGCACTACAGGAAGGGGAGGTCGAGTTCGGCGAAGAAGGAAACGACCTCGTCAAAATGTATATTTCCAAACATGCGACCCTGCCCGGGCAGAAGGAAGAGTACACGGTGCTGCTGCTCTACCCGGTTTATGACGCACCGGTGGCAAAGAGCACGAAGCGGCGGGTCTCGATCCGAACCTTCGGACACTTTGATGTGTTTGTGGACGGTGAGCCGGTGAACTTCCACTATGAAAAAAGCAAGGAAATGCTGGCAGTTCTGGTGGATCGCAACGGTGGATACGTCTCCAACCCCTATCTCATCAGCTGCCTTTGGGAGAGTGAGCCCTACAGCGAGAAGATTCAGGGTCGCTGCCGTCAGGCGGCGCATCGCCTTACGGAAACCCTCAAGCGCTACGGGATCGAGGATATCATTGAAAAGACGGACGGCAAGCGCCGTCTGGTGCCGGAGCTGGTGGACTGCGATTATTATAATTACATCATGGGGCGCAGGATTCCCGGTCAGCAGTTCAACGGCTCGTATATGGCAGACTACAGCTGGGGTGAGGAGACCCTGTCGGGTCTGCTGAAAATGAACCAGTGAATTTTGAATGAATATTCGTTACTGTGCGGCATGGACGCTGTGCGACACGAAGGGAAGTGTCGTATGGCGTCCATTTTTCGTTCTCTCGAATTGCTAATTATAGTATCAGGAACAAATAATTTGAAAAAGTAACGCGTTAGTAACGGTCTTTTAACGGAACGAAGGAAAAGGAAGGGTAATCTGTCAATGTGTGTCACGGCGGCGCGCCTATAATGAATTGATGACACTAAAAAAATCGGAGAGTTATACGCACTGAGCGGATTTGGGATTTTTTTGAGTGTGGAAAACCAAGCTTTGGGGGCTCAACAAATGACGATTTTTACCTGTTTGGAGAGGGGAGGCAGCGTCCGTGTCTGAAAAGCTGAAGGGCTATTGGGAAAAAGCGAAGGGACTGCTGCAGAAGGTCTCCAAAAAAGTTTACATAGCGTTGGCTGTGCTGCTGGTGGCAGCACTGGCTTTCGTGATCTATCTCAACTCCAGACCCTACGAGGTGCTCTTCGCGGATCTGAGTGCAAGCGAGATGACCTCCATCCTGTCCTATCTGGAGGAGAACGGCATCACGAAGTATCAGGTGGAGGACAGCGACACCATCCTTGTGCCGAGAGAGCAGGAGGCTGCGCTGAAGGCAAAGCTGGTGCAGCAGGGCTACGGTCTTTCCGGCTTTGCGTATACCAGCAGCTCTGCCACCGGCATCCTTTCCACCGAGTCTGAGCGCAAGGCGAGCCAGCTGAAGGATCTCGAAGGCAAGCTCAGTGCCGTGGTGCGCAGCTTCGACGGCGTGAAGGATGCGGTTGTGAACATCAACCCCGGTGACGATCAGGACTATGTGCTGGACTTTTCCGCTACCATGGAGGCAACTGCTGCTGTGGTGCTGGAGATGAAGGACGGTGCGACCCTCAAGACTGAGCAGGCGCAGGCGATCCGTGATCTGGTGGCACACTCGGTGAAGGGTCTCTCCATCGACTATGTCAGCATCACCGATACCTACGGCAACACCTACAGTGCCGCAGGCGACGATGTGGACGTGGATTCCTCGGCGCTGAAGATGCGTCTGGAGGAGGAGCAGGAGAACAAGATCCGCACGGAAGTGCTGCAGGTGTTGATCCCCTGGTATGGCAGGGATAACGTGAAGGTCGCCGTCAACTGCACAGTGGATGTGAGCCAGGTGGTGGAGGATTCCACGGAAGTGTATCTGCCCGAGTGGGCGGATGACGGCAGCACCAATGGTCGCGGCATCGTGGGCTCCCGCGTGTACAACTACGTGTATGTGCGCGACGGAGAGGAGACCGAGGGTGGCGTGGTCGGCAGTACCACCAATGCCGACATCCCGGAATATGTGGAGGATCTGCCCGAACTGAATGGCACGGAGGATGAAGTACAGCTCAGCGGTCAGACCGATTACGACAACTCCAGAAGTGAAAAGCACATCATCAGAACCGCAGGCTATCTGACCGATTGCTCCATTTCTGTCAGCATCAACTCCACCACCGCAGGCGTGGTGGACGTGAATGCCGTTCGCACCCATGTGGCAAGAGCTGCCGGCATCACCGGCAGCGTTGATGAGACCACCGGGCAGGAATATCTCGGCGACAAGGTCTCCGTCATTGCGCAGCCCTTCTACGATCCCGATGCCAACGAACCGATCCCCGGCAGTTCTGTTGAGATGTGGATGATCTACGCAGCGGCAGGCGGTCTGCTCCTGTTCCTGCTGATCCTGGTGCTGATTCTGGTGCTGCGCAGGAAGAAAAAGAAGAAGCGCGCAGAGGAAGAGGCACAGCGTCAGGCTGAGTTCGACATGGCTGAGTTCCTCAAGGCAGCGGCTGACAGCCAGATGGCGAACAGCAATGGTGCCGGTGCCGATGTGATGAATATTCAGAGTGAACGCAGTATTGAGCTGCGTCACGATATCCGCAAGTTCGCGGAGGATAATCCCGAGATCGCAGCACAGATGCTGCGCACCTGGCTGAGAGGAGATGACGATGATGCCTGATAACGCAGTGGCAAACGCCGCCGCTCCGGCTGCGGCTCCGGCTCCGGCAAAGAACACCAAGTCTCTGCCCCCTCTCACCAGTGCGCAGAAGGCTGCCGCCGTGGTGGTGGCTCTGGGCGCAGAAAAGGCGTCGCTTCTGTACAAGTACATGGAAGCGGATGATGTGGAGCAGCTGACCATCGAGGTGGCCAAGCTGGGCTTCCTGAATGCCAGTCAGACGGAAGAGGTTCTGAATGACTTCTACCAGAGCTGCATGACCAACAAAG
>JAFVXA010000016.1 GCA_017501355.1 Oscillospiraceae bacterium
CAGAAGTCCACCGCCAGTCCCGCACCGTGGAAGGTGGTGCGGCGGCTATTCGTGACAATCTGTCCCGGTTTCGTGCGTCCCTGTGCGTAGAGATACGCTTGGTACGCATCATCCCGCACCGTCTGCGTGATGAGCACCGGCAGTCCCTCTGCCTCACAGAGCCGCAGCCAGATATGTACATTGGCTTTTACATCGTCACGCAGCAGCGCGGTATCTCTACTGTTCACCATTGCCGCCACCGCCTTCCACGGCATCCTGCACCTTCTGCGACTGCGTACCGAAGTAGAACGCAATGATCACCGCATAGATGGTCATAAAGTCCTGCGTGATCTGATTGGTCACCGCCATATACGCAAACACGGCAGTCAACACCAGCGTCACGATGCTTTTTACGGACAGCAGATTTGCCAGCCGTTTCTGAATGTTATTCATACAGTTTCCTCCTTCTTCGTCGGTTTCTCACTCAAAATTTTCCGCAGGCACAGCATCAGCAGCTCCCCACCCACAAAGGCAAGGATCACGCCCAGCAGAGCCGCGGGATCGTGCCCGGTGCGGGAAAGGATCCGCAGCGCGTAAGCACACGCTGCAGATCCGAACAGGATGCACCAAAGCACGATAAGCTTGCTGAACAGATGCGGTACTGCGCCCAGCTTGTCCATCAGCTTCTTCATGCGCTGCCTCCGATCTCAAACTCCGCAAGGATCTTCTGATCCAACGCCTTCAGCTCGTCTTCCACCGCTTCAAACTCGCTCATTGCCTTCTCCAGCTCCCCGTTAGGGGGCGGATGGGTCACACCACGGTGCAGCCAGAACAACAACCGACCTTCCGCGCGTCGCCGTTTCTGTTCCAACTGAGACCGCTGGGTGCGCAGCTGCGTTTCGTGTTTTCGATGGGCTTCCTCTTCTTCCAGCTTGTGGTCAATGTACCTGCGGAGGAAGTACAGCACGAGACCGCTCACAAGAGCGCTCACCACAACGCCCGGCAGCGCCGCCTTGCAGGCAGTGAGAAACTCAGCCATAGAAAAGCTCCTCCTTGTCCCGTCTTGCTTCCAACAGACGTCCAAACCCCAACAGCTTGTCCAGCAGTTTAAACATTCGTTTCATGCCATAGTTCTCCTTCCCGTGTCGGAATCCGACACATCATGCGGCGTACTGCTCGCCCGTGATCTCCTCGTACTCTGCCTCGGTGATCCACTTGCCAACGGCAGCGTGGACACGCTCGATGCTCCACATACCACGATCGTAGTAGTTTTTGACCTTCGTAAAATTCTTGCTGTGCTCCATTACAGTTCCACCCCCGTTTCCATCGCGATGTAGTCCACATCTGCACGAAGCTGCTCCATTTCGGTGGGTTCGGGCTCTGGGAAAACAGTAGGTTCAGTTCCCCACGGTTTAAGCCCCCCTCACTTCTTCGAATAATTACCAACAACAAAGTGTTTCACGATGCCGTAGATGCCAAAGCCCTCGTTTACCGCATCGTTCTTGATGATGATCTGCAGTCGTTTGTAGTTCTTCATCTTTCTGTTGAATGGAACCTCCTGAGGACCATCATTGGCGTTGAAGGTAACGCGGGAAAAGTCGATATCCTCCCAACTGAAGATATCCATGGTGCCTTGCGCAATCTGCCGACCTGCCGGGTCCTTCTCTGTGCGGAAAAGAACCTTTGCGCTGCTTCGGGAATACGGCTGTATCGTGACAGCATTACCCTTTTTCAGCAAGGTCTTCAGCCGCATAGGATCTCCATCGTCATCTGCTTTGGTGCTCCAAACGGCAACAATAGCCTCGCCGTCATCATTGTATCTGTACACAGTCGTATCATCCGTGTTGAAACGGCAGATTCGCCCGTCCTCTGTCCCGAAGAAAAGCTTCTCTTCTCCGCCGCCGACCAGGTTCAACACACAGCGGGCGGGAACATTCTCCCAGTAAAAGCACTCATAGAGAAATGCTGTGTCGTTGCGGCTGGGATAGCTCTTGGCAAGCCGTCCATCCAGTCCGTAGACCTTTCCGTCTACAAACACCATGAAGCAGCCGTCATAGCTGCAGCACACCGCTTCGCTCAGGTTCTCTTTCCGCAACAGTGTATCCATGCGGAAGCTTCGGTTCTGTGTCACCCGCTCTGCAGTGAAGCTGTTTGTGGTGATGGCATACACGCCGCCGCCCGTCAGCAGCAGCTGCTCATCACCGATATTGCCAAAGCCGAATCGACTCACACCGCCTGCACCGCCAAGGCAAGGGCGAACCGTAAAGACTGCCTCACCTTTGCCGTCCAGCACACCCGTGCGGATAAATACGGTGGAATCCTGCCCATTATCTTCCTTGATGATGGCAAGTCCTTCTCCCATCCGCCGATATCCGACAATGGCGGTCTCTTCTGTGCCAATCACAGCATAAGACGAGTCGGGCCAGTAGCCGCCATCGCTGTAGCCGCTGGTATAGTCGTGATTCTGGCGATCCGGGTTTCCGCTGGCGACAATGCGGTCACTCAGACCACCCACACCCCAAACCACCGCCACCCGGCATTTCTCTATGCGGTCAGCGTAGCCCTCAAACGACTTCTTGAAGGTAATGTGTACATTGTCCTCTGCTCCTGCTGCCGGTGCCGCCGGAGCCGTGGTAAAGGTCACGATACCCTTTGCAAGGTCTTTCGTATAAGCCGTGGTTGCCGTACCGTCCACCGTCACTTCTCCCAGCTCCTCGATATCCTCATAGGGCAGTTGATACACCGTGCTTGTGCCGTCACCAAGAAAGCGCACTGTCTGCCAGGGGGTGATGAGGTTGATTGCCTCATAAGTCACTCCGCCGCCCGTGGGCGCACGGGCAATGACTGTAGTGGGGATATATGCGGAATCCTCTGCCGTCTTTACAACCTCTCCGTCATAGCTCAGCAGTTCTTCACCTGTGAACACCCAGAGCTTGCCGCTGAGATAGACCGCCACGCTGCGCTCATCTGGCAAACCCTCACGCAGCACCTCCGCATCAGTACCGTCCGTGTACCAACGCAGCAGCTTATTCCCTGCGTGTGCAATCAGATGGGATTCACCCTTGAGCTTTGCATGGAACAGACCGTTAACCCGCCCTTCCACCTGCGTCAAAGTCCTCCAACCGGTACGCTTCTCAGGCACACCGCCCGCTCCCGCAATCATATTCACCGCCCACGGGCTTCGACTATCGTCGACCAGTGCCGGATCCACAGAAAAATCCACTCCGCGAAAACCCGAATATGTTTTCGTTCGAATACTTGCTTTCATGCCTTACCCCCTGAAAAGAGTGTTGCGCACACCACCACCGCCGCTGCGCCGCACCGTAGGTACCAGCTGCGCCTTCTTCTGCAGATAGATCTGCCAGTAAGGCGAAAACTCTATCATAAGATCTGCCATCAGGATCTGTGCCGCCACATAGTAGGGAAGACACTCCGCTGCATCCTCTGCCACCTCAAACACATAATCGTCGCCTGCCCCATCCGGAATGGTAGCAGGCATTGCTGTATATTCGATCAGCAGTTCTCCCACATCGTTGCCGGCAGCCACCAGCTTTCCACCGATGATGTCATATTTCGTTGTCACCCTTCCGTCACGCCGCATACTGACGAGCTCCATCATATCTCGCGGCAGATCGTACAGCTGCGTCCCTGTGCCGCCGGTGAGCGGGATCACTGCCACGCGGTAGATCTTCTTTGCCTGGGCAACATCCTTTTGGGCAATATCAAACAGATCTTTCATTCTGTGACCGATATCCTCATCCGTTTGAATCTCACCGCCGCTGGAGTATTCATCCAGCAGTTTCAGCGCCTTCTTTTCGCCTTCTCCAAGCGTCATTTACCAGCCCTCCCCGATGTACATCATGCGCACATCTGCGTCAGCCGACGCGATCACAGCGAGCGTCTGCGCTCGCAGCGGGACAGGGCAAGTCTCACCAGGTGCAAGGGCAAAGCCGCTCTCCGCAGTCACCTCTGCGCCGTCCTTCGCCTCACCAAAATATACCTTTGCGCTGTCGCTGTTGTTCTTGATCAGAAATGCGCGGCAGTTTACCTGCACATTCACAACTGCTTCGCCGACAGCCACCTTTTCTGTAGATTCAATGGGATAAATCATAATCGCTCCTCCGTTCTGTGTTCTATAACATAGAACACGCCAGTCAGCGGCTTACCTGCCGCCGCCTGGCGTGTTTGTTTTGTGTATGTTTTCCAGCTTCTCTTATGCAGGATTGCTGAAGATGATCTGACGCGCATCGCCCCAGCCAACGCCGAACACGGTATATGCAGTGAACATATCCTTCAGAGGATTGTCCAGCTCACTGCGCAGCACCTCGGGGCGCACAGTGTAGACCAGATTGAACAGTTCCTTCATGCGCTTGCGATCACACACCGCCCACTGTTTGCCGGTGAAGCCGTCGTTACCGCCGCCAACGACAATGTACTTCATGCCATGCACGGGGTTTGCGCCGTGGTTTGCGCTTTCGGGATCGAGGCGAGCGTCTTCGCCGCAGATCTTTTTGGCGGTTGCCTCCAGCTCGGGGGAAACCAGCAGGGTATCCATCTCGCAAAGGAAGGGCAGACCGTCGGGAGTAACGAATCGGTTTGCCTTGCTCTGCGCATCGGTGATTGCGCTCACGGAGAGAGCGTTGCTGATCACATTGCTGAAGGTACCAGCCTCCTCGTCCACAATGAAGGTTCGACCATTGCTGCCCTTGGATGCCACAGGATGTGCGGCACTTGCCCAGGGCTGACCATCGCCACCGAGCTTTTCAGGGTCAAATGCACCACCGAGGCAACGCAGTACGTGGAGATAGACCGTCATCGCGGTTGCTTCACCCAGAACCGCACCAACCTTACGGCACTCGCCACTCTTGTCGATCATGCACTGCAGCTTGGTCAGAGGCACAGAGCTGCTGAACTCCTCGGGAGTCACGATGGTCTTGAAGCCACGCTTCTTTTCCACGATGTTCAGGTTGTTGCCGTCATAGGGCTGCAGCTCACCGTAGCCGCCGCTTGCAGTCAGCTCGTAGTCAACGCTCTTGGCATTTCGCTCGCCCAAAATAGGAGAGAGCCTATTCGTGTAGTTTGCATAGGCGTAGTCAAACGCCTTGCCGACAAACTTATAGTTGTCAGTCTTCCATGCGCTGGGGGTTACAGTGGGATTCATATACTGTCCTCTCTTTCATCAAAATTCTTTTTTATCTTGCAAGAAATTCTTTCGCCGTCATCTTCATGTCGGGGTTGTCGCGGTTCCATGCATCAAGGCTCGCTCTCTGACTGGGTGTCAGCACACCACCGCCGCCACCACCGCTTCCGGTAGATCTGCTTTTGCGGCTCTGAGCACCGGCGCGCCCTGCGCTCTCTGCTTCACCCGTAAGCTTCATGTAGCTTTCATAGAGACCTGCAAGAGGCTCCCGGGTGAATCGGCTTCCGCAGAACTCGAGGAAGTGAGGATTATCAACCAGCTCGGCAACATTCACATTGGGGTGTTTTCTTTGGAAATCCTGCGCATCCTTCTCAACAAAATCTCTGCGCTGATCCTCCGTTGCCGTCCCGCTCACCGCCGCTGCAGCTGCGCGTTCCTTCTCCTCTTTTTCTCTGCGCATCTCGCGGATGAAGTCTCTGTCGTCCATTTCAGCCTCGACCTCACTCGCGCTGCGACCGGAACGCTTGGCGATATCGCGGATCTCTGCATCTCGCTGCAGTTTGCCGAACGCTTCCAGTTCCGCCATGTTTTTGATCAGCTCACCCGTCGCAGGATTCTTCATCCCCATACGGGCGATTTTCTCATCCGTCTCCGCTGTCATGCGCGCCGTTGTGTCCCGTTCTGCACGAAGCCGCGCCAGACGTGCTGCGGAGTTCTCTTCGCGGGTCTGTCTCCTTGCTCTGCCCTGCCCGGCGGGTGCAGGGTTATCTTCGCCTTGGTCAGAGCCTTCCTCATTCCCGCTGCCTACATGAGGATCCACGCCCTCCTCCTGTCCATCGCCGTCGGCACCAAAGCCGTCGTGCTGGCTTTCGGGAGAATCCACGACACTCTCCTGTTCGCCGTTCCCTTCGAGGCTCATACCTTCCTCAAAGAGCTCTGTCGAATTGAATTCGTTCATGCTGTGTCCTTTCTGTACTCCGGTCTTTATGCCGCCGGTAAGCAAATTTACATCATCGTCATCGGCAAGGACATACCCGCACCCATATCCAGCCCTGTGCCGCTCTGCGCAGGTGTAAGGGGTGCTGGGATATTGCCCATCCCTACAGAACCGCTCTGGACGGCTCTCAGATCGTTTTCTGCATTGATTTTCGCCACCACGCCACTGATCGCCTGCAGGAGTTTGGGATCAGACTCCAGTGCTGCCGTCACCTCAGGCGGGATCTTCGGCTCAAACTGCCGCTGCCAGCGCTCGATGATCTCCTGTTTGCCGGGGATGTCCAGCAGCTCCAGCTCCGCCGCCAAGAGCTTCCAGTTATCTGCCGTCGCAGGCGTTGCCGCAAGCTTGTCCAAGATCTGCAGTGTCATGGCGGGGCTCTTACCGATGGGATCACCGCAGCTCACTGTCACATCCACACGGGGATAGTAGCTCTCGCCCGCTGCATCCTTGCCACTCTCCAAATCAGGCACGCCCGCCCGCTGCAAGGCATACGCCTTGCCGTTGAAACGGATCCCCTTGGGTTCCTCATGCTCGTTCTTTGCGCCGATAAAAAGCATTCTGTCGTCGCGGTAAAATTCCAGCGCCAGCCAGTCGAGGAGCTCATACAGCCGGCAAAAACCCGCATCACGGTCGGCACGTTTCAGCCCCTGCTGTTCCTGTGCGTCGGTGCGCAGCTGCAGCAGTCCGCTTGCCGTATTGACCCTGTTGGTTTCGCGACCGTTGTTGCTGTCGAAGTTTCGGTTTGCTCGCTGTACCTGCGACAGCATCCACTCCACCATAGAAAGGCTCTTTACGCCATTTCCAAGACCGCCCAGTCTTGCCACGCCGCCTACGCGTCCTGCATTCACAGTAACCTTTGCACCGGGTGCATTGGTAAACTCTTCGCCTGCCTTCAGCGCGCCATCCTCTATGAGCACGATATCGTTTGCCGTGAACGCATCGTTCAGAATGCCCATAGCAAGCTCGCGATCTGCTGCGTCCACCATAGAGAGAATGGGAGCAAGCTCACTGCGGTTGTAGAACTGAGTTTCGTCGCGGACGCACCAGTAATGCACGAAGGGGAAGAGTTTGCACTGCCTGCCTGTCGCCACCCAGTAATTCGGGATATAGTTGATCTCCTGTCCGCCCGCCTGAATGCTGCAGGCGATGCTTCCCGCTTCTGCTTCGTCAGTATCTTCCGGCAGCTTGTGCCAAAACTCGATCACCTGCACGAGATCTTCCTGCGCATTCGTACCCTCTGTGAAAGGCTCGAACATCCCTTCTTCCGTCTGATAGCGGCGACCCGTGATATCATCCAGTACAATGCCCCTATCCTCCAGCTGCTCACGGTAAGTGCGCCAAAAGCGGAACTTGTGCATGGAATAGACGTAGATCACATACTCCGCCGCCTGCAGTCCATCTCTGCCCGCCGTGGGGTCAATGTAGAGATCTTCCACAGGAATATCCTTGATGCGGATATCGCCTTTGCGGTCGCCGCAGGACATTTCTTCGTCCCAGTACGCTTTCCAGAAGGCATCGCCATACTTGCGCAGTCGCCGTTCGTTGGCGGTATTCATGTCGCCCAGGCGGTTCGCCTCACAGATGTACCTGACAGCAAAGCCTCGTTCCTTTGCCCGTCTGCTGTCCAAGTCGTCCTCGCGACCTCGAAACTCGGGCTCGGGCACGTCGGGAATGATCTGACTTTCCACCATGATGTATGGATCGGGAATCTCAGGCGGCGTCCAGTCCAAGCCCTGCTCAATCATCTGATCCTTCAGTTCCGCTGCCACATCATGCTTGCCGTTGTAATAGTCTTCAAATCGCTTCCACAACGTTTCCTGCCCGGTGCGCTCATTCTTTGCCTGCTGCAGCAGCCATTCCGCTGTGGCAGCGCGCCCCTCAGCGGTCGTGTAATCATAGATTCGCTGTTCGCGCATCTCTTCCACTGTCGTCGACTTTTCTTTGCGTCGACTCAGCTTATCAAGCAATCCCATGTGCTTTATCTCCTTTTCCTCCTGTTTTTGCCCTCCAGCTGTTCGCGGAGAGTTTTCTTCTTTTCCACGGGCTTCTCCATCTGTACCGCCGCCTGCTGCTCTCGAATGCCGTGGCAGATCGCCGCCGCCATCACAAGGTCGTCATGCTCGCCCGGCGCTGCCTCTGGTCTCATGTGCTTATTGCGTACAAACACCAGCATTTCCCGCAGGGTGTCTGCGCTCAGCACCGCCTCGGGCGTGTCCCGCATCACCGCATGAAGATTCGCAATGATGCGCGGCCGCGTGCTCGGTGTGGTGTTCCATCCA
>JAFVXA010000017.1 GCA_017501355.1 Oscillospiraceae bacterium
TCCAACACCGTCGTCACCTGCGGTACTCTGAAGATGGGTCTGAAGGTCATTCACCAGACTGACCACGTGATGAAGACCATCAACCACGAGCTGTTCCGCGAGCTGAAGGTTTCCAAGCAGGTCGAGCAGAACTTCTAATTCAAAAAGCAATAAAAATGCCGTGAGAGCGATCTCACGGCATTTTTTGCGTCTAAATTCAGTTGCTGAAGAGGAAAAACTCGCAGGGCTCATCGCTGCGGTTGATCAGATTGTGGGCGACACCGGTGTGGATATACAGACAGTCGCCGGGGCGCAGAAGCACCTCTTCCTTTTCAAACACGGCGTACAGCTCGCCGATCATGGGGCAGATGCCCGCGTCATTTTTCCGCACCGTAAGCTCCTCGAGATAGGCGGTCTGCGGCGGCAGATGGAAGTGCATGGCACTGATGGGCAGAAAGGTGTTGGCGCTGGGGTTGGGAGTCAGCACCTCGCAGCGCACCCCCGGCACAGGGAAGGGGATGGTGGGGCGGTTTTCCTTGCGGGTGAGGATATAGTCGCTGCTGTAGGTGAGGGGAGCGCTCTCCTCCTCCGGCAGAAAAAAGGAGGCGATGGGGACACCCAGCACCTCGGAGAGCTTGCGCAGGGTGTTGAGAGAGGGCTCTTTCTGCCCGCGCTCCAGCTGGGAGAGGAAGCTGGCGGTGCAGCCGATCTCCTGACTGAACTCAATGAGGGTATAATGGTGACTCTTGCGAAGCTTTCGCAGATAAGAACCGTTGATCATGTGGCACCTCCTTCTGAAGGATGGGAAAAGGAAATTTCTTCCTATTATAAAAATATCACAAGAATTTGTCGGTTGCAAGAAAATTTCAAGGCAAGAAGGAGATAAGAATGAAAAATTCACATATCATCGCGCGCACCGATAACTGTGCCGTGAAAAACAATGAGAAAGCAGACGGGCAAGCTTGCGCCGTCCTTGCGAAAGGTCGTATAATAATAAAGTAAAATACGCCGAATATGGCGCTTAGGAGGTATATCATGGCAAAAGTGATCGTAAACGCAGTGGGTGATGCTTGCCCCCTGCCTGTTGTGAAGGCAAATCAGGCAATCCGTGAGATGACCGAGAATGGTCAGCTGGAAGTGCACGTGGACAACAACACCGCTGTGCAGAACCTGACCCGTCTCGCATCCCAGAAGGGCTTTGCCGTTCAGAGCGAGCAGAAGGAAGAAAAGCTGTTCGTTGTCACCATGGACGTGACTGTGGGCGGCGAGTGCTGCGAGGAGAAGGCTGAGGACAATCTGGTGGTGGTCTGCGCATCCAACGCCATGGGCGAGGGTGACGACAAGCTGGGCACCGCACTGATGAAGGGCTGCATTTTTGCCATCTCTCAGCTGGAGACTCTGCCCAAGACCATGCTGTTCTATAACGGCGGCGCAAAGCTGACCGCAGAGGGCTCCGATTCTCTGGAGGACCTGAAGGGTCTGGAGGAAAAGGGTGTGGAGATCCTTACCTGCGGCACCTGCCTGAACTTCTATGGTCTGCAGGACAAGCTGGCTGTCGGCAGCGTCACCAACATGTACACCATCGTGGAAAAGATGGCTGGCGCTGACAAGATCATCAAGCCCTAAACGGATATGATCTATTTGGATAACGCGGCAACAACCATGCACAAACCGCAGGAAGTCATCGACGCAACGGTGGCTGCCCTGCAGTCTATGGGCAACAGCGGTCGCGGCGCGCATGAAAGCACGCTGCAGACCTCCCGCGCCATTTTTGATGCGCGCGCGAGAGCTGCCGCTCTCTTCGGTTGCCCCCGTGCCGATCATGTGGTGTTCACCTGCAACAGTACCGAAGCGCTGAACATCGCGCTGATGGGTCTTGTGGAGAAGGGTGACCGTGTGGTCAGCACCGACTATGAGCATAACAGCGTCCTGCGCCCGCTGTACCGTCTGCGGGATGAGCGGGGGGCAGAGCTTGCCTTTGTCCCCGCAGATAAAGAGGGATGCCTTGACTACGCGGATTTTGAGCGTCTTATCACCCCCGGCACGAAGCTCGTGGTCTGCACCCATGCCTCCAACCTCACCGGCGACCCCATCGACATCGTGCGCGTGGCAAAGCTTGCCCACGCCGCCGGTGCGCTGATGGTGGTGGACGGTTCTCAGTCCGCAGGCGCATTCCCTGTGAACATGGAAGAAATGGGCATTGACGTGTTCTGCTTCACGGGTCACAAGAGCCTGCTGGGTCCTCAGGGCACCGGCGGTCTCTGCATCCGCCCCGGCGTGGAGATCAAGCCCTGGAAGGTGGGCGGCAGCGGCATCAAGACCTATCTGGAGACCCAGCCTGCGGAGTATCCCACCCGCCTCGAAGCGGGCACCATGAACGGTCATGGTCTCGCGGGTCTCGCTGCAGCCCTTGCTTATGTTCAGCAGACCGGCGTGGAGACCATCCACGCCCATGAGGAGAAGCTCATGCGCCGCTTCTATGAGGCGGTGAAGGAGATCCCCGGCGTGAAGGTCTACGGTGATTTCACCGCTGCCTACCGTGCTCCTATTGTGTCCATCAGCGTGGGAGACTATGACTCCGGTGAAGTCAGTGACGAGCTGTCTCTCACCTATGAGATCGCCACCCGCAGCGGCGGTCACTGCGCCCCCCGCCTCCACCGCGCCATGGGCACGGAGGAACGCGGTCTTGTGCGCTTCAGCTTCGGCTGGTATAATACCGAAGAAGACGTGGACGCTGCCATTGCGGCTGTCCGCGAGATCGCGGAGGATTAAACGGCAATGCGCGAAAAAACGGTAAAACTGATCGTGACCTTCCATACCACCACGGGTGCCATGGCGATGGAGACCCTGTGTAAGGAAAAGGGTGTGGCAGGACGGCTGATCCCCGTGCCCCGCGCCATCACGGCGGGCTGCGGTCTGAGCTGGTGCGCACCCCTCGAAAGCCGCAGCGAGATCGAAGCGCTGGTGAAGGCAGAGAGCATGGATTACGACGGATTCTACGAAATTCCTGTGTAAGCTTTCTGCCTACGTACACGCCGCGGTCGAAAATGATTTAAAAGAGACCGCGGAAGCGGTCTCTTTTGCTTGCGCACGATTTGTGCAGGATGTAAAATAAAGGTAATCTCAAATCACGAAAGGAGAACCCCCTATGGAATTTCACGAAGAAGCGTTTGAGTGTACCACGGAGATCGTGGCTGCCGCTATGGAAGAGGCAGAGGTGGAGCTGAGCGCCGAGGGCGGCGAGCAGGTCGCCGAGTTTTTCTCCGCCATCTATCACCGCCTTGCCGAGATCGCGAGCGGCAAGGAAGAAAAGCCTGCCAAGCCCGGCAGCTTTGAGGTCTACAAGGACAAGGCGGGGGAATACCGCTTCCGTCTGAAGGCTGCCAATGGCGAAGTGATCGCAGACTCTGAGGGTTACAAGACCAAGGCATCCTGCATGAAGGGCATTGAGAGCGTGCTGCGCAGTGCCCCCGGTGCAGAAGTGAAGGAAGTCTGATTTTTGGATCAAACCAAAACCGCCGCTGAACCCATTGGTTCAGCGGCGGTTTCCTATTCAGCAGTAGCGGTCACGCTTAGGGTCGATGTTGCGGGGAAGCTCCGCGTAGCCCATGTTGTCGATGCCGCTTTCCTCCGTGGCAGCCCAGACGGCGGGGAAGTCCTCCTTCTCCACGATCAGAGACATACCGCAGCAGGCGCTGGCAGCGCGGGGGACGGGGCAGATCCGCGCCCGCAGCTGACGCTGTCGAAGATAGCTATACAGCTGCATCCCCTCGGTGTGATTATGAAACAGGATGTAAAAGTCAGTGATCTGCGCGTCGGACATGGCTTAGCCCAGCATTTCGATGAATGCGCCGATACGGGTGCGCAGCTGCTCGCTGTCACCGTCGTCATAGTCGGTCTCGATGCCGAGAACGGGGATGCCGGCTTCCTTCAGAGCGCGCTCGACGAGATAGCCCTCGGTGTCGTACAGGCAGCAGAACTTCAGGTTCACGTCGATCACGCCGTCCACCTGATACTCCTTGGCAAGGCGAACGATGTCATCCACGCGGGCGTTGTTGGGGGTGAAGCAGGCGCAGTTGTTCTTCATGTAGCGCTGAGAAAGTGCCATGAACTGTTCGTCCAGGGTCTTGCCGCTCTCGTCCACCTGATTCTCAAAGTAACGGGTGCCGGTGCACATCTCTTCGCAGACAACGGCACCGCCGCAGGTCTCCACGATGTGATGCAGCTTCCAGTTGGGAATTGCCATGGGAGTGCCGGTGAACATGATGCGCTTGGTGCCCTTCTCGAACACGCTCACGCCATTGCGGTTGCGCTCTTCCAGCTCATCTGCCAGCTTGTTGGTCATCTCTGCGCAGCGAACGGGATCGTCAAAGAAGGCGATCTGGGTCACCAGCAGCGCGTCGGTGCCGCTGATGGGAATGTTGTTGGGGTTCTTGCGCGCCTCAGCCACGCGGGCGAGGGCTGCGCGCTTTGCGTTCAGCACGCGGATGGCATCTGCCAGCTTCTCGGGAGTGATCTCATTGCCGGTGAACTCCTCCACCTTCTTGGCGAAGGCTGCGATCTCATCCTTCCACTTCACGATGTCGCAATCGCGCTTCATCTGGGGCATATCCATGATGTACATGGGGACATCCTCGCCGAGGATCTCGTAAGCCTTCTTCTTGCCATCGCAGGTGGTCTCGCCCACATACATATCAGCAATGCGGAAGAAGGGGCAGGTCTTGCCGAGGCGTGCGCCCACGGAAGCCTTCACCAGAGGGCAGGTGCCCTTGGGCAGAACCTTTTCGCCATCGGGTACCCAGAACTGGGAGCCGCCGCAAAGACCGGTGACGATGCCGTTGGCAGCCACGATCACTTCATCGGGAACGAACACGCAGAACGTACCAAAGACCTTCTGCCCGTTCTTCTGTGCCTCGATCAGCTCAGCGGGGCGAATGCCGTGAATGTCGGAAACGACGAAATCCCAGAAAGCCATGCCCTCGGGGCGGTTTTTCTGAGAGAGGTACACATCGCTGAAAGCGACAGGAAGTGCGGCGCAAAGACCGTCGTGGGTGTCAACGTCCATGCCCAGCGCGGTCCACATTTCTCTGCGGTCTGCCATACTAAAATCTCCTTGTCAATTCTGGATTTTTTGGGAAAAATGCCCCAACACATTTATTATAACCACAGGCACAGGACCGCCGTCAATCAAAAAAGACGTGACATCAGAAAACACTATCATTTGTCGAAATCAGCGATAACAAAATGGAAATAGCTTCCTTTTTGCAAAGAAACGAACAAGGCGAAAAAATGAGTTGCCAAAAGATGGACACTGCGTTGCGATAACACGGTAAAGTGCGAAAAAACTGCAGGAAAAAAGACAAATGTCTTGACAGGAATTTCTTGCAAATACTTCCATTTTGCAAATCCTTGTGATATGATGTATTCAGCAAATTTTACCCCGCCGTAAAGGCGACGGGAAGGGAGGCGTTTCCGTCGGGGGACGGATACGCAAAAGAAAAGGAGAGAGCGTTATGAAGCAGAAGAGAAATCAATCCGCAATGGTTAATATGCTCGGTATTGGTACCATGGTGCTGACCTTCATTTTCGTGGCATCCGTGATTCTGGTGACCATGGCAAACAACCACCTGAATACGGCTTACGAAAATCTGTATGATCTGACCATGGATGCAGAGAAGCTGGGCACCGCCAGCAAGTATCTGACCCAGGAAGCTCGTGCTTATGTCAGCAGCGGTATGTCCGAGCACAAGGACAACTACTTCCGCGAGGTGAACACGGACAAGAACCGTGATATCGCGGTGGCTGCCGCCAAGGAGATCGGCATGAGCGCAGAGGAAGAGAAGCTCATCACCGATATCTTTGCTCTCTCCGCTGAACTGGCTGTGCTGGAGGAGGAAGCCTTCGCACTGGCTGAGCGCGGCGAGAACGAGGCGGGCAATGATATCCTTTACGGCAAGGAGTATGAGGATGGCGTGACCAAGGTCACCGCCATGGTCGCTGAGTTCGAGACATCCGTCATTGATCGTCAGCAGCATGAAGTGGATGCACAGGCAAAGTTCATCAAGATTATGAACTTTGTGGCATACGTTGCCGCAGCCATCGCTGTTTTGGCACTGGGCATTCTGATCGTCTATGTCAGACGCGATATCGTTGCCCCCGTTGTGAAGATCGCAGGTGGTATGCAGGCGCTGGCAAAGGGCGACCTCAGCTATGACCTCGATATGGAGCCCGATACCAGCGAAGTCGGCCGCACCGTGGGCGCGATGCTGGAGCTGGAGAACTTCCAGAAGGATGTCATCAACGACATGAACTATCTGCTCACCGAAATGGCAGACGGCAACTTCGACATTGCGACCCGCATCGGTGATGCTGCCTATGTCGGCGATTATCAGAACCTGCTGCTGTCCATCCGCAAGATGAACCGCACCCTGAGCAACACCCTGTTCAACATCAATATGGCTGTGGAGCAGGTCGATATGGGCAGCAATCAGGTGGCAGACGGTTCTCAGGCACTGGCACAGGGCACCACCGAGCAGGCAAGCGCCATCGAGGAGCTGTCCGCAGCACTGGTGGAGCTGACCAGTCACGTGCAGCAGAACGCCGAGAATGCCCGCGAAGGCAGCGGTATGTCCGCAGAAGCTGGCAAGGGCGTTATGGAAAGCAACAAGGATATGCAGCGCCTGATGGATGCAATGCAGGAGATCGAGACCAGCGCCAACGAGATCAACAAGATCATCAAGACCATCGACGATATCGCATTCCAGACCAACATCCTCGCACTGAACGCAGCTGTTGAGGCGGCACGTGCAGGCGCAGCCGGCAAGGGCTTCGCTGTCGTCGCAGACGAAGTGCGTAACCTCGCAGCCAAGTCCGCAGAGGCTGCCAAGAACACCACCGAGCTCATCGAGAGCACCGTCAACGCCGTCAACCACGGTACCAGCCTTGCAAACGAAACTGCCAAGGCGCTGGACAACGTGGTCAAGAAGGCAACGGTTGTGGATACCAAGATCCAGGAGATCGCTTCTGTCTGCGAGGAACAGGCAAATGCGATCCAGGAGATCAATGTCGGTATCGACCAGATTTCCTCCGTCGTTCAGACCAACTCCGCTACCGCAGAGGAGTCCGCTGCAGCCAGCGAGGAGCTCTCCGGTCAGGCAAACATGGTCAAGGAGCTGGTGAGCAAGTTCCGTCTCAGAAACGTGGACCCTGTGGCGGCAGCAGGCTTCAGCCAGCCCTCCCGCTCCAATTACTCCTTCGACGCAGACGGCGACAAGTATTAATATTCTACCTGCATAAACATGAGAGCCAGCCCTCGCGGGCTGGCTCTTTTTATATTGCGCCCACGTGGGCGCATACTGTTTTCAGCCCCCCATCTTCTTTTTCTTTGTCTTGCCCAAAGAAAAAGAAGATGCGCCGCTGGCGGTGGAGGATAACAACCGAAGCGCCGCCTGTGGCGGTTGAAGCGAGGTTGTTTCGAGGATGCGGCACGATTGGCGGACATGAAATGTCCGGGAATCGTTACGCCGCGACGGTGTTTCAAGAAAAAGAAAACGCCAGGGTGCATATCGTCGGTTTGTCCCGCAAACCGACTGCTGTGTTCCCTCAGATGCTGGTGCTTGTCGATTTGACCTGCTTTTCTTTCCGCTGCCGCTGCCATGGTAGAAACAGGAGTTTCGCCGCTTGTGAGCGGCGAAAGAATTACAATCGTTTTTCCGGCGGCATGTACGTCGAAAAAACACTTTGCGCGAAGAGAGCGTCGAATTGCTCGCTGAAAGCGGGCAACCGAGGCGCAGAACGAAGCGAAATTTTCTCAAAAAAAGAGGTGTAGCCACTGGCTACACCTCTTTTTTTGAAGTTAGATTAATACTTATCACCGAAGGAGGAAGAGGGAACGGTGTGGTAGGAGACAGAACCGGATTCGTTCACTCTGGGCACATAGTCATTGTTCAGCAGCTGGAACTTGCCCACGAGATCCTTCATCACGGCAGCCTGGCTGGAGAGCTCCTCGCTGGCGGCAGCGGACTCCTCTGCGGTAGCGGAGTTGTTCTGAACGACAGCGGAGATCTGGTCGAGACCCACGCTGACCTGCTGGATGGATGCGCTCTGCTCCTGAGAAGCCTGTGCGATCTGGTTGACCATCTCGGTAACGGTCTGGATGTGATCTGCAGCGGCATTGAGCTGAGAAGCAGTGCCATCGGCAAGCTTTGCACCGTTGGCAACGGCGCGGACGGAGTTCTCGATGAGCTCGGTGGTGTTCTTAGCAGCCTCTGCGGACTTGGCAGCGAGGTTACGCACTTCGTCTGCGACGACTGCGAAGCCCTTGCCTGCTGCGCCTGCGCGGGCAGCCTCGACTGCAGCGTTCAGCGCCAGAATGTTGGTCTGGAATGCGATATCGTCGATGGTCTTGATGATCTTGCCGATCTCCTCGGAGGTCTTGCTGATCTCGTCCATAGCGGCAACGAGGGAGTTCATCTGCTCGTTGCATTCCAGCATCATGCGGCTTGCCTCGTCGGTCTTGACGCGGGCATCGCCGGCATACTCGCCTGCGCGGTGGACGTTGTCGTTGATCTCCATGACGGTAGCAGCCAGCTCCTCGGTGGAGGAAGCCTGCTCGGTAGCGCCCTGGCTGAGAGCCTGAGAGCCGTCAGCCACCTGAGAGGAACCTGCGTCGACCTGCTCAGCTGCGGTCTGAATAGCAGAGAGAGAATCGTTCAGCATATAAGCGGTCTGCTCCAGAGCGGTCTTGACCTTGGCAAACTCACCGCTGTAGTCATACTTCAGCTGGAATGCCAGATTACCCTGTGCGACCTGACCGAGGACAGCTGCGATCTCGTCGATGTATGCGCTGTAATTCTTGATCTGGTCGATGGATTCCTTCAAAGCATCGCCCAGCGTACCGATCTCGTTGTTTTCCTTCACCTCGAACTCGATGTTGAGGTTGCCGTTTGCCATCTCGGTGGCAACGCCTGCCAGCTTATGGATGGGCTTGACGATGGAGATATTGCAGATGATGAGGGTCAGCGCCAGCACGAGGATCAGAATGGTTGCGAAGATAGCCAGCAGCTGGTAGCCCTGCAGGGTAGCTTCCTGCATATACAGCTCGTCGGTCATACCGGTGACGACGTACCAGCCCCAGTCACCGACCACATTGGCGGTGCAGTGAACGAGCTGACCGTCGGGCATGGTGAACGTCAGACGTTCGGTGGACTGGGTGCCGAGCATATCAATCAGCTGCTGGTCAATGCCGCTGTCATAGATATTCTCGGGCTTGAAGTCGCCCATGTAGGAATTGTGGATGATCTGACCATCCTCGGACATGACGATGAAGAAGTCGCCCTCGGTGGAGTCATACTGGGAAAGGGTGGCATCCAGAGCGGTCAGCTTGAAGTCCAGTGCTGCCACGCCCGTCATCTTGCCGGAGGCGTTGTAGATGGGAGCGGACATGGGGACAACGAGAACATTGCCCACGCTGGAGAGGTAGGGTGCACACATGACGATGTCGCCCTCAGCCTTTGCCTTGGTGTAGTACTCACGCTGCAGCACCACGGGGAAGGGCTCAGCCGCATCGCCGTTGTAGATGAGCCAGCACTGTTCGGTCACAGTCTCTATGATGTAGGCAAGGTCGATGGTCTCGGTATCAGCGGCGGCAATCGCCTCCAGCTTGCCCATGGCTATGCTGTAGCTGGGCAGTGCCTTGACATCAGCGGCAGAGGTCAACTGAGCGGACTGGATCTCATCAACCAAAGAGATGAAAGCAGGGTCAGACATCATGGTCTGCAGAATGCCGTGATAGTTGGCGAAATAGGTATCGACGGTGTTGCCGATTGCCTCAGACTCTTCCACAAGGATCTCGTTCTTCAGCTCCATCATGCTTGCGCGCATGGTGTAAGAGGTGTAGATAAAGCAAATGACAATCAGAATCACCAGCGGGATCAGAACGCTGATCGCCAGCTTTGCCGCCAGCTTGCCGGTTCTCTTGCCCTTTGCCTTGGCGACCTTCTTGCTGCCGGTGTCAACACGGCTGCCCTGTGTTTTCTTCTTCATAATCTTGTCTCCTTTCGTGCGCGACACACACATCGCGCAGAGCGCTTTCGTGGTGGTGCTGTGCGGTGAGGACACACAACAGCGCATAATACCCCACCATTTAACCTGTGCAGTATTATACCATATTCTATTTCTTGGAGTAAAGACGGAAGATGGGAAATTGTTAAAATTTGTGCAAGTTGGTAAAAAGGTGGAAAGCAAAAAAAGGCAAAACGCAGAACGACTTGTGGCAAAGAAAAACCGAACCCACAACAGGTGGGTTCGGTTTGAATGATGAGGGTTTGGCGGGATATCAATACTTGTCAGAATCGGCACTGAAATGGCTGTATCCACCCGCTGAGTAGCTGCTCTGTCCGCCGCTGCGGGACAGATCATAACTCATCTGATTGGAGAGGGAGAACTTGCCCACGAGATCCTTCATCACAGCAGCCTGGCTGGAGAGCTCCTCGCTGGCAGCGGCAGATTCCTCGGCGGTGGCGGAGTTGTTCTGCACGACAGCGGAGATCTGGTCGAGACCCACGCTGACCTGCTGGATGGATGCGCTCTGATACTCGGATGCCTTTGCGATCTGGTTGACCATCTCGGTGACGGTCTGGACGTGCTCGGCAGCGGCACTCATCTGAGATGCGGTGCTGTCAGCGAGTTTTGCACCATTGGAAACGGCGCGGACGGAGTTCTCGATGAGTTCGGTGGTGTTCTTGGCAGCTTCTGCAGACTTGGCGGCAAGGTTGCGCACCTCGTCTGCGACCACGGCGAAGCCCTTGCCGGCTGCACCTGCGCGGGCAGCCTCCACAGCGGCGTTCAGCGCGAGAATGTTGGTCTGGAAGGCGATATCCTCAATGGTCTTGATGATCTTGCCGATCTCCTCAGAGGTTTTGCTGATCTCGTCCATTGCGGAGACGAGGGAGTTCATCTGATCGTTGCACTCCAACATCATGCGGCCTGCCTCGTCGGTCTTGTTGCGGGCATCTGCCGCGTATTCACCGGCGCGGTGGACATTGTCGTTGATCTCCATGACGGTAGCTGCCAGCTCCTCAGTGGAGGAAGCCTGCTCGGTCGCGCCCTGACTGAGGGACTGCGCGCCGTCTGCCACCTGAGAGGAACCTGCATCCACCTGCTCGGCGGCGGTGTGGATGGCAGAGAGGGAGTCGTTGAGGAGTGCCACGGTGTTTTCCATCTCGTCCTTGATCTTGCGGAAGTCACCGTCAAAGCTGTTCTGGAAGGTCAGGCACAGATTGCCGTTGCCCATCTCGTGGAGCAGGGATGCGATCTCGTTGATGTAGACGATGTAGGTGCGAAGCCGCTCCACAAGGGCGGAAATGCTGGCGGCAAGGTGACCGACCTCGTCCTTGGACTTGACGTTGACATTGACATCCAGATTGCCCTCTGCAAGCTGGGAAGCAACACCGTCCAGCACCTTGAGGGGACGCACGATGGCGAGGGACAGGATGATGGTAATGACCAGCAGCAGGATGGCGCAGAAAACGAAGCTCATCACAACGATGGTGGTGATACTGGTTACTTCCTGCATGAACTCATCTGCGGTCATGCAGCCGAGGACGTTCCAATGGATGTCCTCCATGTAATTGACGGCACCGTAATACTCGTTGCCGGAGCGCTCATAAGGGATCGTGGTGGAAGTGGCATCGGCAGAGATTACATTGTACATTTCGGTGTTGTAACCGACAGCATCAATGTGGGTCATGATCAGATCGGAATTGGGGTGATACAGGATGTAGCCGTCGCGGTCATAGACGGTGACATAGCCTTCCTCACCGATGACGATGCTGCTCAGCTCCTTGCTCAGACCATCCAGACTGATATCGAAAGCGACTGCGCCGATGATCTCGCCGTTCTGATACATACCGACACCAACGGTGACCACCAGCTTGCCGGTGACAGCGTCCACATAAGCGGCGCTGAGGGCGGGTTCGCCGCCTGCCTGTTTTGCCAGCTGATACCAGCCGCGGGATTCCACATCAAAGTTTTCCATCACGGTGCCGTCGGAAACCACAAGCTGCTGCGCTTTGGTGCCTGCCACGCAGATGGACAGCAGAGCGTCGCTTTGATTGCTCTGTGCTTCGCTCAGTTCGGTAACAGCCTTCTGCAGCAGAACGCTCTCTGCCATTCTGCCGGTGGGATTGGCGTTGCTCTCTGCGATCAGATCATAGACGGCATCAATGTCCGCAACCTGCGCCGCGCCCACAAGGAGGGGCTGGAAGAAGGCATTGATCTGCTCGCTGGCGGTATTGGTCTGAGATTCGATCTCCACTCTCTTCAGACCGTCCACTGCGGAAACGACCTGCCCGCGCAGAACCGTGCCGATGGCGGCAAGAACCAGCACCAACGGGACACCGATTCCCAAAATCAACTTATACCGAATGCTGAAACCCGATTTGTGATTGCTGTGCTTTTCCTTCATCTCTATCATCCTTTCAACCATATTCCATGGACCCCGCCCCGTTTGCGGAGAGGGGATATCATACCAATTTTGATTATAAACAGACTGGGAAGAAAAGGCAATTCCTGCCAAAGAAAAACGGCAAGAGCATCAAAAGCTCTTGCCGTTCTTTATACGAATTGCACAATCAGACGGCGCTTCAAGGGGGAGTTTGGAAGCGCTGCGTCGATCAGATCAGCCCGAAATGCTGCAGTGCCAGCGCAATGCCGTCCTTGTCCACGGATGCGGTGACATAGTCTGCCTGCGCCTTCACCGCGTCGCTTGCGTTGCCCATGGCAACGCCGATGCCGGCAAAGCGCAGCATCTCGATGTCGTTGTCCCCGTCGCCGAATGCCATGGTCTCCTCGGGGAGAATGCCTCGGCGCTCCAGATATTCCCGAATGCCCCGCACCTTGCCGCCCTGTCGATCCAGCAGGTCGATGCCATTTTTGTGCCAGCGGGTCATGTAGCAGTAGGGGGCGAGCTCTGCGAGCATCCCGTCCTCTTCCTGCGGGATATAGTACACCGCCTGATAGATGGGCTTGCCGCTGTATTCGCCGAGGTCGGGGACGGCGGTGGAGATATCCGCCTGCGTCGCGCGGAGTCGGTCGGTGACGCAGTTAACATAGATCCTGTCCTGCTCCTTCAGCACCAAAGGCACTTTCTTCTCGCGGAAGTGGCGGATGATGGCGGGCATGGCTTCTGCTGCAATGGGGGAGTCGGAAAGGGGGTGCTTGTTTTCGTCGAGACAGAGCTGACCGTTCACGGTCACATAGCCGTCGAAAGGGATGTCGCCCACAGGCAGGCACTCTACCTCCGTGATGTGCCGTCCTGTTGCGAGGATGCAGCGGATGCCGCGGCGCTGCAGCTCTCCCAGTGCTGCCCGCGCGCTTGGGGGCACGGCGTTTTGACGGTGAGAGATCAGCGTACCGTCCGCGTCAAAAAAGATGGCTTTGATCATACCGTGTCCTCCGCTCTGTTTGGAAGTTGGGTGAGCCGCCGATATGCCCCTGCCATGGGCAGCAGCATGGCAAGCAGATACAGCGGCATCAGAGAAACACTGATGTGGTTTGCGAGAAGACCGAAGGCGGCGGGCATGAGACAGACCCCCGCAGAGGCGCTGGCTGCCTGCAGACCGATCATTGCCTGGGAGTGCGCCGCGCCGAAATGGGTGGGGGTGGCGTGCATCATGCAGGGATAGATGGGGGCGCAGCCAAGACCGATCAGCACAAGACCCGCAAGGGCGGAGAGCTGACCCCTGCCGAGGAGCAGCGCAGCAATGCCGACGGCGGTGAGAGTAAAGCCGAGATGGATCATCTGGGTGTTGTTGAGCTTCAGCGCGAGGAAGCCCGAAAGACCGCGCCCTGCGGTGATGCCGAGGAAAAACATACTGCCGAAGAAGGCGGCAGTCTCCGCGCCCACACCGCGGTGGAGTGCCAGATAGCTGCTTGCCCAGAGCCCTGCGGTCTGTTCCAGCGCGCAGTAAGCAAAAAACACCAGCATGGCTGCCTTCGCGCCGGGAAGTGCCGCCGTTTCACGAAGGGAAAGGGGCTTGTCCTGTGCTGCTTCAGCGCTGTGAGCCGTTCCGACCTGTTTCCACAGCGGGATGCTTGCGAGGATCACGGCTGCCAGCACCAGTTGTATCGCACCCACGGTGCGGTAGCCGCCGCTCCACGCTCCGCCGCGGCTCAGCACAAAGCCCATGATGTACGGACCGATCACCGCGCCCACGCCCCACATACAATGCAGCCAGCTCATGTGAGAGCTGGAGTAGTGCAGCGCCACAAAGTTGTTGATCGACGCGTCCACACTGCCCGCGCCAAGACCGTAGGGGATGGCAAGGAGGCAGAGCATCCAGAAGGCGGAGCTGAAAGAGAAGCCGAACAGGGCAACGGCGGTCAGCGCCGTGCTGGCGGCGGCGACCGTAGCGGGGCTGAAATGACGGGCAAGGCGGCTGCTCTGGAGACTGGAAAAGGTGGTGCCCGCCGCGATGATCATGGAGATCATGCCCGCATAAGAAAGGGGAACGCCCAGCTCGCCGTACATGGTGGGCCATGCGGAGCCCAGCAGACCGTCGGGCAGCCCCAGACTGATGAACGAAAGATAGATGACCAATAAAAGAAGCATAGTGTCCTCCTGCTGTGTTTGCACGCGCAATAGTATACCAGCAAATACGGCACTTCGCCAGTCCAAAAGTTGATGGAGGACGGAACTTGTGTTTTTACGGCAGCTGTGCTATATTGACTGTAATTGTGCAAATTTTGCAGGAAAGTGAGCTCCGACTATGAAGAAAAAAATTCTGATCGCCTGTGCAGCCGCGCTGGTTTTGATGGCAGCGGCAGCCGCGGCGTGGTATTATCGCCCCGCTCCCCCCATTGACAATGTGTTGGAGAGTCTGGATGTAAACGCCGAGACGGTGGCTGAGTGGCGCAATGTGATCGCGTATGTCCCCCTCGATGACCGCACGGACAATATGGAGGATGTGGTGTATCTCGCGGAAGCCTCGGGCTATCGCGTGGTCATGCCCGAGGGGGATGTGTACTGCACGAAGCTGGACGGGCAGAAGCCCAACCGCAACGGCACCCAGCACGGTGACCGTGAGGCGCTGATGGAGTGGGTGAAGGAGATGGATGAGCAGGGCTGTGACCTCTTCCTCATGTCTCTTGACCAGCTGTTCTCCGGCGGTCTTGTCCATTCCCGCTATACGCTGGGTGAGGATATGGTCTTTGACGATGGCACGGTGATGACGGAGCTGGAGGCGTTTGACGAATATATCCTCTTTCTCACAAATGATCCCAAGAATCGCATTTATATGTTCGACAGTGTGGTGCGCCTTGCGTCCACCGTCGGTTATGAGGGCTTTGGCATTGACGAGTACTACGCATTGCGGGAATACGGCATGGTGGCGCGTCCCGCCCTCACGGGGGAGGAGCTGACCCTCGAAAACATCTTTGCGAACTATCCCTATGCCGCCGATGGCGTGACCCTTGCGGAAAACGCCCTTGCGGACAATACCTATGCCCATGTGCTGACGGAGGAGCTGATCGCGGATTACAACGCAGTCCGTGTCCGCAAGCTGACCCTTTTGGACCATGTGATGAAGGGCATCAAAGGCAGCGACAACATCCATCTCATCATCGGCATCGACGACTCCTCCAACACGGAGAATATCCAGTATAACGAGCTGCACTATATCGAAAAGCAGCTCGGCGAGGGTGCCACGCTGATGGCAGGTCTGGACTCCCTTGCAAGACTGCTGGTGGGTCAGATCGCACAGGAGAGCTATGATTACGAGGTCAAGGCATCTGTCCGCTATGTCGGCGGCACGGAGATGATTCCCTCCTCCGAGTTTGATCTCTACACGCTGGAGGAAGTGGTGGACCTGCACATGGATCTGTTCAAGGCTGCGCGTGTGAGCGAGGAGGAAGCGGAGCTGCAGGTGGTGGTGATGACCGCCCCCGATGACGAGACAAAGGCGCAGGCATATTGCGAGGAACTGGTGTCGTTGCTGGAGTACAACGAGGAACACAATATCCCCACCGCCTTCATCGAAGCCAGCAACAATGCCTACGGCGAGACGCTGGAAAAAATGCTGCTGGAGCGGGTGGACTTTGCCCACCTCATGTCCTTTGCGGGCAAGTATGATCAGGCGAATGTCACGGGTGCGGGCTTTGCCATGGGCTTCTCCCGCTACCTCTATCTCCGCTGCTGCGAGGACAAGACTGCGGAGGCAGACCTTGCGCAGGCACAGCAGATCGCCAACTCCATGGCACTGACCTACGGCTATACCCTCCACACCCGCTATCCGCTGAACCTGTATGTGATGGAGCTGGGCTATGATTACAACAACATCCTCACGCCCAGTCGTGACGGTCGCCTGATTCAGGATGGTCTGGAGCAGCTGTTCTTCGGCGAGTGCGTGCGCATCAGCGAAGCGCTGGAGGGCGGCAGACTGATCTCCGAGCTGAACCCCGTGAACGAAAAGACGGTGCATGGCGTGAGCTTCTCTGAGGTCTATATGCCCTGGAACCGCACCTTTGAAATTTCCTTTACCATTGATGTGGAATCCCTGCTGACCCCCATTGCGGGCGTTGCGGAGGAGCCCGCAGCATAAAACGACAAAAGAGAGGTTTTGCGTGTCTGCAAAACCTCTCTTTTTTGCTTGAAATTCAGTCCATCTTGCCTGTGTAGGCTTCGTACACGCCGCGGCGGGTGAAGTCGGTGGTGGGCTTGAAATAGCCCTCGGGGAGCTTTGTCACCTTGTCGTCGATTTTGGCGCTGCTTGTGAAGATGCCCTGCTTGCGGCAGTATTCCATGGCGCCGCAGTATGCGTGCTGGCTCTTCTTCTCCTCGCGGATACAGCGGTGGCGGCGCTCGATGGCTTCACTGCGGGGAGCGAGGAGCATGGCAAGCTCGCCCACGGTCATGGGATCGCTGAGACGGAGGCGGTTGTCGGAGTAGACGATGGCACGGTGCTTCTGCAGCTCTGCCAGCTTTTCAAACAGGGGATCGTCACGACCGAGATCGGTAAAGGGGCTTTCCTCGGCAAGCTCCTTCACCGTCACCACCTCGTAGCCATACTGCTTCAGCAGCTCCAGCTGCTTGCGCAGACCCCAGGCAACGGGGGTGCGCTTTGCCATGTTGTAGCCGTCCTTATGGAAGATGATCTGCCCGCAGAAGAAGTCGGGGTCGGCTTCGAGCGCCTTGCGCATGGGCTCCACCATGGCGTTGACCTCTGCTTCCAGTGCGGCATCGGGATCACTGAGGGTGGAGGGCAGCCAGCCTGCACCGTCAAAGGATGCCGCCATGTACTGATAATTCATCACATCGCAGACATCGTAGCTGGTGAAGCCGTCGCCCATCTTGTCCACATAGTGGGGGGGACGGTGCATGATGAGCTGATAGCCGTATTTTTCGAGCATCAGCTTGTCCAGCTTCCGCAGATCCTCCACCGCGGCATCCAGCGTGCCGAGATACACGCGCCCGCCGTAGACAAGGGGCTTCTTGCCGAAAATGATGTGGCGATAGCCGTGGCTGGTGATCTGGTGACCCTCGTCGAGCATACGGCGGATGAGACGGTCGTTGTGGACAACGCCGCCCTTTTCATCGCAGCGGATGTCGGGATAGTGGTCGTACTTCACGCCGCCCCAGGATGCACTGCCCAGCTTGCCCGCCTCGTCGGGATAGTTCTCGCTGGTGTCGCCAATGACATCGAAGGTGCCCTTGGCACCAAATTCGTTCAGCGTATCCAGCAGCACGTCGGTGAGGGACTTGCCGCCAAAACGGTCGGGTGCGCAGGGCATATCCATGGGACCGTCGTCAAAGGTCATGGCACAGATGCGGCGCGTGGTTGCCACACGCTCCAGTCGGCGGGTGTAGCTGAGGTGATGCTTCTCAGGGGGAAGCACGTGTTTCTTCAAAAAGCGTTTGCCGGCTTTGCCGACCTTCACGATGAGGGACATGGGTTTATTCTCCTTTTCTCAGCAGGTCCTGTGCGCAGCATTTTGCGGCAAAGAGACCCCATTTGATATATGCTGCCGGGGATGCCCCGGTCTTTTTTCTCTTGGTGAGCTGACTCATCGCCGCATAGCGGGCAGGACTTCTGCGCCCGTGGACGGTGACGGCGTTTTGCAGCAGCGCCGCCTTCGCAGCATCGAGGGTGAACGCCTCTGCCTCCACGGTCACATAGCCGTTTCCCACCTCCTGCGGCAGGTGGGCATCGCTTCCCGCAAAGCAGCGAAGCTGATGCTCTTCCGCAAAGCATTCCGCATAGATGTTGGCACAGGAGATCTTTCGATCAGCGCGACTGTTCCAAACCTCTACGCCATTGAGCAGGTGGACAATGGGTTCGATGCGGGAGGGATCGGTGTGATGCTCGAAGGGGTGCGCCAGTACGGCGATGCCGCCTTGGGCGTGGATGCGCTGTACTGCTTCTTCAAAATCCCGGGTCTCAATGGGCTGCGAGACAAACAGTCCCAGCAGGTGCCCATACTGGGTGGAGACCTCCACGCCGGGAATCAGCAGGAAATCGGGAAACACCGCAGCTTCTGTCAGCACCCGGTCATGGTCGCAGACCGCGCAGCCGTTGAGCCCCTTCGCCTTGCAGCGGGATACGATTTCGTTCAGCGGCATACGCCCGTCGGGGGAGTGCTCGGAATGAATGTGCAGATCCAGTTTCAGTTCCATCGTTATCTCCCCGGCAGATACTGTTTCAGATATTTCCGCATGGGAGCGGGATCTTCGGGAGAGGAGAGGGCTTCCTTCGCGGTGAAGAAATCACCCACGCCTTCCGTGAACTTTTTCCAATAGCCGTGGCGAAGATACTGGAAAATTGCCACCGTGTCATTGAGCAGGAAGCGCATCCGCACCCCTGTCTTATAGTCGCAGGGCTGGTATTCCACCTTCTCGCCTGCGGCGGCAAGGGCATATTTGAAGGTAAAGGGACTTTCGGCGCACTCTGTCATGGGGAAGCTGCCCCAGATGCGGGGGTTCACCTCCAGCACGTGCTCGCCCTTGAACTCCACCATCGCCATGCCGCAGAAGCCAAAGGACTGCAGCAGACGGTATGCCTTGTCGATCATTTCCGCGTCATAAAAGCTCTCGCAGCAGGTGGAGGGACCGCCCGTGACAGGATATTCCCGCACACGGCGATGGCAGATGGCAGCAAGGAGCTGACCGTCTGCGCCCAGCAGCAGGCTTGCGCCCGCGCCGTCACCGACCACCATTTCCTGCACGATGGGCTCGGGGTCATAGACGCACATACGGGAAAGGTGGGCATCAAACTGCTTGTCGTCGTGGGCGACGGCATAGCGCTCCGATGCCTTCAGACCAAACTTCTCGCCGCAGTGAGGCTTGATGATGACAGGATAGCGTTCGGGTCTGCCCTTATACTGCCGCGGCACGGCGATGCCCAGCTCCTCGCAGCGCTGATGCACCGCTTCCTTGTCGTTCAGCTGATCCAGCACCTCGGGGGGCGCGATGAGGAAATCTGCCACCTCCGCAGAGCGAGGGCGGTGGCGGGAGACGGTGTTGAGGGAGACTGCGCCCACGCAAAGCAGAATGGGGCGGTCAAAGGTGCTGAGGAAGCCCAGCAGACGGTCAGCGTAGCTCTCGTCCGCGGCTTCGCCCTCAAACCAGTGGATATGGGACACATAGCGGGAGGAAAACACCGGCGGCTCAGCCGCCACATCGCCGCGGGTCTGGGTAACGACCACGTTGTAGCCTGCGCGTCCCAGAGCGCGGGCAGCGGCAATGGAAGATCTGTATTTTCCGTCTGTAATAACAACCGTTCGCATAAGCCTACCTCCCGATTTCAGAATCGTATGTGGGGAGTGCCTACTCCACCAACTTTATTATAAAGGAAAGGGCAGGGGATATGCAAGGAGGAATTGCGGGCAAAAGGAAACAGCCGCCTCCATGGCGGCTGTTTGTATCACTGGTATCCGAATTTGATGTTGGGGTTCTTGCTTTCAAGCAGACGGTAAAGCTCCGGCAGCTGCGCCAGCTTGGGGGCAGTCTCCAGACTTTTCCGGAATTTTCTGCCCTCCCGCAGGGGAAGACGCGAAATCAGCAAAAAGACAAGACAGCGCGGGACCTTTCCGGTCGTCAACGAAGCAGGTGTCCATTCGCACCTTTACACGGGCGAACCATGCGCTTACAGACTGATTTTGTCGATCAGTGCCAGCTCGTCCGCGGTGAAGCTCGTATTTTCTGCCGCCTTGATGTTGTCCAGCACCTGCTCGGGGCGGGATGCGCCTGCAAGGACGCTGGTGACGATGCCATCGCGGAGGATCCAGCTCAGTGCCATCTGGGCGAGGGTCTGCCCGCGCTGCGCTGCAAGGTCGTTGAGCTGACGGATCTGCTCCAGCCGTTCCTCCGTCAGCGCAGATTCCTTGAGGAAGCGGGTGTCCGTGCGGATGCGACTGTCAGCGGGAATGCCTTTGAGATAGCGGTCGGTCAGCATACCCTGCGCGAGGGGGGAGAAAGCGATGATGCCCTTGCCGAGTTTGGCGGCGGTGTCCTTCACCCCGTTCTGTTCAATGGTGCGGTCAAAGATGGAATAGCGGTTCTGGTTGATGACGAAGGGAACGCGCAGATCGGCGAGGATCGCCGCAGCCTGCTCCAGACGGGGACCGTCATAATTGGAAAGCCCCACATACAGCGCCTTGCCGGACTGCACAGCCGTTGCGAGAGCGCCCATGGTCTCCTCCAGCGGGGTGTCGGGATCGGGACGGTGGTGATAGAAGATGTCCACATATTCCAGTCCCATGCGCTTCAGGCTCTGATCGAGACTGGACAGCAGCTGCTTGCGGCTGCCCCACTCGCCGTAGGGACCGGGCCACATCCAGTAGCCGGACTTGGTGGAGATGATCAGCTCGTCGCGGTACGCGCCCAGATCCTCCTTGAGGATTCTGCCGAAGTTGATCTCAGCCGTGCCCTCGGGAGGACCATAGTTGTTGGCAAGGTCAAAATGGGTGATGCCGTTGTCAAAGGCGGTAAAGCACATCTGCTGCATATTGTCAAAGCGACCGGTATTGCCGAAGTTGTGCCAGAGGCCCAGAGAGACCGCGGGCAGTTTCAGTCCGCTGGTTCCAAGGCGGTGATAGGGCATGGTGTCATAGCGCTTGTCCGATGCAAGATACATATCGTGTCCTCCTTGTAGTGTGATCGCTGTGGCGTGACGGCACTGTTTCCGTCAGTCACAGGCGCATATTGATTTCTCCTGTAGTATACCACGGAAGGGGAGGGGGATTCAATGTGCTCGTCTATCTCTAACCCGAAGGTAAAAAAAGAAGAACTCCCAGATAATCTGGAGGTTCTTATGGCATTTCAGACCAATTTAGATACGTCATCCGCATATAGCTTTATGCTGTCAATTGCTGTTCTGATAATTGCAGATAAATAAACCAATGTTTTTTCTTTATCGCAGGTTTCTTTCTCCCTTACCCAGTCAATCAACATCCCGGCAAGAGCTTCTGTATAAAACACGGCAGCAAACTTCTTGAACTCTATCGGTAGTTTCTTTTCGAGGTTCACTTCTGCCGCGTCGATTACGGAAGATACGATTCCCCCAAAATCCGCGTAGAAGAACCGCTTCATTTCATCTCGGCTGATAGAGTGACAGGCGCAATTTACCAAGTACTCATTTTTATCCACATAATCCATAACGAAACGGATGGCCTGTTCATAGTCTGTCAGAAGATCAAACTGCTTTACGATGTCAATGGCTTCCTCCTCGAACATCCACGTGAGCAAAGCATATATGTCCTCAAAATGATAGTAGAATGTCTTTCGGTTCACACCACAGTCGGCGATGATCTCGCTCACTGTGATTTTGGAAAATGGCTTGTGCTTCATCGCTTTTTTCAAGGATGCGGCAAGCATCTTTTTCGTATTATAAGTCGTTATCTCATGCTTCATAAACAGTATCACCTTCACCTTTAGTATACAGCTGTCCAAAAGATTTTCAATGGACACATCTACCCATTTGCCCATCAAATATTCCGTTTTGTCCCTTTTTTACTCATGCTACATGATTTGACCATTTTTTCTTGCATCCTTTCTCTATAGAATGCAGACAGAAAGGAGTTTCGAGCATGAAAAAAATCAAAGAAATACTATCGGAACTGATTCAAACCACAAATTTTGATGGACTGCGGGTAACACTCACGGGAGATGGCAGCATTCGGGAAACGATGCGGGCTCTCCGCAGACAGGAAGAATTAAGGGAATATTGGAAATAAATTATGAGCAGGCAAAGCCTGCTCATAATCGTTTTACAAGAGAAAAATTTAGTTCAGTTCCCCTCAGTCATCCATTTTCAAAGGTAGGTATCTTTTTTCGCAACCTTAAATGAGATACGAAAAACCCTGAAACCTTTGCGGTTTCAGGGTTTCCGGGCGATGTATCTAAATTGGTCGCCAACCATGGCTTGCGGGGTATATTTAGATATTTATTCTGTTGCGCAAAACCCTCGCTGATTTCATCTCAAATTTTTGCACTCTCACTTAGGATTGCGCGCTTTCTAATGGACAAATTGTTTCCTCTGATGTATAATATAATATACTTACTCTAAGAAAACTTGGAGGTAGTTATATGACTATAATTGGTTTGGTCGGCCCGTTTGGAAGCGGCTGCTCTTTTGTGGCAAAAGAAATTTTAGAAAAAGAATTTGGTTATTGCTATATTTCTCTTTCTGATATTTTGCGTGAGGAATACTGGGCGGAGAACAGCCTCGATGCCGGAACCCCTATCGAGCGCAATACCATGCAAGATTTTGGCGATGCCGTACGCAGTAAGCATGGAGCAAATTATCTATCAAGAAAAGCAGTAGAAAAAATAGCTGTGATTTCTGATTCAGGCAAAGACAAGTTTGTTATTGACAGCATTCGAAATCCAGAAGAAGTTTATTATTTGAAATCTCAATATGTTGACTTTTTTGTTTTTGGAATATTTGCAGGAAACAATCTGAGATGGGAGCGTATTCAATCTACATACAGTGGAAACCAGGCACAATTCCTTGCGGACGAAAAACGAGACAAAGGCGGAGACAAAGTTGCTCATGGTCAACGTGTCACAGATGCTTTTTTAACCTCTGATGCTATAATTCTTAACGAAGCTCCTATTGTTAACAAAAACGAAGCGTTTTTGACCCTGAAAGCCAAAGTCGAAAAGTATATCGGTCTATTTACCGGGAGAGCAACCGACAAATCCCCCACAGAGGTAGAATCTATTATGTGCATGGCATATTCAAACAGCTTGCGTTCAAGTTGTTTGAAACGTAAGGTTGGCGCAGTAATTGTTGACTCGAAGGGGAATGTGTTTAGCTCAGGTTATAACGAAGTACCTCTTTTGGAAAAGCCTTGCTTAAATATGTACGGTGGATGCTATCGTTCTGTTAGTAAAAACAAGATCGAGCAGTTATTCAACAAAGATGGGGTGCCCGGAGATCTAAAGGGCAGTGTAATGGCACAAGTAAAGCTTCTTGAAAAATGTCGTGCGCTGCACGCTGAAGAAAATGCCATTTTAAACGTTGCTCGGTTCGGTAGTGCAGCAGTACTAAAAGATGCTACCCTTTATACTACAACGTATCCTTGTAATTTATGTGCTAATAAAATTGCACAGGTAGGTATCAAAAAAGTTGTTTATTATGAACCTTATCCCGTTGAGGAAGCAAAGATTACACTAGAGAAGGCTCACGTTGAACAAGAAATGTTTGAAGGCATCACCTTCAATTCTTACTTCCGTGTTTTTAATGAAATTATTTTGTGAGGACAATTGGAGGCAGTTATGAAACTTTGCAAAAAATGCGGAAAGCTAATGGGGTATAATTCATATTTTGGCGGGTACTACTGTACATCGTGTGGAAAATTAGAAGTTGAACGAAAAAGTACAATCACCATTGTTCGTAAACAGCTTAAAAGGAAAGAAGTTATTCCTAGCAAAGTGGTTGTCTATTCAGAAACTTAATCAAACCCCAAATTAACAATATGAATTGCATAGCACGAAAGAGGCGCCTTGCCTCCTTCGTGCTTTTTCATAAGTAAGGCTTTTCCTGCCGCATTATCGTATGTTGAGTTCCTTTCTGCTATAATGAATCACATTTCGTTGTAGCAAAGGAGAAAACCTATGGGACAAAAACATTATCCCAAATCACTCAGAGATGAAGCCGTACTTTTTTATGAACGAGGTCACACCTTCGCAGAAACCAAGGTCAAGTATGGTATGGCCCAAAGTACATTCTATGAGTGGAAAAAGCAGTTCGATCAGGCGCATCCTGTACCAGAAGCCTCCGGAACTGATCTCAGAGCCACAAGAAAGGCAAAACGCCATCTGGAAAAGTTGTCCTTAGAACTGGAAGTTCTGCGGCAATGTCCATGTGGTATCAATGCATCAATCGATGAGAAAATGGCGGCAATCGCGTCCCTGGGGAATAAGTACTCCATTCATGTGCTTTGTGATGCGCTGGGTCTGCCTCGAGGAACATATTATAACCGTAAACGCAGGGAAGGAATGCTAACATCATACGAACTGAACGATGAAGCTATAAAGCCTTTGATTGAAAAAATCTTTCTCGACAGCAAGCGACGGTTTGGACGTAAACCTATCCATCACAAGCTATCCGACATGGGTTATCGTGTCAGCGAAAAGCGTATTGCCCGGCTGATGAGAGAGATGGAGTTGGAGGTTGCCAAACCTACATACAAAGCCATACATCAAAAGCCGTTGCCTCGCACCTACTTCAAAAATTTACTCACGCGACAGTTTGACCAAGCGAAACCGGATCTTGTTTGGGTGAGTGATATTACCTATGTGAAGGTTGGCGAACAATACTATTATGTTTGCGTGATCCTGGACCTGTTTTCCAGAAGGGTTCTTTCATATCGGATCTCTGATACCATTGACACGAGCTTAAGCCTCTCGACCTTTGAAGATGCATTCCGCTTCCGCCAACCACAAAATCTTCTATTTCACAGCGACCAAGGAGTGCAATATACCGCCTACGTTTTTCGTCAGCGTTTACGGGATCTGCAGGTAAAACAATCCTTTTCCACACCGGGCAATCCCTATGACAACTCGGTATGCGAGTCCTTTTTTCACACATTAAAAAAAAGAAGCCCTCTACCATCATCTTTACGAAACACCGCAAGAGCTGGAAGAGGTTCTAGACGAATATATTGACTTTTATAATGGCTATCGGCCACACAGAAAGCTGAACATGAAAACTCCGATTCAATACGAAACGGAGTTCTTTTCTGCTGCCTGCAGATAAATGAAAGATCCCCACCTTTGAAACCGGAGTTACCGGGTTCGAAAGTGGGGACCTATTCAATGGTTGCGGAGACAGGACTTGAACCTGCGGCCTCCGGGTTATGAGCCCGACGAGCTACCAACTGCTCTACTCCGCGATATCTCATTGTTGCAATACCGAAATGGTGCCGGTGACCGGGCTTGAACCGGTACGATATTGCTATCTGGAGATTTTAAGTCTCCTGTGTCTACCATTCCACCACACCGGCGGATATCGGCATAAATTAGAATACCACGTCAGTGTGCCAATGTCAAGGAAAAGTTTTTATTTTTCTCAAAAAAGTTTGGAAAAACTTTTTTTGTCCGTAGGCGGGGATTCGTGCAATTTCGTTCCTGCCGCTGCATATACTGATAGAGTTACCCGGCAAAAGAGAGGAGGACGGCGATGCATATCAGAAAAGAATTGGATCTGGATGAGTGGATTTATGGTGAGGAATGGATCATCAGTGAACGATAAAGCCCAGCAGAAACCGACAGGGGGCTCACTTCTGTTGGAATAGTAAGCGCCCTGACGGAAGTGCCCGTCGGGGCGTTTTTACATTCAGATTTCCGTGATGGTGCCGCCGCCTACCACATCGTCGCCGTCATAAAACACCACAGCCTGTCCCGCCGTGATGGCACGCTGGGGTTCGTCAAACACCACGCGGATACGCCCGTCTGCGAGGGGCTCCACCGTGGCGGCGGACTCCTTCTGGGTGTAGCGGGTCTTGGCGGTGACGCGGACAGGGGTATCGGGACGGGAAATGGCGATCCAGTTCACATCGTCCGCGATGAGGGTAGTGGTGAAGAGCTCCTTGTCATCGCCCAGCAGCACCGTGCGGTTTTCCGCGTTTTTCGAGAGGACGTACAGCCGCTTGCCGCCGCTCACGCCAAGTCCCTTGCGCTGCCCCGTGGTATACGCCTCAAGACCCTTGTGGTGACCGAGGATCTTTCCGCTGCGATCCACAAAGTTGCCGGGGATCAGCTTCACGCCGCCGTATCGGCGGAGAAAATGGACATAGTCCCCATCGGGCACAAAGCAGATATCCTGACTGTCCTTCTTGCGGGCGGTGATGAGATCCCGCTCCGCGGCGATGTTCCGGATATCGTCCTTGCTTTCAAATTCGCCGAGAGGAAAGACCAGGTGGGCAAGCTGCTCCTGCGAGAGAAAATACAGCACATAGGTCTGATCCTTGGCGGTGTTTCTGGCGCGCTTGAGCAGCCAGCGCTCCCGCGCGGGGTCATAGACCACGCGGGCATAGTGACCCGTTGCGAGAATATCACAGCCAAGCCGCGCCCGCTCCTCCATCAGCCGCCCGAACTTCATGCGGCGGTTGCAGCGGATGCAGGGATTGGGGGTGCGTCCTGCCCGGTATTCTGCCACGAAGTGATCCATCACCTCATGGGCGAAGTCAGCTGTGGCATCCAGCGTAAGGAAGGGGATACCAAGCTTCGCCGCCACCGCAGCGGCATCCTCGGCATCGGAGGAGGTGCCGCAGAGGGCATTTTCTCTATGCAGCTGCATGGTGATGCCGGCGCAGTCCCAGCCCTGCTGCTGCAGGATCAGGGCTGCGGCGGAGCTGTCCACGCCGCCGCTCATGGCAATCAAAGCAGTTCGTTTCATACGGTTCCTTTCGTGTCAGTTCTGTGCCTTGGGATTTTGCAGGAAGGCGCGTACGGGCAGGGCATCGGCAAGACCCACCAGCGCCCGGGGGAAGGTGGGGACAAAGGGCATCGGAGGCTCCTGCAGGATAGCTCCCGTCGTGCGGATGGGGAGAATGAGCGCGGCGGAGGTGCCCTCCTCCCGGGCGCTCAGCAGGATCTGTCCGCCCATTGCCAGCGCGGTCTGCCGCGCGATGGGAAGCCCCAAGCCGAAACCGCAGGGGGAAGGGGAGAGAAGATCACTCTGCAGATAGCGCTCAAACAGCTGCTCGGGCGGGACATCGCGGATGCCGCAGCCCTCGTCCTCTACGGAGATCAGCAGGTGGCTGCCTTCTCGTCGACAGTGTATCGTGATCTGTTTGCCGGATTTTGTAAATTTAAACGCATTGGAGAGAAAATGGTACAACACGCAGCGCACGCCATCCTCATTGGCATCGGTGAAAAGGGGGGTGCCATCCGCGCGAAACTGCAGCTGCAGCCCCATTGTTTCCGCAAGGGGCAGACATTCCCGATAGATCGCCTGCGCGAGGGCGGTGAGATCCAGCGTCTGCATGGGCAGCGGCACATCTCCTGCGAGACGGGAGGCGTTGGTGAGGTTGTTGGAAAGGCGCAGCAGACGGAAATAACTCTGCTGCAGCAAAGCGGACTGGTGATCCAGATCAGGATCTGCTTCGCGGCGCTCAGGGGTCGCGATGCGCTCAAAGGCAGAATAGAAACTGGCAAGAGAGCTGCGGATCTGGGCAGATACCGCGGGAAGCGCTTCCGCCAACAGACGAAGATCGTCTCTGTTATCTTGATTCATGTTCTCTCAGCCCTCCTTTTCTCCCATGCTATCTTGTCCGTTTTCGGCAAAAGCATGGGCGGAAAAAACTCCCGGCAGACTTTTGTCGAATTTTGTCGAATACAGGTAAGAAAAGTATAGCAAAGAGAGGTGGGAAACACAAGTTAAAATAAAAACAAATGAAAATTGTGTGTTTTCACAAGAAATGCTGAAATTTTGAAAGAAAAAACAGAGAAAAACCGAGCGGGAGGGGGTACCAATTTAGTGCAGAGATGTTATAATGAGGGCAGGCAGGGAGATTAGGCACCTCCCGAAGATTACGAAAAGGGAAGGCAATCAACATGAAAATTAAAGTAGGTATCAACGGCTTTGGTCGCATCGGTCGTGTGGCGCTGCGCATCATGATGGAGCGACCGGATGAGTTTGAGCTCTGCGGCATCAACCTTCGCAACGCGGATCTGGACTACATGGCATATCTGATCAAGTATGACTCTGTGTTCGGCAGCTTCAAGGGCACGGTGGAAGCCATTGACGGCAAGCTTGTCATCAATGGGCATCCCATCCGCATTTTCAGCCAGTCTGATGCGGCACTGATCCCCTGGAGCGAGTGTGGCGCAGAGTACATCATTGAATCCACCGGCGTGTACCTGACCAGCGAAAAGGCTTGCCGCCACTTCCGCGGCGGCGCAAAGAAGGTCGTGATCTCCGCGCCTGCAAAGGATCAGATCACCCCTACCTTCGTCATGGGCGTGAACCATGAGCAGTACAGAAGCGATATGCTGGTGGTCTCCAACGCATCCTGCACCACCAACTGCCTCGCACCCCTTGCCAAGGTCGTGCATGAAAACTTTGGCATTGAGCAGGCGCTCATGTCCACCATCCATTCCGCCACCGCCAAGCAGAAGGCAGTGGATGCCCGTGCCGGTCGCGACTGGCGCACCGGTCGCAGCGTGATGACCAACATCATCCCCTCCTCCACCGGCGCAGCAAAGGCTGTGGGGCGCGTCATCCCCGAGCTCAACGGCAAGATGACCGGTATGTCCTTCCGCGTTCCCACCAACGACGTTTCCGTGGTGGATCTGACCGCAAGACTCAAGACCCACACCACCTATGCGGAGATCTGCTATGCCATCCGTCAGGCATCTGAGGGCAGCATGAAGGGCATCATCGGCTACACCGCTGATCAGGTGGTCTCCTGCGATATGATCGGCAATCCCCACACCTGCATTTTCGACGAAAACGCAGGCATCATGCTGGACAATAACTTCGTCAAGCTCATTGCATGGTATGACAATGAGTATGGCTATTCCAGCAAGGTGGTGGATCTGATCGCCCACATGGCAAAGGTCGACAGCATGGACGTGGTCTGATTCCTGCGATAAAAGGAAAAAAACAGCAGCCGGAACCTTGGTTCCGGCTGCTTTCCTGTTTTTGGGCTTCAGTCTTTCGGGAACAGCTGCGCACGGCAAAATTCCTGCGCGGTGACGATAAAGCTCTGTGCCGCGTGGGAGAGATAGCCACCCTTCTTGTGGGAGAGATACAGGGTGCGGTGGGTATGCTCGGTATCCAATCTGTAATAAGCAATGCCGTCGGCGGCAGAGATGGCTTTGGGCAGGGTGTCGGTGATGAAGGAGATGCCCATGCCGGCTTCCACCGCATGATAGCAGGTCATCAGCTGATCCAGATGGAACACCTGTCGGGGGGTGAAGTGCATGGCGGCGCAGATGGCAAGGGAGCGATCGTGCATGTCGTTGCCCTTTTTCAGCTGCAGGAAAGGCTCGTTCTGGAAGGCATCCAGTGTGATGCGGGGGCAATCCTTCTCCAGATGGCGACCATTTCGCACGTCCTCAGCGCTCAGACGGAACTCTGCGAGCTGCTCGTTGACGGCAAACTGACCGGGAACTGCCAGCAGGATGCTCTCCTCCAGCAGGGGATAGGTGGTGTAATTGTCATTGTCAAACATATAGTCCAGCAGCAGCTCGATCTCGCCGCCGAGGAGCTTCTCATGCAGCTCAGCGGAGGAGCCCTCGGTCATTTCAATGTGAACGCCGGGGAACTGATTGGAAAAGTGCATGATGATGCGGGGCAGGATCAGAGAGGAAATGAGGGTGGCAGCGCTGACGGTCAGCTTGCCCACGCGGGAATCCTCCAGATCGCTGAGCTCCCGGATGAAATCCTTCTGAATGGCGTAGATGCGCTCGGCTGCGTCGATATAGGCGCGACCCGCATCCGTCAGCGCGATGGGAGAGCTGTTGCGGTCAAAAAGCTCTGCACCCACCTTCGCTTCCACCTTTTTCACAGCGGCGCTGAGGGCGGGCTGAGAGATATAGAGGTTTTTGGCGGCAGAGGTAAAGCTGCGCTCGCGGTACACCTCATAAATATAATCCATGGAACGGAACATAAAGTTCCTCCTTTTTCTATGATTTCCCCTCTATGCTATCACTTTTCCCGCGAAACTACAAGCATAAGTTAATAGAATTTATAAAAGCCATAAATTTTTGTGAAAAAGAACGAGGGGGGCGCGACTGCGCCCCCCTCGGGATAGGTGATTTAGTTTTCGTCGCCGGTCTCGATCAGACCATAGCCGCCGTGCTTGCGCTGATAGACAATGGAAAGGGTGTTGTCGTTGGTGTTGCGGAAGACGAAGAAATCATGGTGCAGCAGATTCATCTGCAGGATGGCTTCCTCAGGGCTCATGGGCTTGACGTGGAAGCGCTTGGTCTTGACGATCTCAAATTCCTTCTCCTCCTGCACATCGAACACATCCTCCTCCACAGCAGGGGGGAATGCATCGTGGCGCAGCTGCTTGGACAGGCGGCTCTTGTTCTTGCGGAACTGGCGTTCGATCGCGCTGACGGCGTTGTCGATGGCACCGCGCATATCGCCATCGGGAGACTCGACCTCGGCGCGGAACATATTGCCGCCGCCGCGGATGGTGATCTCAGCGACGCAGCGGTGGTTCTTTTCCACCGCAAAAACAACAATTGCCTCGACTTCCTCACGGAAATAGCGTTCCAGCTTCATCAGCTTCTTCTCGGCGTACTCCTTGATGGAATCGTTCAGGGCAACTTTTTTGCAGGTGAATGTGAACTTCATATAGCTCGCTCCTTTCGTATGGGGGGCTTCTCTTGGGAAGAGTGCTCCCTTCCTTGGGACAAGTATACCAAAAACAACGGCGAAAGTAAACAAGAACTTGTGGAAATTTGTCAACGGGAGAAAGACAAACTTTTTGGCGGCAAAGGGTCGGCAAAATTCCGCAAAAGTAGTGTGTATCCGACAAAAGCTCCTATTTACAAGGAAGGGGGCATTTGCTATCCTGTATATGGAAGCTTTCCAATATCCCACCCGTTGGGCCGCCCGCACAGGGCGGCTCTTTTTTATGCCTACGGCATAAAAAAGAGCCGTGTATGTGCGGCGCTCTCGCCGCTGTCGCGGCACCCGAGCGCGATGCACAAACTACCCCTCAGTCAGCTTCGCTGACAGCTCCCCTGACAAGGGGAGCCTTGCTTTTTTACGTCAATCGCACGGGACAAGGAAAAACCGCCGCAGAAACCTGCGGCGGCATAACACTTAATAATTCTGATCGTAGAACACCTTTTCGCCGGGTTCGACAAGCCCCAGCTCCGAGCGGGCGATATCCATGATGAGATCCTTGTCGGAGGCGTGGGCGATCTCATCGCTGAGGGTTTCGTTTGCCATGGTCAGCGCCTGCACCTCTTCGCTGAGGGCATCGACCTGCGCCTTGGCATCGCTGATGCGACCACCGAGGGTCAGAAGCTGCCAGACCAGAACCACCAGCACACCCAGTGCCAGCAGAGTCGGCAGGGAAGAACGACGTTTTTTATTTTCTCTTGCCATGGGTCCCCCTCCTTTTCCCGTATTGTGGAAATCTTTTGCGTGTCTGATATATTATATAGTACTTTTTTTGAAAATGGAAGAGTTTTTTCCCGAAAAGGGCAAACTTTCTGCCCAAACGGTGCAAAAACCGAAAGGGAAGCAGACAAAGGGCAAAAAAACGGAGCAGCATCTCCGTCCAGAAGTCCCACAGCGGACGCAGGATCTCACTGCAGAGGGTGAAAAACAGGATCAGTCCGCCGAGGAAGCAGAGGAGCTGATAGATCCGCAGCTCGCCCCCCGCGGCGCGGAGAGCAAAGAAAAACAGCAGAAACGGAACCATCAGCGCATAGATGACATCCAGCGCCGAGGCGAAAAATGCACGCCTGCAGCGCTGCCGCCACGCCCGCAGCAGATCGTACAGCAGACCTGCCGTCCAGCCCAGCATCACAGCCTGCAGCGAAAGGCGCAGCTGCAGCAGACTATCAATTTCCATGCCGCCGCTCCTCAGCCGAAGAGCCGCTGCCAGAAGCCGCGGTTTCGCTCCTGCTCCTCGTAGCAGAGGGAGTCGATCTGCCCCTCTACCCAGAGCTCTCCGCCGTCCAGACTGAGCTTGTCGATGTGCAGCTCTTCGCCGCGGATCTCCAGCACGCCCGCAGCGGTCACAAGGACAATGCCTGTCTCGTCAAAGCGCTCCACGTGCTCCACACCCGTAATGCTGAGCCGCTCACGCCCTTCCAGTGTCAGTCGATGCGGCAAGCCGCCTTCGTAACCCATGATCCAGCCACCTCTCTTTTGAGATAGCTCATGGTATGCGGCAAAGCTGCGATTTATGCGCGGCTGATCTCCCGATACATGGCAGCGGCATCCGCCTTGCCTGCGGTTTCGCTGATGCTGACCACTTCCACTGTCAGGGTGCGTTCGCCGAAGGTGAGGGTGAGCTGATCGCCCGTCTTTACCTCATAGGACGCACGCTGTACCTTGCCGTTGACGGAGATGAGCCCGTTGTCACAGGCTTCGTTTGCAACGGTCCGGCGCTTGATGAGACGGGAGACCTTCAGATATTTATCCAGACGCATAGGAACATCCTTTCTTGGGACATTTTCAGTAAATAAAAATAGCGGTGTGAGTTGTCACACCGCTATTTTAGCACGCAGCTTCTTACTTGGCAACGGAGTCCTTCAGAGCCTTGCCTGCCTTGAAGGTGGGAACCTTGGAAGCGGGGATGGTGATGCTTTCCTTGGTCTTGGGGTTGCGGCCGATGCGCTCAGCTCTCTTCTTCACCTCGAAGGAACCGAAGCCAACCAGCTGCACCTTCTCTTCTTCTGCCATAGCAGCAACGATGGTGTCGAAGGTTGCGGAAACGACGGACTCGGTATCCTTCTTGGACAGACCGGTCTTTTCAGCGACAGCGGCAATCAGTTCAGCTTTGTTCATGGGTTATTTCCTCCAAAAAATTAATGCATATTCATGCCTTATTTTAACCAAACCAAATTTGGTTGATTACATAGGATCGAGGGTCTTGGCATTTGCCCAGAACTCCTCCAGCGTTGCGAGGGGCAGCTCGTCCATGGCTTGTCCCGTCTGCTGCGCTGCCTGCTCCACATGGCGGAAGCGGCGCAGGAACTTCTCGCAGGCGTTGTGCAGCGCCTCCTCCGGGTCGATGCCGCAGAAGCGTCCCACCTTCACGGCGGCAAAGAGAAGATCACCCAGCTCCTCGCTCACATCGCCATCGCCGCTGAGCGCGCGGCGAAGCTCCACCGTTTCCTCCTCCAGCTTGTCCATCGCGCCGGAGGCATCCTTCCAGTCAAAGCCTGCATCCGCAGCCTTTTTCTGCATCTTCTCCGCGCGCCAGAGGGCGGGCAGGCTTCTTGCCACGTGATCCAGATTGTCGGCGTTGGTGTGGATGCCCTTTTCTTCCTTCTTCAGCTTCTCCCAGTGGACGAGCACCTCTTCGGGGGTGTCCGCCTTGGTGGTAGCAAAGACGTGGGGGTGACGGAAGATCAGCTTTTTGCAGACGCGGTCGGTGACATCAGCGGTAAAGAAGCGACCGGCATCCTCTTCGATGTGGATGTTGAAGAGCACCTGCATCAGCATATCGCCCAGCTCCTCGCACATCAGATCAGGATCGTCCTGATCGAAGGCTTCTGCCGCCTCATAGGCTTCCTCCAGGAAGTTGCGGCGGTTGGAGCGGTGGGTCTGCACCTGATCCCAGGGGCAGCCCTCAGGACCGCGCAAAATCCGCAGGATCTCGATGAGATCCTGCAGATCGTAGTGTGCCTTATACTCAAAATTTACCATATTCATACTCCTAATGCAAGGAAATTTGAAAAAAACTATATCAAATTCGCAAAATTTTTGCAATTTTATCGCCTTTTGGCAACAAAAGCAGGTCATCACGGGTGATCACGCGCAGCAAAAGAACACAAATGCCGTAAACCAGCACTGCCACGCAGATAGAGCCAAAGACGGAAACCGCGTTGCCGAAGTGCCCTGCGAACAGCTCATAGGAGAGGATCGCCGACGCACCCATCAGCACCGTGCAGAGGGCGGGCTTGGCAAAGAGGGAGAGATAGTGGGGCTTCTGCGCCACCGTGCCATAGACGGCGGCGAGGTTCAGCACGGAGATCAGCGCATAGCAGACCAGGGTGCTGACGGGGGCAGCCTTGATGCCGATGGCGGGATTGCCCACCAAAAACCAGTTCATGGCGACCTTCACAATGCCGCCGATGATCATGGTGACGATGGGCACACGCTCCCGCCCGTGCGCCTGCAGGATGCTGTTGGTCAGGAGCATGAGGCAGACGAAGATGGACGCGACACCGAGCCACTGCAGATGATAGGCAGCGGCGGCAGCAGCAGATTGCTGAGCGGGATAGAGCAGCAGCAAAATGGGCTTTGCGAGGACGCTCAGTCCCACGCCTGCGGGCAGGGCAAAGAGGGCAATGATCCGCAGGGATGCGGAGACGATGCGATTGACCTGCACATCATCCCGCCGCACGATGGCAGCGGAAACGGAGGGAATGAGGCTCATGGTGATGGCGGGGATGAAGGACGAGGGCAGGTTAAAGAGATTGTGACCGAAGGTGTACTGACCGTAGAGCGCGACCGCTTCCTTCTCTGCCACGCCGAGGGCGTTCTGCAGACGACCGAGAATGACTGCCTGATCCAGCAGGGTCAGCAGGCTCATGCCCGTAGCGCCGAGGGTGATAGGAATACCTACGGAGAGGATGCGGCGCAGCAGCACACTGTCCTCCTCGGGGCGATCGCCTGAGGGGGGATCGTCCTTGCGGTGGCGCAGCAGCCACAGCGCCATGTAGATCAGCGCCACCACCGTGCCCACCATCACGCCGAAGATGGCGCCTGCCGCGCCGATCTCCACGCCGTAGCCCTTCCCCAGCAGGAAGGCGGCGGCAGCGAGACCGAACAGCAGCTTGCCTGCGGCTTCGATCACCTGCGACCATGCGGAGGGAATCATGTTGTTCTGCCCCTGAGTATAGCCGCGGATGGCGGACATGATGCAGACGCAGAGCACGGAGATGGAGAGCACCCGGATGCCCCAGTGCGCAAGGGAGTCATGGAGCAGGACCGCCAGAGGCTCGGCAAAGAAGAACATGATCGCCGTGCCGAGGATGCCGAGGGCGATGAACAGTTTCAAGCCCACGCGGAAATAGCGATGGGACTGGTTCAGCCGACCCTGAGAGCGGCTTTCCGCCACCAGCTTGGAAACTGCCAGCGGCAGACCCGCCGTGGAAAGGGTCAGAAGGAGACTGTAAATATTATAGGCGGCGGAAAAATGCCCCATACCCTCGTCGCCGAGGATATTGCCGAGGGGGATCTTGTAGATGGCGCCGATGATCTTGACAAGGATGCAGGCAACCGTCAGGATCGCCGCACCGCCGAGAAAGTTTTGCTTTTTGGACATAAACAAAATGACCTCATACAGGAGAGATTGGTCCACGGGAGCGGAACCGCCGTGGGATGGCGTCCTTGCGGACAGAAAAATCAGTAGCGGTAGATGCCGCCGCCGATAAATTCACGAATGAGAGAGTCTGCGGGGACAAAGGAGGGGTCGAGCTTCTCAAAATGGGAGAAGGCTTCGCGCATCTCCAGCACCTCTTCCCGCCGCGTGCAGGTCTCGGGCACGGTGTGGAGAAGCTCGGGCACGCAGGTGGCGTAGACGGGCACCTCGTAGGCGAGGGAGGAGTTGAAGAGAATGTTGGCATTCTCCTTGAAGGGAGAGATGTAGAGCTTCTCGCCGCGGCGGACACCGCTCCAGAGCTTCAGTGTGAAGGATGCATCGTGGCCGCGCTGATCCTTGTCGCGGCAGAGACGGCGGGAAAGACGGGTCCAGGTGCCCTTGAATACGGTTTTGCCCTCATCGTCCGCAATGTCGCTGCGGGCGCTGATATAGAGACGAATGGCATCGAGATTGCGCCCTGTGAAAATATCGTTCAGGGCGTGGATGCCCTCAAAGACTGCGATCTCATCCTTGCCCAGGGTCAGGGGCCTCCCGTGGATCATGCTGCGCATCTGGCGGGCGAACTCATAGTGAGGGATATAGATGGTCTCCCCCTTTTCCAGCTGCGCCATGTGGCGGTTGAGCAGCTCCACATCCAGACAGAAGGGAGACTCAAAATCCAGCTGTCCATTGGGACCGCGGGGGGAGGTGTCGGGGTCAACGGTATGGAAATAGTTATCCATGGCGACGGGGTGGGAGCGGATGCCGAGCTTTTCCAGCTCGTCGCAGATCTTCATGCTGGTGGTGGTTTTTCCGCTGCCGGAGGGACCCGACAGCAGCACGATGCCGGAGCGCTTGCGGTTTTCTGCAATTTTTCGAGCGGCGGCGACGATGTTTTCGTGGTAAGCGGCGTCACATTCTGCAACGAAACCCTTGGGGTCGCTGCGGAGCGCCTCATTGATGGTGGAAAGGGACAGTGGCATAACGGCTCCTTTCTCCGCAGAGCTTACTGCGGCTGATCCCCGTTATCTGTATGCGCGAAGAGCCTCTCGTAGAATTCACGGAAGGCGGCATGGTTCTCCGCGATTTTTTCGGGGCGGTCGATGTATTCCTTGGGGTACTTCAGGTTGAACACACGCTCGATGTGCTCGTTCTTCTGGTCTACCATCTTGGTCGAGCCGCCTGCACCGAGAGACAGGATGGTCATCAGCTCTTCCATGATGTAGATGTTGTAAAGACTTTCTGCACCCTCATGGCACCAGCCTACATTTTCAAAGCTGCCGGACTGGTACTTCTGGCGGTAGAGATAATAGGGGGCGAAGCCTGCCTTGCGGAGAATGGGGTCGGCATAGTCCAGCATTTCGCCCACCTCACAGGCATCGGGGATGCGGCTGCCCTCCAGCAGGATGCGGCTGCCCTTCTTGAGGGACAGGGTGTGGATGGTGATGTTGTCCGCACCCATGCAGAGCACCCGCTGCAGCGTCCGGCGGAAGCCTGCGGGGGTATCCTCGGGGAGACCTGCAATGAGGTCCATGTTCACGTGCTCGAAACCGATCTCCCGCACAAGCTCCATGGCGCGCTCCACCTCTTCGGCGCTGTGACGGCGACCGATAGCGGTGAGAACGTGATCCTCCATGGTTTGGGGGTTGACGCTGATGCGGTCAACACCGCAGCGCTTGAGCGCGAGGAGCTTTTCTCTTGTGATGGTGTCGGGTCTGCCTGCCTCCACGGTGAACTCAATGCACTCGGAAAAGTCGAAGCGGCTGCGCAGATGAGTGATCAAGCCCTCCATCTGCTCGGCGCTGAGGGTGGTGGGGGTGCCGCCGCCCATGTAGAAGGAGCGGACGGTAAGACCCAGCTCCTGTACCATCACCGCCGCATCGTCGATCTCCTTGTAGAGGGCTTCGAGATAGGGCTCAATGAGGTTGAAGGACTTCTCCACGCTGTTGCTGACAAAGCTGCAGTAGGAGCAGCGGGTGGGGCAGAAGGGAATGCCGAGATAGAGGGAGATATCCTTTTCGCGGATGCGCTCCCGCGCGTGGATACCCGCCTGTGCGGTTTCAATGGCGAGACGGCGGCGCTTTGCGGTGACCCCGTAGGGGTCGGCAAGAATGCGGTTGACCTCCTGCGCCGTTTTGCCTGCAAGGAGATAACGCTCTGCCATCTTGCCGGGGCGGATGCCCGTGAGCGCGCCCCAGGGGGGCGTGACATCCAGCACCTCCTTGGCGGCACGGAAAAAGCTGAGCTTCACGGCTCTCTGCCGCTCGCGCACCAGCTCAAATTCGTCTGTGATGCCGCCGAGGTCCACCCGGGCGCGACCTGCGCCCTCCCTGCCGTTCCAGTGGATCCGGGTTTCGGCGCGGGCGGTCAGCTCGGTGCACTGCAGGGTGACATCGGCGATGTTTTCCTCATCGCCGTCATACACAGGACGCTCTTCGGGGAAGAAGTTCAGCAGACTCTGCTCCACCGCGTAGCGCTCCTCGTGACCGTGGAACACCAGTTTCATGGGAAGCCCTCCTTTCGTGGGGGTCAGCGGATATAGGGATTGCCGCGGCGCTCATCCGCAAGAGTGGAGAAGCCGCCGTGACCGGGAAGAACGAAAAAATCGCCCTCCAGCGCCGCAAGACGGCGCAGGGAGTTTTGCATATCTCTCGGGCTGCTGCCGGGGAAATCCGTGCGCCCGCAGGAGCCGGCGAAGAGAGTGTCGCCGGTGAAGAGCACATTTTCCACCTGCAGCACCACGCTGCCCCGGGAATGACCCGGGGTCTCCAGCACGCGAAGGGAGAGACTGCCCAGGGGCAGCACATCGCCCTCGCGGTAAAAGCGCTGGTTATGGTCGTTGAGGCGGCGGAAGCGGAGTTGCTCCGTTTCCTCGGAAATATCTCCCGCGTGGATGTAGACGGGGAGATCGGGATATGCCGCAAGAATAGGAGAGACTGCGGTATAGTGATCGAAATGACCGTGGGTCAGCAGAAGATAGCGCAAGGTGCAGCCGCTCTCGGAAACCAACTGCAGCAGACGGTCAGCATTGTCGCCGGGGTCGATGAGACAGCATTCGCCGCTGTCGCAAAGGAGATAGCAGTTTGTCCCAAGTGCGCCCACGGGGATCACGCGAATGTCCAGATTACACTCCATAGGACCTCCTCACTTCAGATCCGCGGTGTCCACCACGAGGGTGAAGGGACCGTCGTTGCAGGATTCCACCTGCATATAGGCACCGAACACGCCCGTCTCCGTGTGGAAGCCCTTTTCGCGGCACTTTGCCACGAAGCTCTCATACAGGGGGATGGCAAGGTCAGGCTTTGCCGCGTCGAGGAAGTCGGGACGGCGACCATGGCGGCAGTTGGCATAAAGGGTGAACTGGGAAATGACCAGAATATCGCCGCCCACGTCGCTGAGACCCTTGTTGGTGCGCCCCTCCTCATCCTTGAAGATGCGAAGACCCGTCACCTTGTCGGCGAGCTTTGCCACCTCTGCTTCCGTATCCGTGTGGGTGATGCCGAGAAGAATGAGCAGACCTCGGTCGATCTTGCCGACCACCTCGCCCTCCACGGTGACGGAGGCGTGCTTTACATTTGCCACAACTGCTTTCATGGGGAAATACTCCTTAATAATTCAACGTTTCTTTTTGTATCAGCCTGCGGGACGGGTGACAGAGGTCACGCCGGAGATCTGCTCGATCTTGCGGATGACGAGATTCAGCTGATAGATATCTTTCACATCAATATCCACGTGCAGGACAAAGTTATCATCCGGCAGGGAGCGGGCGGACAGTGCCGCCACGCGCACCTTGGTGCTGCTGAGGGCGGCGGAAACATCCAGCACCAGATTGCTGCGGTCTTTGCCCAGAACCTCCAGCGTGGTGGGATAGGTCTCGCGGGGGGTGCCGCCCCAGCTCACGTCCAGCCAGCGCCCCTTATCCTCGGGGCGGATGCGGGCATCGGATGCGTTGGGACAGTCGGCGCGGTGGACGGAAACGCCTGCGCCGCGGGTGATGAAGCCGCGGATCTTGTCGCCGGGGACGGGGGTACAGCACTTGGCGAACTTGACGAGACAGCCGTCCAGACCCTCCACCACCACGCCCTCCGCGCTCTTGGCGCGGCGGTCGGGAAAGATGGGTGCTTCGGGCTGCTTGGCGGGGGCGGCTTCGGGTGCGGGTGCGGGCTCTGCTGCCTGCTTGGTGAACAGGCGCAATTCCTCCTTCATGCGGTTGACCGCCTTCTGGGCGGTGAAGCCGCCGTAGCCGATGGCGGCGTACAATTCGTCAAAGGAATGAAAGGACACGCGCTTGAGCAGTGCCGCGCGGTGCTCCTCCGTCAGCACCAGCTTGGGGTTGAAGCCGTTGTGCTTCAGCTCTGCCTCGAAGCTGCTGCGACCCTGAATGATGTTCTCCTCCCGCTTTTCCTTTTTGAACCACTGGCGGATCTTGCTGCGGGCTTCGCTGGACTTGGCAATGGTCATCCAGTCACGGCTGGGACCCTTGGCGGTCTTGGAGGTCAGCACTTCCACGATGTCGCCGTTTTTCAGCGTGGTGTCATAGGGCACCATGCGGCCATTGACCTTGGCACCGATCATGCGGTTGCCGACGGCGGAGTGGATGGAATAGGCGAAGTCGATGGGAGTGGCACCTGCGGGGAGATTGATGACATCGCCGTTGGGGGTGTAGACGAACACCTCGTCGGCGAACATATCGATTTTCAGAGAGTGGATGAAGTCCTCGGCATCCGCGCCCTCCTGATTTTCCAGCAGGCGGCGGACCCATTCGTACTTACCCTCGCTGCCGCCGCCCTGTCCGTCCTGCTTGTACTTCCAGTGGGCTGCGACACCGTATTCTGCCACGGCGTGCATGGCTTCGGTGCGGATCTGCACCTCAAAGGGTACGGCGGCATCGCCCATGACGGTGGTGTGGAGACTCTGATAGCCGTTGGGCTTGGGAGTGCCGATATAATCCTTGAAGCGACCGAGGATGGGGCGATAGAGGTCATGGATCACGCCGAGGACGTTGTAGCAGTCCGAGACGGAGTCCACGATCACGCGGAAGGCAAAGAGGTCGAAGATCTCGTCGATGGGCAGGTTCTGGCGGTACATCTTGCGATAGATGCTGTAGGGGTGCTTCATGCGACCCTTGATGCTGTGGCGGATGCCCATTTCATTCAGGCGGTCGCTGATCTGCTTCTCCACCTTCCTGTAAACGTCGCCGAACTCCTCCTTCTTGCCAGCGAGGGATTTTTCGATCTCGCGGAAGCCCACGGGGTCAATATATTTCAGCGAAAGGTCCTCCAGCTCCCACTTGATCTTCTGCATACCGAGACGGTGGGCAATGGGGGCGTAGATCTCCATGGTCTCCATGGACTTTTTGCGCTGCTTGTCGGGGGTCTGATACTCCATGGTGCGCATATTGTGCAGACGGTCCGATGCCTTGATGAGGATGACGCGGATGTCCTTGCTCATGGCGATGAGCATCTTGCGGAGGTTCTCCATCTGCTCATCTTCCTTGGAGGTATAGTTCATGCGGGTCAGCTTCGTGACACCCTCCACCAGATCTGCCACCGTGGGGGAAAAGAGCTTGCTGATTTCTTCATGGGTGGCACCCGTATCCTCGATGCAGTCGTGCAGCAGGCACGCCATGATGGATTCGCTGTCAAGACGCAGCTCCTCCGCGATGATCTGCGCCACGGCGAGGGGGTGGGTGATATAGGGCGAGCCGTCCTTGCGGAGCTGGCTGCCGTGTGCCTCTGCCGCAAACTCAAAGGCGGCGCGGATCTGCTTGAAATCAGCGGCGGGGTTGTATTCCCGTACCGTTTGTTCCAGCTTGTCATACATTTCCTGAGCGATTGCCTGGATCATGATGTCACCTCATTTTGACCCAACGGGAGTGAGACCCCTGTCGGTTTTCTTTGGACTAAATGCCGCTGCTCTGCAGGCGGCGAAGGTAAGGGGATTGCAGCAGGTCGACCTTTTCTTTTGTGGCGGTCAGACGGATGGTCACATTTTCTCCGTCTGCGGACTGCTCCAGCAGTCCCCGTTCGCAGAACACCTCCAGCGCGAAGGCGGTGCGCAGGAAGCTCTCGTTCCCGCCCATGGCGGCGGCGAGACTGCGGTAGAGAGGCAGCGCGGGAACCTCGCGGGTCCTGCCATCGGCAATGGCGGCGCTGAGGGAGCGCCAGAGCCGCACGGACTGCTCCCGCGTAAAGAGCAGACGCATGGCTTCCTGTGCCGAAAGGTTCTCCTCCTCCACTGCCCTGTGGCAGAGGGCGAGGGCTTCGCTCTCGCTCTTGCTGGCAAGGAGAGAGGGACGGATATCAATGATTTGAAGCTGCACCGTGGATGCACCACGGAACTCGTTGATCTGTAAATAAAACGCCGCGTCCACCCGCATACCCGGGGCGATGCCCGTGCTCTCTTCCGTGGCGGAGAAGAAGATGGCGGGGAAGTGGTACTGTCCCTTGGAGAACTGCAGCTTGAGGTGGCGGTTCTGTCCTACGCTCTGCATACTGTCCACCGTCATGCCCATGAGACAGAACACGGGGCGGTTGTTGCCCGCGCCGTAGGGTTCCATCATGGCAAGGGACTGGATCTCGTCCATGTTGATATCACCGCCGTGGGCGATCAGCACATCCACATCGAGAGAGGAAACGGGGGCTTCGCCGCCGGAGAACTGCAGTGCGCAGCGGTTGATGCGGTCGCGGAAAAGGTCGATGTTTTCCTCGCGGATGGTAAAGCCTGCGGCAAGCTCATGCCCGCCGAAGCCCTCCAGCAGGTCGGAGCAGCTTTCCAGCGCCTGAAACAGGTTGAAGCCGCCGTAGCTGCGGCAGGAGCCCTTGCCAAGTCCCTCGCAGAGATGGATCATAAAGCTGGGACAGGAGTATTTTTCCGTAAGACGGGAGGCGACAATACCCACCACGCCCTGATGCCAGACGCTGCTCGACAGCACCAGTGCGTGACGGTGCTGGGGAGGCATTGCCTCCGTCTGCTCCAGTGCCTGAGAGAAGATGTCCTGCTCCACTGCCTGTCGCTCGCGGTTCAGTGCGCAGAGCCGCCGTGCCAGTTCCTCTGCCTCGGCGCTGTCCTGACTCAGCAGCAGATCCACCGCCACATCTGCCGCGCCCATGCGTCCCGCCGCGTTGATGCGGGGGGCAAGGACGAAGCCGATCTGAATGGAGGTGCAGGGCTTGTCGGCAAGACCCGCCTCCTTCAACAGGGCGTGGATGCCAAGGAAGTCCGCGTGATGGAGGCTTTCGAGACCGCGGCGGACAATGACGCGGTTTTCCCCGCTCATCAGCATCACATCTGCGATGGTGCCGATGGCGGCAAGGGTGCAGTAGCGGGAGAAGATGGCTTCTTCGCGGCTTTCCCCCGCAAGGGCAAGCACCAGCTTCAGCGCCACGCCCACACCCGCAAGATGCTTGAAGGGGTAGGGGCAGTCGGGACGATGGGGGTCCACCACCGCCACGGCATTTGGCAGCTGCTCCTTGCACTCATGATGGTCGGTGACGATCACATCCATGCCGAGCGAGGCGGCAAACTCGATTTCCTGGATGCCCGTGATGCCGCAGTCCACGGTGATCAGCAGGGTCACGCCCTGCTGGGAGAGGGTGCGGATGGGCTCACAGCCGAGACCGTAGCCATCCTCCTCGCGGCGGGGAATGTAATGCAGGCACTTGAGCCCGCGGCTTTTCAGATAGTCCACCACCACACAGGTGGAGGTGATGCCGTCCACGTCATAGTCACCGAACACGGCGACGGTCTCGCCCTGCTCAATGGCTTCCTCGATGCGGCGCACCGCCTTGTCCATGTCCTTCATCAGCATGGGGGAGTGCTGCAGGAGCTGATCCTGATCGAGATAGTCCGACGCATCCTCCGCGCAGGAGACCCCGCGGGAGGCAAGGACGGCGGAGAGCAGAGAGGGGAAGCCCGACTCCTTCAGCCGCGCCACAGCTTCATCCGAAGTTTCGGCAATATTCCAGCGACGATATTTCATGCGGGACCCCTCCTTTCCGTGCCGTCTGTTCCCGTTGACGGCAGCCGATACTTTTACAAATATACAGTATAGCAAAGAAAGGGCAAAAGAACAAGGGATTTACCAGCCTTTTTGACACGGAAAAGAAAGTGACGATACCGTTTTCTGGATATTTTTACGAAAAAACGCCCGCTTCGGAGGAACGAAGCGGGCGAGGTTCAGGGGAGAGGAGCGTACAGACCGAAGCGCCAGAGCCGCAGGAGCATGGTCTGCCATGTGAGGACATCCACACTTTCTGCAGCGGTGAGGGGGATCTCTGTCAGCAGGGCATCCCCCGCGTAGAGGGAGAGGGTCCCCAGCTGCTCCCCCTGCTCCACGGGGGCGGGGACGGATTCGGGCAGATGGATCTCCTGCCGCAGGGCGGAAAGGTCGCTCTTTTTCAGCAGCACGGAGCGCTGCGGCGGCGCAATGGCGACCTCGGCGCACTCGCCCTGCGTTACGGGCAGGGGCGGCAGGGGGGCTTCGGGGGTGACGGTCTGCAGGGTGTAGGCAGCAAAGCCGTAGTTCAGCAGCACCTTCGCGTCGTCAAAGCGCTGCTGGGAGGTGGGGGCTTTCAGCACCACGGCGATGAGCTCCATGCCGTCGCGCTCGGCGGTGGCGGAGATGCAGTATTTGGCGGCATCGGTGCTGCCTGTTTTCAGTCCCGTTGCGCCTTCATAAAAGCGGATGAGCTTGTTGGTGTTGGAGAGCCCGAAGGCACCGCCGCGGAGAGAATCCATCCAGATGGTGGTGTAATTGCGGATGGCGGGGTGATTTAAAATCAGCTCGCGGCTCATAATGGCGATGTCACGGGCGCTGGTGAGATGCCCCTCCGCAGGCAGTCCCGTACAGTTGACAAAGTGGGTGTCGCTCATGCCGAGCTCCTTGGCGCGCGCATTCATCCGCTCCACAAAGGCATCGGCGCTGCCTGCAAGATGCTCGCCGAGGGCGACGGAGGCATCGTTTCCCGAGGCAACGCAGACTGCCTTCAGCAGGTCCTCCACGCTCATCTGCTCCCCCTCCTTGAGGTACACCTGACTGCCGCCCATGGAGCAGGCATAGGCGCTGGCGGTGACGGTGTCGCCGAGGGCGAGCTCCCCGTGGTCAATGGCTTCCATGACGAGAAGCAGGGTCATCACCTTGGTGACGCTGGCAGGGGGGAGGGGCTCACGCTCGTTCTGGGCGTAGAGGATCTCGCCCGTGGTTTTCTCCATGAGCAGGGCGCTCTCGGCAGAGAGGGTGAGGGTGGCGGCGCGGACAGGCAGGGGCAGCATCAGCAGCGCCAGCAGCAGAAAAAGGATTCGTTTCATGGTTGCCTCCTTACAGTCTTTGCTTCGATGCTATGTGCGGCGGCGTGCTTTCATGCCTTGCAAAGGAAGGGGGCTTGTGTTAGGATAACAGGTATAAAATGGGGAAGTGTGCGGTTGAAGCTGTCTTCCTGCGCCCGAACAGGGCAGAAAAGAGTGTTATGAAAGAAAATAAGACAAAATATATTCTGTTTATTCTGCTGCAGAGTCTGGTGTACGGCATCGGCAACCCCATTACCAAGGTGGCGTATGAATCCATCACCCCCTTCTGGCTGCTGGCGGGACGCTTCGCGGTGACAAGCCTTGTCTATGCCGCCCTCTTCGGCGGGCGTATCCGCCGTCAGATGAAAAACACGGTGGTCTCTGACTGGCTGCCCCCTGCGCTTTGCTGCGCAGGTGCGTACATCTCCTGTAATCTGGCGCTGGACATCGCCCCTGCCACCACCATTGGCTTTCTGATCTCCCTGCCCGTGCTCTTTACCCCGCCGCTGGAAGCGCTGGTGTTCCACAGAAAATACGACTTTTCCCGCCTGCCCGTGCAGCTGGTGCTGACGGTGGGACTGTTCCTGCTCTGCTGCGGCGAAAGCGGCTTCACCTTCGGCTTTGGCGAAGCGCTGGGCTTGTTCGATGCCTTCTGTGTGGCGGGCATCCTTGTCTTTGGCGAGCGGGCGCTGAAAAAGATCGACGCGGCGGTGCTTTCTTCCATGCAGGCGTTTGTGACCTTCTCGCTCAGTGTTCTCGGTGCATTTTTGCTGGACGATATCGCGGTGCTCGCGGGCGTGCAGTGGGAAGCGTGGGCAGTGGTGCTGTATCTGGCACTTGGCTGCACGGTGCTTGCCTATCTGCTGCAGAACTATGCCGTTGCCCACCTCAGCGCAGGAACGGTCTCCATGCTGCAGTGTACCCAGCCCATTCTCACGGCGGTGATCTCCTATCTCATGCTGGGGGAGACCCTGTCGGGGGTGGCACTTGGCGGCGGTGTGCTGATTTTGGCGGCACTTTTGTTCGACGGATGGCGCGAGAGCCGCAAAAAGTGAGATTTTCGCCCCGTTCCCCCTTTACAAAGGGATAATTGTTTGGCATACTATTACAGTTAAGAAAAATTTCGAGAAGAGGAGAACCGATGTATGGCAGTGATCGAATACGATGAATATAAACAAAAGCTTCTCGCCATGGAGGAGACTTACAAGAACCTGCACAAGGCACTTGGCATTGATGCCGCCAAGGCTGAAATCGAGCGTCTGCAGAAGGAGACCGAGGAGGACGGTTTCTGGAATGATATTGCCCGCGCGCAGAAGAATCAGCAGATGACCAAGCAGCTGCAGAACAAGGTGCGCCGTCACCAGAAGCTGGTGACCGAGCGCGAGGATCTGCTGGCGCTGGTGGAAATGGGTATCGAAGAGGATGATGAGTCCCTGCTGGAGGAGCTCAAGAGCGGCTACGCCACCCTCGAAAAGGACGTGGAGGATGCCCGCCTTGCGACCCTGCTTTCCGGCGAATATGACAACAGCAACGCCATTCTCCAGTTCCACGCCGGTGCCGGCGGCACTGAGGCACAGGACTGGACGCAGATGCTGTACCGTATGTATATGCACTGGGCGGAGTCCCACGGCTTCAACTTCAAGATGGTGGACTATCTCGACGGCGATGAAGCAGGTCTCAAGAGCGCGACTGTAGTGATCGAGGGCGAAAACGCCTACGGCTATCTCAAGTGCGAGAACGGTGTCCATCGTCTCGTCCGCGTCTCTCCCTTTGACGCATCCGGTCGCCGCCAGACCTCCTTCGCTGCACTGGAGGTCACCCCCGAAATCGACGATGGCGCTGATGTGGACATCCGTGCGGAGGACCTGCGCGTGGATACCTACCGCGCATCCGGTGCAGGCGGTCAGCACGTCAACAAGACCGAGTCTGCAGTCCGTATCACCCACATTCCCACGGGCGTGGTGGTCGCTTCCCAGCAGGAGCGCAGCCAGATCCAGAACCGCGAAGTGGCAATGCGTATGCTGCGAAGCAAGCTGGTGGAGATCAAGCTGCAGCAGCACGCTGACAAGATCTCCGACCTCAAGGGCGTGCAGATGAAGATCGAGTGGGGCAGCCAGATCCGTTCCTACGTGTTCATGCCCTATACCCTCGCGAAGGATCACCGTACCGGCTTTGAAAACGGCAACATTCAGGCTGTCATGGACGGTGAGATCGACGGCTTTATCAACGCTTACCTCACCCAGAGCGCCAACGGCGAGCTGAAGAAGTAAACAAGAAAATGGCATCCTCGTCTGAGGATGCCATTTTTTCGTAAAAGGAAAAGCTTCGCAGAATTTCGCCGCCCGCAAGCGGCGAAAGAGTTGAAATCATTTTCGCCCGCGGCATGTACGTGGGCGAAAATACTTCTCGCCCTGCAAACGTGCAAGCGGAGCGTAGTGCGCTGCAGCAGGGCGCAAAAAGTTCGCAAAAAACGATAGTTTTTTGCGAAAGAAAATGCCGCACCATTCGGTGCGGCATTTCTTTATGTAAGAAAAACTTACAGGTACTTCTTCATGACGTCGGTAGCCTTGTCCTCAGCTGCGCTGACGGTGACAACGAACTCGACGCCGCTGCGGGTGCTGAAAGCATCCAGCCAGGTCAGGAACTCATCTGCGCCCTCAAAGTTGCCGCAGATCTTGCAGAGATTGTCCACAAAGATGTGGGAAATGTCGTAGTTGCCTGCGTAGAGACCGCTGACGAAACCACGGAACACTTCGTAAGAATCAATGCCGTTCTCCTTGGCGTTGAGCAGACGCACCTGAGGCTTGATGTCATAAGTCATCATAGCAGCAGACTCGATGCAGACCACATTGCCGGAGACGGAAGCAGCGGTATTGTTGACCTGCTCGATGAGGCTCTTGGTCTTGCCGGTGCCCTTTTCACCCATGATCAGTTTAATCATAAGAAATCACTCCTGTCTTAGGGGATGATACCCCAAGTTATTCTACGCTAATACATTACCATGTCCGGCGCAATTTGACAACGCCGAAAATGCAATTTCATGCAAAAACACGATGAAATTTTTCGATTTCAGCCAAGCAAGGGGGTAAATTTGTGGAATTAGCCCTGCAGCTTAGCGCGCAGTGCATCGCCCATCGCCTCATAGCCGGGCTTGCCCAGCAGAGCGAACATATTCTTCTTGTAAGCTTCCACACCGGGCTGATCGAAGGGGTTCACACCCAGCAGGTAGCCGCTCAGACCGCAGGCATACTCGAAGAAGTAGATCAGACCGCCGAGGGTACGCTCATCCTTCTTGCCGCACTGGATGACGAGGTTGGGCACGCCGCCTTCCACGTGAGCGAGGTAGGTGCCGTCCATCGCCTGCTGCAGAACGAAGTCCAGGGGCTTGCCTGCGAGGAAGTTCAGACCATCGCCGTCAGTCTCGTCATAGGGGACGGGATACTCGCGGGCGGAGGGACCAAAGCGAACCACGGTCTCCATCAGGATGCGCTCGCCTTCCTGAATGTACTGACCCATGGAGTGCAGATCTGCGGTAAACTCCACGCTTGCGGGGAAAAGACCCTTGCCTTCCTTGCCCTCGCTCTCACCGTACAGCTGCTTCCACCACTCGGTCATAAAGCGGAAGGAGGGCTCGTAGCAGGCGAGGATCTCCACCTTCTTGCCGCAGCGGCGATAGAGCTCGTAACGGGTAGCGGCATAGACCCATGCGGGGTTGGCGTAGGAATCCTGCTGGCAGATGCCGTGCATTTCCTGTGCGCCTGCCATCAGTGCCTCAATGTCGATGCCGGCAACGGCAATGGGCAGCAGACCCACGGCAGTCAGCACACTGTAACGACCGCCCACATCATCGGGCACCACGAAGGTCTCGTAGCCCTTGGCATCTGCAAGGGATTTCAGTGCGCCGCGTGCCTTGTCGGTGGTGGCGTAGATGCGCTTGGCAGCGCCCTCTTCGCCGTACTTCTTCTCCAGCATCTCGCGGAAGAAGCGGAAAGCCACTGCGGGCTCGGTGGTGGTGCCGGACTTGGAGATAACGTTCACGGAGAAGTCCACATCCTGCACCAGATCCATGACCTCGCCCATTGCCTCTGCGGAAAGACCGTTGCCCACAAAGTAGATGTTGGGGGTGTCCTTCTTCAGCAGGTTATAGTTGGGGGAGCGCAGGCACTCAATCACGCCGCGGGCACCGAGATAGGAGCCGCCGATGCCGATGACCACCAGTGCCTGAGAGTCGGACTGGATGCGCTTGGCAGCAGCCTGAATGCGGGTAAACTCCTCCTTATCATAGTTTTCGGGCAGGTTGACCCAGCCCACATAATCACTGCCCTTGCCGGTAGCAGTCTTCAGCCAGTTCTGTGCCTGCTTCAGACGGGGGGCAAGCGCATCTTCATAAGGCAGGGGGAGGAAGGTCTTCATGGAGTCAAGCTTCACTTGCAGCATAGTAAAACACACTTCTTTCCGTAGTATTCCAGATTATCCACAACAGGTGGGTTATTAATAGAAAGAGTATATCATGTTCCCACGGCGGTCACAAGTCGAAATTCCTCGAATGGTATGAAAAATACACCCAAAAGGGAGCATCTATTTTCGGCGTATCGCAAAAAAGAAAGCAGCGCCGCGGCAAAATACTGCCGCAGCGCTGCTGTTTCGTTGGTTTGATTTAGTTCAGATAGGCGCTGGGGTCGATGAGCTTTCCGTCTTTGGAGACGGAGAAGTGGAGGTGGGGCTCAGGGCTTTCCGCGGCGGCGGTAGAACCCACCGCGCCGATGTTTTCCCCTGCAAGGACACTGTCCCCCGCGGAAACATAGACCTCTTCACTGAGGCAGGCGTAAGTGGAGGTGAAGCCTTCCGCGTGCTCCAGCACCACGGTCACGCCCATAAGGGGGTCCTCCGTTACGGAGAGCACAGTGCCGTCGCAGGCGGCGCAGACAGGGGTACCCTCCTCTGCGGCGATGTCCACGCCGTTATGGGTGCGCCAGTCCTCCAGCGTCTCGTTGTAGAACAGCACATCTGCGCTGAAGGCGGCAATGGTCTTGCCCTCGAGAGGGGAGCGCAGGTCGGGAGAGAGTCTGGGCTCTTCGGGCACTACGGCGTGGGCGGGGATCTCCACCTCGTCCACTGCCGCGACCTCGGCACTTTCCTCCTCCGCAGGCTCTATGGGTTCAATGACAGGGACGGGAGCAGGCGCGGGCTTGGGGGCAGGTTCAGTCAGCACGGGTTCTTCGGGCACGATGGGCTCGACAGGGGCGAAAAACTGATAGCCGAGGATGCCTGCCGCCACAAGGCACAGGGCAAAAACGATGTAGGGACCGCCTGCGCCAAAGAGCTTGTTGAGTTTCTTCTGCATAAGTTGCTTCCTTTCCGATGGGAATTTTTTTGGGGACTGCTGTCCATAGTGTGGACAAAAAAGGAAGCGCTTATACCGCAGTGAAACGAAAAGACTTTTGGCATATTGACGGATTGCGGTTGATATTTCCCTGTCAATCACGTACAATACAGACAATCAATCGAAAGAGGAGGCGTGTTTTGCATGAACAAGTATCTGGAAATATCCCCCGAAGTCAAGGTCGCTCTGGAACGAGGGATGCCTGTTGTGGCTTTGGAAAGTACGATTATTTCCCATGGAATGCCCTATCCCCGAAATGTTGAGGCGGCGCTGAAGGTGGAGGAGCTGATCCGCGCCGAGGGTGCAATTCCCGCAACCATTGCCATCATTGGCGGCAAGCTCAAGGCGGGGCTTTCCAAGTCTGAGATTGAGTACCTCGGCAAGAAGGGGCTTGCCGTTACCAAGGCGAGCCGCCGCGATCTGCCTGTGCTGGTGGCGCGGGGCGAGGATGGTGCCACTACCGTTACCACCACCATGATCATTGCCGCCATGGCGGGCATCAAGATCTTTGCTGCCGGCGATATCGGCGGTGTACATCGCGGCGCGGAGACCACCATGGACATTTCTGCCGATCTGGAAGAGCTGGGGCGCACCCCTGTGATGGTGGTCTGCGCCGGTGTGAAGGGTGTGCTGGATATCGGTCGTACCCTTGAATATCTCGAAACCCGCGGTGTTCCTGTCATCGGTTACGGCACGGAGGAGTTTCCCGCATACTACACCCGTGAGAGCGGCTTCAAGGCAGATTATCGCATCGACACACCCGCAGCGCTTGCGGCTGCGTTTGAGGCGCAGCGCGAGATGGGGCTGCCCAACGGTATGCTCGTTGCAAACCCCATCCCCGCGAAATACGCCCTGCAGAAGGATGCCATTGACAAGGTGATCGACGAGGCGGTTGCCGCGAGTATGGAGCAGGGCATCAAGGGGAAGGAGATCACCCCCTTCCTCAACGCAAAGGTCAGGGAGCTGACCGGAGACTTTCTGGAAAATCATCTCCAGCTCCTGCTGAACAATGCCCGCGTTGCGGCGAGAGCAGCGGGCATTTTGTACCAGTAAAGCTGTTGAAAGGACATTCCGTGCAGATGTGCGGAATGTCCTTTTTTGCGCAAAAACCCCGGAGCTGCCCAGTGGGCTTCTCCGGGGTGTATCGTACTTTGCTGAAATGGGGATGAGCCTTACTTGACGATGAGGGACTGACCGTCCATTTCCACGGGCTTTTCCAGACCCATCACATCGAGGATGGTGGGAGCGATGTCAGCGAGACGACCCTCACGCAGCTCCTGAGCGGCGCCGCAGATGATGAAGGGCACAAGATTGGTGGTGTGAGCGGTCATGGGGCTGCCGTCGCTCTGAGTCATGCACTCGCTGTTGCCGTGGTCGGCGGTGATCATGGCGATACCGCTCATGCGGAGGGTGGCATCCACCACGCGACCCACGCAGGTATCCACAGTCTCCACGGCCTTCACTGCTGCCTCAAACACGCCGGTGTGACCCACCATGTCGCAGTTGGCGAAGTTCAGGATGATCACATCATACTTGCCGCTCTCGATGCGGCGCACGCACTCGTCACAGACCTCCACCGCGCTCATTTCGGGCTGGAGATCGTAGGTTGCCACCTTGGGGGAGGGAACCAGCACGCGGTCCTCGCCCTCAAAGACGGTTTCCACGCCGCCGTTGAAGAAGAAGGTGACATGGGCGTACTTCTCGGTCTCTGCGATGCGCAGCTGGGTCATGCCTGCGCGGCTGAGATATTCACCGAGACCGTTCTCCACGCGGATGCGGGGGAATGCCACGGTGACACCCGGCATGGTGGCATCGTACTCGGTGTTGCAGATGAAGGTCAGAGGGAAGAACTCCCGCTTGAAGCCGTCAAACTCGGGATCGACAAAGGCGCGGGTGATCTCGCGGGCGCGGTCGGGACGATAGTTGAAGAAAATCACGCTGTCATTGTCGGAGATCACGCCGTCCTTCATGCAGACAACGGGCTCCACAAACTCGTCGGTGACATCGTTTGCATAGGACTCCTTCACAGCGGCAACGGGATCGGCATTCTGGATGCCCTCGCCGTAGACCATGGCATCGTATGCGCGCTCCAGACGCTCCCAGCGCTTGTCGCGGTCCATGGCGTAGTAGCGACCCATGACGGTTGCGATCTCGCCTACGCCAATCTCGCGGCACTTGGCGGCAGTCTCTGCCACAAAGTCTGCGCCGGAGGTGGGAGACACGTCGCGACCGTCCAGAAAAGCGTGGATGTACACGCGGGTGAGCCCGTGGTCCTTCGCAAGGCGAAGCAGCGCATACAGATGCTGCAGGTGAGAGTGCACGCCGCCGTCGCTCAGCAGACCGAACAGGTGCAGTGCGGAGCCCTTTTCCTTGCAGTTGTTGATCGCCTTGAGGTAAGCTTCGTTTTTGAAGAAGCTGCCGTCGTCGATGCTGCGGGTGATGCGGGGCAGATCCTGGAATACCACGCGGCCGCCGCCGATGTTGGTGTGACCAACCTCGCTGTTGCCCATCTGCCCGTCGGGCAGACCCACATCGAGACCGGAAGCAGACAGAGTGGTATGCGCGTATTCACGGAACAGACGATCCAGCACGGGGGTCTCGGCTGCGCAGACTGCGTTGCCGCAGGTCTCACTGCTCAGACCGTAGCCGTCCATAATGATCAGGGTGATGGGAGTTTTGTTCATGATGACCTCTTGATACTTTCCCCTAAATAACGGATTACTCCTGGTTTGCTGCGGAAATGATGGAAACGAACTTTGCGGGGTCGAGAGCAGCGCCGCCGATCAGACCGCCGTCGATATCCTGCTGTGCCAGCAGCTCCTCTGCGTTGGAGGGGTTCATGCTGCCGCCGTACTGGATGGTGACGGAACGAGCGGTGCGTGCGCCGTGCATATTGCGGATGACAGCGCGGATCTCGTTGCAGACCTCGGCAGCCTGCTCAGCGGTAGCGGTGCGACCGGTGCCGATTGCCCAGATGGGCTCGTAAGCGATGACGCACTTGCGGATCTTGTCGCCGCTGACGCCGGCAAGAGCTGCCTTGACCTGCAGGGTGATGCGGTCGAGGGTGATGCCCATCTCGCGCTCCTCCAGGCTCTCACCCACGCAGATGATGGGGTTGAGACCTGCTTCGAGAGCAGCGTGGACCTTCTTGTTCACGATGATGTCGGTCTCACCGAAGAGCTGACGGCGCTCGCTGTGACCGATGATAACGTACTTCACGCCCAGATCCTTCAGCATCTCGGCGGAAACCTCGCCGGTGTAAGCGCCGCTCTTCTCGAAATAGAGGTTCTCGGCACCGACACTCACGCGCATGTCGCGGAAAGCGCGGACAGCGGTGGAGAGGTTGCAGGCGGGCACGCACACCACGACCTCGCAGCGCTTTGCCTTGGGCAGGATGGGCTTGAGCTCCTCGGCGAACTTCTTGGTCTCGGTAGCGGTCTTGTTCATCTTCCAGTTGCCGGCGATGATAGTCTTGCGATAACGAGTGTTCATAACAGTAATGTACTCCTAAAATCTATATAGAATAAAACTTGATTACTTATCCAGCAGGCAAGCCACGCCGGGGAAACAGCCGAAGCGCCGCCGGTGGCGGTTGAAGCGAGGCTGTTTCGAGGAAGCGGCACGATTGGCGACGCCGAAAGGCGGCGGGAATCGTTATGCCGCGACGGTGGGATGCCGCGGGCAGGGATTACTTATCCA
>JAFVXA010000018.1 GCA_017501355.1 Oscillospiraceae bacterium
CCAGGATGCAGAGTCCACCATCCGCGACGTGGATATCGCAGACGAGATGACCAGCTACACCAAGAACAACATCCTGCTCCAGTCCGCTCAGGCTATGCTGGCACAGGCAAACCAGATGCCTCAGGGCGTCCTGCAGCTCCTGCAGTAAGGAACTGTTGTTATTCGGTAGAACTTCGGTTCAGACACAAACGCATAATAAAAAACCGACGGGCAGTGCCCGTCGGTTTTTTATTCCATCGTCCCCAGCAGCAGGGAGATCCCCGCCAGCATCAGCTGCTCCTCTGCACTGAGCCCTGCCCACTCCTGCGGCAGAGGAATATCCTGCGGTAGGATGCAGCGCCCATCACCGCAGGGGATGGCACGCTGCACGCTCAGCACCGCCCCCCGTGGGGAAAAGCTCGCAAGGGTCAGACTGCACCGCGGGGAAAAGCCACAGCTGATGACCTGCTGCGCCCCCCAGCGCTCCTGCAGCGCCGCCCCCTCCCAGAGCAGCAGTGCCGTGCAGGTGCTCCCCGCAGGAAGCTCCCCCGCAAGCACCACCGCCAGATCAACTTTTCCCGTCTCCGCAAGCTCCCAGCCCTTCGGCAGAGACAGGTATGCTCGGAACCTCTCTCCCCCGCCGCACACGCAGATGCGCACCAGATATCCCCCTCTCATAAAAATTTTTGTTTATTTTTAAATTATTATTCAAATTCCCTTCAACTTGTGCTAAAATAGCTAAAGATGTCGGCATATCCGAACTTATGTCAACCAATTCCGCGGAACACCCGCCCAGAGGAGGGTCTTTGTGAATCCCATCGGTCATTTCCGGACGATCACGCGGCACCGACACCTTGTCATGGGGTACTGCTTCCGTCTGGGGCTTTACCGGCAGGGGCTCTGCCATGATCTTTCCAAATACAGCCCCGTTGAATTTCTGCGCGGCTGCAAATACTATCAGGGCTACCGCAGTCCCAACGACGCGGAGCGCCGCGACAAGGGCTACAGCGCCGCATGGCTGCACCACAAGGGACGCAACAAGCATCACCCCGAATACTGGACGGATTTCAGCAAAGTCCCGGGCGAAAAAATTCAGGCGGTGGAAATGCCGAAGCGCTATGTCGCCGAAATGTTCTGCGACCGTATCGCCGCCTGCCGCATCTATAACGGCGAGAAGTATACCAACGCCGATCCCTACGATTACTATGTCCGCTCCATCCCCCATCTGCTCCTGCACCCCGAAACCTCCGCTCTGCTGGAGAAAATGCTGCTCAAGCTGCGGGACGAGGGTGAGGATGCGGCATTTCGATACATCAGAGAGGATGTTCTTTGATACCTGCTTTTATTCTGCCCCGGCAGATTCTCAATACTCGTACTACGGAAGGTTCTGACCCACTATGAATCCTTATAAGACCAGAGAAGGCGGCGCGACCGTCACCATATTTGTCCCCTACGACTGCAACAACAACTGCCCCTTCTGCATCAACAAGCAGGAGTACGCGGACACGTCCACATTCAGTCTCGATGCCATCTGCGAGAGCATCCGCACCATGGATGAGATCACGCCTTACTGTGACTTCGTCTTTACCGGCGGCGAACCCCTTGCCAATCTCCACTCTCTGCAGAAGATGCTGGATTGCATCCCCACCACCCACAAGGTGTATATCAACACCACCTTCCCTGTGCAGCGCTGCCACAGCGCCGCCGAGATGCTGGAGTTTGTGGAGAAGAACAAGGACAAGATCACCTGCATCAACATTTCCCGCCATCTGGTGAAGTATGTGGAGGAATCCGCAGACGAGATCATTGCCCGCATCCCCACCCGCAAGCGTGTCAACTGCGTGCTGTACAAGAGCTATCCCGCCGAGCAGCTTCCCGCCTTTGTGGATCGCTTCCGTTATTACAGCATTCCCATTCAGTTCCGCTATGACTACACGGAGACCACCCCCGAGAACCTCTATGAGGAGGAGGGCGACCCCATTTTGCAGGATCTGCGGCGTCTGTTCACCTATCGCGGTCTCGACGGCTGCCGTATGCGCAACGGTTTCCACTTTGAATACAAGGGTCACCACATGACCTATCACAAGACCCTGCCCTATTCCACCATCGTGGAGACGGACGAAAACGGTGTCACCTACGACATTCTGTATGATATCCTCATCAAGCAGACCGGCGAGATCCATTCCGACTGGACGGGCGTGCCGTTGGATGTGGAGGCGTATCGCAAGGTGGTTTTCGAGCCCTATGATCTGCGTCTCATTGACGGCGAGATCGACTATTAAACAGCAAAACAGACGGGAATGTCCCGTCTGTTTTTTCATGCAAAAGACCGACGCATTCCTGCGTCGGTCTTGTTCTTTTATTCACCCATGATCGCCTTATCAATGCCCTTGGCGGCGGTCTTGCCCGCGCCCATAGCAAGAATGACGGTAGCCGCGCCGGTGACAGCGTCGCCGCCGGCGTACACGCCCGCGCGGCTGGTGAGACCGTCCTCGGTCACCACAATACCGCCCTTGCGGTTGACCTCCAGACCCTCGGTGGTGGACTTGATGAGAGGGTTGGGCGTAGTACCCAGCGCCATGATCACGCAGTCCACAGGCAGCTCATGCTCGCTGCCTGCCACCTCCACAGGGCGGCGGCGACCGCTGGCATCGGGCTCGCCCAGCTCCATACGGATGCAGGTCATGGAAGTTGCATTGCCGTCTGCGTCACCGCTGATGGAGATGGGATTGGTGAGGGTGCGGAATACAATCCCCTCCTCCTGCGCGTGCTCCACTTCCTCTGCACGGGCGGGCAGTTCCTCCATGCCGCGGCGGTAGACGATGCTCACCTCGCCGCCGAGACGGCGGGCGCAGCGGGCGGCATCCATTGCCACGTTGCCGCCGCCGACAACAGCCACGTTCTTGCCCTTGAGATCCTGAATGGGGGTGTCGGATTCGGGCAGATATGCCTTCATCAGATTGATACGGGTGAGGAACTCGTTGGCAGAACAAACGCCGCGGAGATTCTCACCGGGAATGTGCATGAACATGGGCAGACCCGCACCGGAGCCGATGAACACTGCCTCAAAGCCGTATTCCTCCATCAGCTCGTCGATGGAGAGCACCTTGCCGATGACCATGTTGGTCTCGATCTTCACGCCAAGGGCTTTCAGACCGTCCACTTCCTTCTGCACGATGCGCTTGGGCAGGCGGAACTCGGGGATGCCGTACACCAGCACGCCGCCTGCAAGGTGGAGTGCTTCAAACACGGTCACATCGTAACCCTTGCGGGCAAGGTCACCTGCACAGGTGAGACCGGAAGGACCGGAGCCCACCACCGCCACCTTGTGACCGTTGGGCTCGGGCTTCTGCGCAGGCGCAGTGGTATGCTCATTGTGCCAATCAGCAACAAAGCGCTCCAGTCTGCCAATGCCCACACTCTCGCCCTTGATGCCGCGGACGCACTTGCTCTCGCACTGGCTTTCCTGGGGGCAGACGCGACCGCAGACGGCAGGAAGACTGCTGTCCTGAGAGATGATCTGATAAGCGGCTTCAAAGTCACCCTCAGCCACCTTGGCGATAAACTGGGGAATATGGACACCCACGGGGCAGCCCTGCACGCAGGGGCTGTTCTTGCAGTTCAGGCAGCGCAGCGCTTCATCCAGCGCCTGTGCCTCGGTATAACCCAGCGCCACCTCTTCAAAATTCTTCTGGCGCAGCTCGGCGCTCTGGGTGGGCATTTCGTTCTTTTTCAAGCTCATGTTGGGCATCTTACTTGACCTCCTTCTTCAGCAGGTTGCAGCCTGCTTCATAGGCATGGCGCTCAAATTCGCCATACTGACCACCGCGGCGGATGGCTTCGTCAAAGTCCACCAAATGACCGTCAAAGTCGGGACCGTCCACGCAGGCGAAGCGGGTCTCGCCGCCCACAGTCAGACGGCAGCCGCCGCACATACCCGTGCCATCCACCATGATGGGGCTCATGGAGACGATGGTTTTCAAACCATAGGGACGGGTCACTTCCGAGACGAACTTCATCATCTTCAGCGGACCCACGCAGAACACTTCGTCATACTCTGCACCGCCGTCGATGCACTCCTTCAGCAGCTCCGTCACGAGAGCCTTGCGCCCGTAAGAGCCATCGTCGGTGCCGATATAAAGATTGGTGCAGGCATTGCGGAACTCATCTTCGAGGATCACCACGTCCTTGTTGCGGAAGCCCACGATCAGATCCACCTCTGCACCCTCTTCGTGCAGGCGCTTTGCCACAGGGAAAGCGATGGCAGTACCCACACCGCCGCCGACCACGGCAACACGCTTGATGCCCTCGGTCTCCGTTGCCTTGCCAAGGGGACCCACAAAGTCCTGCAGGCAGTCGCCCACCTGCTTCTGCTCCAGCTTCAGCGTGGTAGCACCCACGATCTGATAGATGATGGTGACCGTTCCCTTTTCGCGGTCATAGTCGTGAATGGTGATGGGGATCCGCTCGCCCATCTCATCCACGCGCAGGATGATGAACTGTCCGGGCTGCGCCTTGCGCGCCACAAAGGGTGCCTCCACCGTCAGACGGGTCAGCGTCGGTGTCAGAGAAGTTTTTTCAACGATCCGATACATGGTGTTTTCCTCCTGTTTATACCCTGCATCAATACAGGGTTTTCATCAGTGTCACCCGACCGTGGTCGACAGTGACAAATTTTTCTTCCTTCATTTTCTTCAGCTCCCGCATCATGGCGCTGCGGTCCACGCTGATGTAATCCGCAAGGCGGCTCAAAGAAAAGGGCAGCAGAAAGCTCTCCCCCGCCTGCGTCTGCTGCATGGAGAAATAGCACAGCAGTTTCTCCCGAATGGAACGGCGGGAGAGTACCTCCACCCGCTCAGACAAGCGCTGCACCTTCCGCATGATGATGCCCATGAGATTCTGCTCCAGACGGACATGGTGGGGGCAGTTATTCTCGCAGCGGGAAAGCACCCGTCGGTAGTTCAGAAACAGCACCCGGCAGTCCTCTGCCGCCGTCACCGTCACCGCATCACCGATGCTCTCAGCCGTCAGATACAGGGGGCGGCCAAACAGCTCCCCCTTCTGCAAATGCTCCAGCAGGGTCTTTTCCCCCGCGCCGCCAATGCGGACAACATCGGCACGTCCCGCAAGGAGAATGCCGATCTGATCGCTTTCCTCACTGTAATCCGCAAGCACCGACCCGGCAGAAAAGCTCTGCTCTCTGCCGGAAAAGCATTGGATCATGCAGCCCTTTTCTTTCTCTTCGATCCCCTCAAAAATACCGAGGGACATTTCTTCTGTCCGCATTCGTCTTTCCTCCGCTCCCGTCTTTGTCTGCGCGGCAGTCTCATATATAAGCCTAACAGAAAAAATTTTAGCACAGAGCCGCCTTCATTGCAAGGGTTGCCATAACGGAACTATTTTCAAATCATCTTGCATTTTCTTCACTTTAATGTTAGAATACATTTAATATTTACTGAAAGGCAGCAAGTGATTTTGCCGCCTTTTCCTTACCGGCGCAATGCCATATTTTTCCGTGTTTTTCATCCGTGTTCACTCCCGCATTCTGATTTTCCATGAACGAAAAGGAGCATGACTTATGAATAAATACGATCTTGTGAAGTTGATCGCCGCCGACGCAGAGACCAGCCAGGCGGAAGCCGCCCTGATTCTGGACAGCGCCCTGAACATCATCATGGATTGCGTCGCACGGGGTGAGAAGATCCAGCTGCTGGGCTTCGGTTCTTTTGAGAACAAGCGCCGCAGTGCCCGCGTCGGTCGCAACCCTGCCACCAAGGAAGCTGTTGCCATCCCCGAAACCAATATGCCCGTGTTCAAACCCGGTAAGGAGTTCAAGGACGCTCTGAACCGCTGATTTGCAGACCACAAAATGACACAGCGCTGACCTCACGTGAGGTCAGCGCTGTTTTTCATCTTTTACAGGACCGCCAGACGATACAGAATCATTGCCATTTCTACACGGGTAATGGGTTTGTCCGGGCAAAGATTTCCGTAGTAGTCCGCTTCCACTACGCCGAGGGCGACCATATTCGCCATGGCAGCTCTCGCATAATTGGAAATCGAGGCGCTATCGTTGTAATTTCTGAGGATTGCGGCAGACGCTGTGGGCACTTCTTTTCCCGCCGATTCCATAGCACGCTGCAGCATCACAACAGCCTGCTGCTTGGTGACGGATGCGGTGGGGTTGAAGTTGCCGTTCTTGTCACCGTAGATCACGCCATACATCTTTGCAGCGGCAGCCGTCTCGGCACACCAGCTGTTTTTGCTCACATCGGGGTAAGGATCGTCTTTCACCAGTGCCTTGAAATTGAAGAGTCTGCACACCATCGCAGCGTAGGCAGCGCGGCTGGTGAAAGCCGTAGGGCGGAAAGTACCGTCACTGTACCCGCCGATCACACCCTGTCTTTTCAGATACTCAATGGCAGGAATTGCTCTGCTGTAACCCGCAAGATCCTTAAATTTCAGTTCCGTATAGCCTTGGGATACTTGAATCAGCACCACGCCACTGACGGAGTTTCCATCGCTGTCATAAGCGATATAGGGAAGCTCCACCACGCCCTGATAATCCGCTGCGGGAATAAAGCTGATCTGTTTAATCCCGGGCGTTCCGCTGTAATAATAGCGCGTTCCCCTTTCAACCACTGTCCCGGAACCAAAGCCCTTGTAATTCACCAGAAGTCTCCCCTCATACGCAGAGGGCAGCTCCACAAATTCCACGCCTGCCAGCTTCTTTGGCAAAGCGCTGACACAGGAGAACCGGAAATCCTCAGGGTCGAAGCTCACCGGCAAGGATGCCGTTGTATAATTCACCTGCACATCCTGCGAAAGCACGCGTATCGTTATTGTGCCGCTGAATTTTTTGTCCGTCACATCCAATCCCGTAAAGGGAATCTTCACCGTGCCGGCAAAGCCGCTCTTCGGCACAAAGCTGATCTTGGAAAGATCACTCACCGTATTCTGCATATTGGCAGTAATGGCAGTGCCGGGCTTTGCCTCACTGACATAATTTGCATACAGCTTGCCTTCCCCCTCCGAGGGCAGTGTGAAGCTAAGGTATTTCAGCTTCTGACCGTTGGCTTTAAGGCAAGCCTGCTCAAAGTCCTCCCCCGCAAACATCACCTTTCCGCCGGTGGTGGTATAGTTCACAGCACTCTCCACCCAGCTGCCTTCGTCGCTGCTGCTCTGATTGACGGTGATGCAGATATTACCGGTGTAGGAGTTGCCGGAGCTGTCAGTCGCCGTATAGGGGATATCCACGGTTCCCGTAAAATCCTTTGCAGGGACAAACACGATCTCATCAATGCTCAGCCCACTACCGTAGACATAGTATTTTGTGTCGCTGGTCACAGGGGGCATATACTGCCCCGCCGTATTGTAGCTCTGATAGAGGATGCCCTGTGCCTTTGCCGGCAGGCGGAAGGTCACATAACGCAGGGACTGTCCCGTCTTGATCCTGCACGCGGTGGTAAAATCTTCTGCCGAGAAGAACACAGGCTTTCCCGACTCCGCACCATAAATCACATCGCCGGAATTTTCCACCGTCACGCGGATGCGACCGGAGAACGGAACACCATTGGTACCATATCCCACATAAGTAATGGTCGTAACACCGCCAAAGCTCTTATCCGGCACGAAGGTCAGATCCTTAATCCCCATCTGCGTGGTATTGGGGGTTTTGTAGAAGGAATCAATGTTGCCCACACCCATACCCGGCGATTCAGGAGTACGGTAACCGAAATAGATCACACCCTCTTTGGGGTTTGCGGAAAGAGCGCTGATATAGGCAAGATCTGCCTTCGCCTTTTCCACGGCGCGATCATTCAGCGCGGAAAGGATATCGGAGAATTCCAGCATTTCGCCTGCAGCAAGGTCCCAAGGAATGGCGGACGCCACATCCTCCACCACGGTCACCTCGCAACTTTCGCTGTAATGCCCCGCCTTCAAGGTGATGGTAGTCGTGCCGGGATTATAAGCATACACCGTTCCGTTGGATACACCTGCCACCGTGGGGTTGCTGCTGGTCCATTCCGCCAGATGATCCTCTGCCTCACCGTAAATGCCGTATCCGATAGACGCAGCCTTACCCACAAGAATGGAATTCTTGGGCGGCTCCAGCGTCAGTCCGGACACATACACCATTTTTTTCACAGACGCAGGGACGCCGCCTATCGTTACAGAAATCTCGGTTCTGCCGGGAGCCACACCCGTAACCTTGCCGCTGGCAGAGTCAATGGTGGCAACCTTTGGATCACTGCTGCTCCAGACTGCCGTAATGTCCGTTGCGTCATTGGGTGCCCAGACCGCATGGAAGGTAAAGCTCTTGTCCTTATTCAGGATCTGATCCGCCTCCGAGATCTGCACACTGGTAACAGGAGAACTGACTTTCACCACACATGCAATCGAGCAGGGTGCACCATCCACTATGCCTTCAATGGTCAGCGTGGTTTCACCGCCGCCCTTGGCAGCCACGGTAATGCTGTTGCCCACATCATTGAATGTAGCCGTTGCCACATTCTTATCAGTGGTGGCAATGGTCACATCCGTGATGGCTTTGTCGTCTTTGACTGTCAGCTGCAGATAACCGTACTGCCCCTTGGTCAATTCCAATGTTGCCTTATCGAGCGTCAGCACAGACTCCTCCGCCGCCAGCGCCCCAAGGGTCATTGTCCCCAACAGCACCGTCAGCGTCAAGATCACAGAAAGCCAACGCAATTTCCGTTTCATCATAAGCATTCTCCCTTCAAAAAGGTTCCGGGAGGCGGGGCGTACCCCGCCTCCCGGTCGGTTTGTTCAGGATTATCTGGTGGTTGCATCCCAGTCAGAGGATGTAATCTTAAACTGGGGAATATAGAAGCCATCCGAATCCTTCACCAGTTCCATCTGCAGAGCCAGTGCCTTACTACCGGTAATACCACGGCTGTTAGACAGGTTCTGGTCGAAGGTAAAGGTTTCACCGGAGCGAACCGCGCCAAACGAAAGCACCAGCGTCGTACAGAACCGGTTGTCATCCGTCGACGCCAACTGCGGTTCAATGTTGACCTTGCTGGAGGTCAGCAGAACGGTACTGCTGACGTAATCCTTACTTCCCATCAGATCATCGATGCTCTTATCCACCACCTGCAGGTACTTGCTGCCATTCTTGAGATACAGATAGCTGTCAAACACCACCGTTACGGTACCGCTGTAAACTGCATTCTTGGCTTTTCCCGCATCGTTGTATACCTTGACACCCTCATCCAGAGCGGTACCGACCGTAATAACCATGGGGTGGCTGCTTTCGGGATAATACAGATAGCGAGCCGCACTGAACGCATAGGCAGAACCCAGTGTACTCTTACCCATGGCAATAAACCAGTACTCCTGTCGACCCTGCGGCATATCCTTCAGACAGTTGACCTCCGCCGTCAGCTTTTTCGTAGTCAGCGCCGTGGTACCCACCTTCATAATAGTGGAGCCGTTGGTGCTGGCGGTGTTAATCCATGCAGACACAGAATCCTGTGCATCCCGCGCCGCAAACAGATCGAACACGGAACCCATCAGCACACCGCCCTCATAGTGCTTTGCCTCCATAGCTTCCAACACAGTCATCGCCTTATAGCGTTTGATTTCCGTGTTAGTCAGATCATATTCCTGAGAAGCTTCGCCATTCCAGATTGCAGACATTTTCTGTGTCAGGGTCGCACCTTCCTGACCGGAGACGATCATCATGTAGCGGACGTCTGCTTCGCGGTCTGCCTCAATGAAGGCAGAGGGGTTCTGCAAGGACACATTCAAAATGGGGCGGGTTGCCTTCTCGGTCTTAAAGCGAACCGCAAATACCTCGGAAATGGATTCCGGCGTGCCGCCCTGCAGCACGAAGTAGGCGATGTACTGCGTATCAGACTCCAGACCTTCTCCGATGTTGATATCCGTCACACCGCCGGAATAGTTTCCCTGACGGATGACGTACTTGCTGCCGCTGTAAGGCGGGTTGACAATGTTGGAGTTGCTGGGAGAACTGACGTTACCATACTTGGAACCGTCAAACTCTGTACCGTCTGTGGGCAGAGCTGTCCAGCTTGCCGTAGTAATGGAAATATCGTCATCGGGATTGGTATCAGGAGTCGAATCACTCCAATTGTTCTTCAGCTTGGTGGGAATATTGCCCACCTCGGTGATGACGCAATAGTAACGGGTATCGGGACGGCTCAGCTGCACGCTGATGTTAACGCCGGAGTCACCTGCCTCCATCACAGGATAGCCCTCGATGAAGGTCGGCGCCGTGGTGTCGCGGAAGGAGCAGTTCACCGTGTAGGACACAGGCACACCGTTTTCCTTCACCGCGTTTTCCGTCTTCTGGAACTCCGTATAGTTCTCCGGGGTCAGGCTGATACGGCTAAGCTGCGTCAGAGAACCCTTGTCAGCTGCAACGGACACAATATCAAGGCGAACCTGACCGCTCCACTCCGCACGGTTGGTGGAGGTGTTCAGTTCCGTCACAACAATGCCGTATTCCCTCTTCTTCGTGACGGTATTGAGCTGCTCGAAATTGGGGTTTGCCTTCGCAGCCTCATCCGTTCTGAACTCGCGGGAAAGGCTGATGCCCATTTCCGGCATCAGGGATGTGGTCTGGAAAGTAGCAGTATCGCTGCTTCCCTTCTTCAGCTGTGTCCAGTAAGTATCTCCCTCATCACGGTAATAGACCTGAATCTTCATACTGGTGTCAGACCACAAAATCAGATCCCACATGACGGAATTGTTGACGCTGGCGGTGGTTACGGGAGAAACCTTGAAGTTCATGTCAAAGTTGATGACAGGAGAATTGGCAGAGGTCTGACCGTACGCCGTACCCTTACCCATGTGCATCTGTGCATCAATGGTAGTAAAAGTGGGCAGGGTATAGACATTCTTCTTGCCTTCCATGTAGTTCTCTGCCGTAGAGGTATCCGCCATATACTCCACCGTGAAGTAGTAGCTTTCACCACCGGCGAGATTCAGCGCACTCTTGCTCAGATCATCGCTGTGGGGGAAGGTGATGATCAGCTCACCGCTGCCATCCGCACTCATCTCCACGATGACCTTGCGGTAGTCGATGACCCAGTCAGCATCACTCTCATTGCCTGCGTCGCGCACCTTGACAGGCTCTGTCTCGCCCTTCACATAAAGCTTGATATACTCAGGAAGAATCTGGGCAAGCTTCGCTCTGTCGGCTTCAGTACCCTGATACAGTTCCAGGAATCTATGGCGGTCAGCCTTACCGGTGGGAGCATCCAGATCGTGCATACCCTGCACATTCTCGGAGAAAACCAGACTGATGTTGGAATCGGGATAGGGCGTGGGGCTGCTGCCCTCGTCCTTGCCGTCAAACTCCTGTCTCACTGTGGGAGGAACATCATCAAGGGTGTTGATATCCATAGGCGGGGTCAGACTGCTGGAGTAGATACAGTAGTTGCCCGCCTTATCCTTTGCCACAAAGTACAGATCATACGCCGTCTCTGCCTCCAGACCGCTGATGGTAAACTTGGAGTCCGTCAGCGCCTTGCTTGCCTTGGCAGAGCCCTTCTTCAGGGCGTTGATGCCGGTCTCAATCTGTGCCTTGGCTTCATCAGTTTTATAGAAATCCTGTTCATTGCTGGTGTAGAACGCCTTACCGTCCTTCACCACAGCCCAGAACAGGGTGCCGGGTTCATCCAGAGAGAAGGTCAGGGTAACGCTCTTTGCCTTCACATCCGTCACTGCCAGACTCTTGATGTGGGGGGGCGTGGTATCCAGAGTCTTCACCGTCAGCTTCTTCACGGCGGAGCTCTTGGCACCATCGATATCGGTCAGCCAGAGGTAGAGATCGTATTCCGTCTCCTCCTTCAAAACCGTAGAGTTGATCTTGGACACCAGCATGGGGGTATTCTTCTTCAGATCCACTGTGCCGAAGCCCAGATTGCCGCTGATCGCGTTCGCCTTGAATTCCGCAGCCTTGGGTGCCACAGCGCCCTTGGGCAGCAGTGCATAGTACATACGGCAGTCCTTGTTTGCCATCACGTTCGCCTGCACCACCTGCTCCTTGTCACTGCCCATGGCGATCAGTGTAGTAGGATAGCCTGTGGTAAAGGCAGGCGTCGTGTCATCCGGGGTCTTGAATGCCGCCACCTTCACTGCACTTCTCACACCGCGGTTATCCACCAGAATCGCAGAGACATAGTAAGAGCCGTCTGTCACAAGACCGGAAACCTTGGCAATAAAGTCGGTATTGGATGCGGTCGCCTCGATGGTGCCGCTCTTGATAATCTTGCTGGCATAAGCAGGAGGTTCGATCAGATCCTCTTCCTTGACGCTGCCGTCGGCAAGAGCCGTCAGCGCCCAATAAATCGTACCCTTCTTGTTGGTTCTGAACACGATATCCGCAGACTTGGGCGCAATACGCTTGGCAACCGGGTAACCGGAGAGGAATCTCGGATCCTCGGAGGATTCCTTTGCTCCCACGCTGTCCATCTCTTCACCTGCCACTTCCGTCATGATGCCGGGACGCACCGTGATGCTTTCCGGCAGCATTTCGATAGCAGTACCATTGGTATTCACCGTAGCATTGGTGATGTCACCCATGCCGATCACTTCGGTGCCAACGTCCAGATTCAGCTCGCCGACCACCACTTCATTCTTGATATCCAACGTGGATTCCCACGCCTTTTCATCCACCGTCACAACCTGAGCCGTACCCTGACCCATGATAAGAGTGGAGCCAGGGGTCTTGTTCACGACTTCCTTGATGTTGCCTGCGAGTGTAAACTGTGCACCCTCTGCCGCATCCAGCGTGATATTTTTCAAGCCCTGTCCATCCGTCACCAGATCCTCCAGATACGCACCGGTCAGCACCTGCACATCGTCGATGCTGGTCAGACCGTCTGCCTTCAAAGAAAGATACTGGTCATTGAGATTGTCAATGCGAAGCTCATTGGCGTTGACATTGCGCAGCACCACACTGTGCTCGCCCTTCTCACTCTCGCCTGTGCCGCAGACGGTGATTCTGCCGAGAACCTTCACATTCTCCAGCATCACATCGCCCAGCTCCACACCACCGCTGATGTAGAGATTGCCGTAAATGGTGGTATCCTTCAGCTTCACGCCGGAGTTGGCAATGGTCACATTGCCGTACACACCGCCGAGCACGTGTTCGCCGCTCTCACGAACAGGCGTACCTACGGCGCGGCTCAGCATCGCTGCCACGTGACCGCGGGTCACGTTGTTCTTGGGACGGAAGCTGCCATCGCCATAGCCGCCGATGATGCCTTCATCGCAAACAGCCTCGATCATGTGGCGGCTGTAGCTGCTGAAACTGCGGCTGTCGGTAAAGCCCAGCACCTCACCGGTGCCCTGCTCCAGACTCATGTTACGACCGATGAACACCGCCGCCTGCTCTCTCGTCAGCAGGGAATTGGGACCGGCTGTTGTTTCTGTAAAGCCCTTGAAATAGCCCACATTGTAGGCAATGCTGATGTCCTCATAATACCAGTCCTTGGGGCTGATATCCGTAAAGGGCACGGGACCGACCTTGGTATAGCCGTAGGCACGGTTCACCATTGCCACAAATTCCGCACGGGTCAGATAATGATCCGGGTCCATGTTGCCGGGGATATCGTCACGAAGCACGCCCCAGTCTGCCATGGTCTGCATATACTGATCCGACCACTTCTCTGCCTGCGTCTCGGGCGCACTCATCACAAACAGCTCGCCCATCATCACCAGCGCCAGCAGTGCCGCGCCGCAGCGCCGCGCCAGATCCTTACCTTTCATATTCTTCCAAAACATCATTGTCTGCTCTCCTTTGCCGTTTCCCGCGCATGGTTTTCCATCTGGATGCTGAACACAGCCTCCCGCAGCATACACTCGTGATCATGGTGTACATCCACAAACTTCGCCTTGTAGAAGGATCTGTCGTTTTTCAGTTCCTGTCTTCCGAGGATCTGCATCTGCATCAGCAGAGGGCTGGAGGTCACGGGAATGACCACTTCCACCCGTTCCCCTTCCTCAATGCCGTTTGTGGAATAAAACGCAAGACCACCGCAGCTGATATCCACCGAAGAAAACTCTCTGCGTCCCGACCACATACCACTGACAGGGTAGATATAGCTGTCAAAATGGGTGGCGACGCGGATGTTCTTGCGCAGGGACGCATCCAGCTTCATCAGCACGCACAGCATCACCTCATGCCCGTCCTGCTCGATCAGCATACACTGCCACGAAGCGTTGTCCTCACCCATGCCCACGACCTGCACGATCTCATGCTCTGCCACAAGCTCCGCTTCGTTCCCCTGCACCGTTACTCTCAGCTGTCCGCCGCCAAGACGCTCCATATCGCCTTCCGCGATGGGCTCGCCTCTGCTTGTCAGAATCAGACACTTTTCCATTGCCACAGGAATCCACCTCTCTTCTTTCTTCCAAAAACATTGCTCAGATCACCGTTCCGCCCCCGGGTACCGCCTGCGGCTTCGCAGGTGCTTCCGGCTTTGCGTTCGGATCAAATTTCAGAAAATATACATAGATCTCCACAATTGCCCGATACAGCTCCTCCGGGATCTCCTGTCCCAGCTTCAGCTGCGTCAGCATGGTAGCGAGGGAATTGTCCTCGTACACGGGGACGCCGTTTTTCTGCGCCGTCTCCACGATTTTTTCCGCCATATATCCCATGCCGGAGGCAACCACCACCGGTGCCGCGTCGCCGCTGCCGTAATGCAGCGCCGCCGCCTTCGCCGAGCGGGCTCTCCCTGCGTTATGCCTTGACATTGATACCATCCCTCTCTGCAAATATCTTGGGGAACACTTCCGTGAGTGTGAGCGGACGCTCCATCTTCTTCACGGAAACGAATTTGGGCTTGAGCTCATTTCTCACAAGGATCTGCGTGACAGCCTCCTCCATGCGCTTGGCAAAGGGTGCCGCTTTTTCGGGGCAGGCGATCTGCACACCCACATTTTCCTTCTGATTGACCAGCAGCACATCGAACATACCAAGAGACTCCACATCCACCTTCAGCAGATAACGGGAGACCCGTCCGCCGCCTTCGCCAAAGAAGCTCGCGTCACTTTCCGAATCGGGATCCACCCAAAGCTCGGAAAACAGCAGCTTGTCCATCCATTCCAGCGGCAGGATGTAATGATTCAGCGGCATATACACGCTCTCATTGACGAGCATCGCCGCCATCAGATCCTTCATGCCCTGCTGCAGCTCCAGACTTCCTTCGCCCCGCAGCGCCCGATCGGCGGCAGCGGCAAGGCTGTCTGCAAAGCGAAGGGCGGGAGAATCCGCGTGACGGCTGGAGCTTCTGAGGATCAGCATCAGGGATTCATCGTCGATCATCTGCAGCTGCGTCTTCAGTGTACCATAACTTTTGAGCTGATGGAACAGTTCCTGCAATTTATCTTCCGATCCATTTTCATATCTTGCCAGATCCAGCGTCAGCAGGCTCAGCAGCTCTCTTGGCAGACCCATATCGTGGGTCTGCTCCACATAGGAGGACATATAGGGAAATACGCCCTTCTGCAGCAGCGAGATCGTACCCTTGCGGTCCCCGGAGGCAATGCTGTTTTGGATCTGTGCCAGCATCTGGCGCATCTGCTCTGCCCAGCGCGCGGGCATGGCATCCGCCATACTGCTGAGGTTGCGCAGCATATTTCCCTCAATATGCGCCGTGGCAGAATGGTCGGAATAGCTCTTGAGAAACTGCAGGATCTCCGTGCGGACGGAGTCCGAGCCTGCCCGGGCATAGGCAGCACGAAGCAGGGCGAAAAACGCACCGCCAAAACGGGTGCCGCTCTTCCCCTGCGCCATCAGAAATTCCAGCAGCTGCTTCTCATCCATCTGCAGCATCTGCATGATCTTTGCCATCTCGCCGGAGATCCCGTCTGCCATGCCGGAGCTGACCACGGTTCCCTCTCTGCCCGCAAAGACCTTCGTGATGCTTTCCATCATGCCCGGCGTTTCCTTCAGCCGCTGCACAAAGGTTTGGAAATTGGAGTCGTAGCGGATGCTGCCTTTATAATCACCGTTCTGCTGTTCCGTCCGCCCGTCCGCCCTTGTCACACGGTCAAGATCGGGGACATTTTGCAGCTGCGGCGGGGTGTTCGTCACCGGAATGGAGCGGTTGGTCGCCGCTTTGTCATACCCCGGAACAGGATTGGTTGCGCCTAACAAATCAGCCATACGGCACCTCACAAAAAAGAACTTGAAAAAACCTTATTTCCTATGGTACTATGTCGATATAAGAACTATAAAGGTAAAGGTGGTGTTCCATGCTATGAGCAGTAACAACGAAATTCTGGATACTTATCTTTTCGAAAACAACTCATTGCTTGAGCAGCTGGAGAGCATCGTTCTCGATGCAGAGGGTTCCAGTGCATTCTCGGAAGACAACATCAATGAGATCTTCCGCATCATGCACACGATCAAGGGCTCCTCTGCCATGATGGAGTTCGATTCTCTGGCAGCCATTGCACATCGGATCGAGGATATGTTCTACCTCATCCGTGAAGGCTCGATGGCTGTTGTCTCCGAACCGAACCGTCCGGCTCTGTTCGAGATCATGTTCCAGTCCATCGATTACTTCCGCAAGGAAATGGGGAAGATCGAAGCCGGTCAACCACTTGATAAGAATATCGACCAGTTCCTTCAGAATATTAATAGTCTGATCGCCAAAATTAAGGGCGAAGAACCCGCCGCAGCACCTGCTGCCGACAATGCAGCCTCCGCTTCCGCCTGCGGCTATGTAGGCGATCCTGACTTCCCCTATGGTCTCGTCGTTTTCTACGACGAGGGCTGCGGCATGGAAAATCTCCGCGCATTCATGCTGCTGACCTCCATCCGCGATTTCTGCGGTGAGAGTGACGTTCGCTTCCTGCCCGAAGGCATCGAAAACGACCCCTCTACCGCCGACGCTGTCATTGATCACGGCTTCTTCCTCATGTTCAAGAACAAGGAAGACCGCGAGAAGGCAATTCCCGTCATCCGCAGCGCAGGCTCCGTCAAGTCCTACGAGCCGCAGGACTGCAAGCTTCCCGCCAAGGAAGAGGTGGAAATCCCCGTGGTCGTGGAGGAGACGGTCGCAGCTGCTCCTGTTGCCGCTGCCAGTGCCGCTCCCGCTGCCGCTGCTTCCGCAGCCAATGCACAGGCAAATACCACTGCCTCTGCCGCACACCAGAAGGAAAGCCTGATCAGCGTTCATCAGAGCAAGCTCGATCAGCTCTCCGCTCTCGTGGGTGAGATCGTCATTACTGAGGCCATGGTCACCGGTTCTCCCGATCTGAAGGGTCTGACCCATCTGGACAACTTTGCAAAGTCCGCACGTCAGCTGCGCAAGCTCACCGACGAGCTGCAGGACGTTTCCATGTCCCTGCGCATGGTGCCCATTGCCACCTGCTTCCAGAAGATGAACCGTATCGTCCGCGATATGAGCAAGAAGCTGGGTAAGCGCGCCAAGCTCACCATCATCGGCGATGAGACCGAAGTGGATAAGACCATCGTCGACAACATCGGCGACCCCATCATGCACATGATCCGCAACTCCATGGATCACGGCATCGAGGTCAACGAGGAGGATCGCATTGCCGCCGGCAAGAACCCCGTGGGCGAGATCATCCTCTCCGCACAGGACACCGGCAGCGAAGTCATCATCACCATCAAGGATGACGGTCGCGGCATCAATGACGACGCTGTTTTGAAGAAGGCGATCCGCAACGGCATCGCTTATCCCGACATCGAATACTCCCACAAGGAGATCCTGAACTTCCTGCTGATGCCCGGCTTCTCCACCAGCGAAAACGTGACCGAGTTCTCCGGTCGTGGCGTTGGTATGGACGTTGTCAAGCGCAGCGTGGAAGAGCTGGGTGGTTCTGTCACCATCACCAGCGAGCAGGGCAAGGGTATGACCACCACCATGAAGATTCCTCTGACCATGGCGATCATGGACGGTATGGAAGTCTCCGTGGGTGAGACCATCTTCACCATCCCCCTGCAGAACATCCGCCAGAACTTCAAGGTTTCCAACAGCGACATTCTGCATGACACGGTCAACGGCGAGATCATCAAGGTAATGAACAACTATTATCCCGTGGTGCGCGCCAAGAGCATCTATTCCCTGCCCGGCGGCGTGGATGATGTGGAGGACGGCATTCTGATGTGGCTGGATGCCGGTGACACCTCCTACTGCCTGCTGGTGGATGAACTGATCGGCGAACAGCAGATCGTGGTCAAGCCCCTGCCCGCCTATGTGAAGAACTTTGACATCAAGCGTCACGGTATCATGGGCTGCAGCATCCTCGGCGATGGCAGCATCAGCGTGATTCTGGATGTGGAAAATCTCGCTTCCGCAGTATTCGCAAAGTAAGCAAGGAGGTGCGCGAAATGGCAAATTCCGTTGATAACGATATCATGTTTCTGGATCCCGAGACTGCCGCTGCGAGAAAAGCAGCCGCAGCCAATCTGCAGAAATATCTGATTTTTATGATTCACGACGAGGGCGCTGCCGATCTGAAGTTCGGCATCAACGCTGACTACGTGGTGGAGATCATCAACAGCTATACCGTTACTTATCTCCCCATGATGCCCAGCTATCTGCGCGGCGTGTTCAATATGCGCGGTCAGATCACCCCCATCATGGATTTCCGTCTCCGTCTCGACAAGGTCCCCACCACCGATGGTCTGCTGCTGATCCTCAATTATAATGATATGCAGCTGGGCGTTCTGGTGGACGCTGTGGACCGTATGATCGACATTGACGAAAATACCATCACCGCTGTTCCCGCACAGAGCTCTCAGCGTTTCGTCTCCGGTATGTGCACGATTCCTGACCTGTCCGGTACTATGATGGTATTGAGTTGCGAACAGCTGTTTGCCCATGAGTAATCACGTGGATGATCCTGTCATTGGCTCTTTCGCCCCAATGACGATTTCGGACGCGGACTTCCGTCGTCTTGCCAACTTCATTCATTCCAATTACGGTATCGACCTGTCTCAGAAGAGACAGCTCATCACCGGTCGCCTCTCCACCACCATCCGTCAGAGGGGATACCGCAACTTCTCCGAGTTTGTGGATCATCTGCTCAACGTGCGGGATAATGACGAGGTGACGCTGGTGCTGAACAAGCTTACCACCAACTACACCTTCTTCATGCGCGAGAAGGAGCATCTGGATTATTTCTGCAACAGCATTCTTCCCGAACTGGTACGCCGCCACCAGAAGGACAAGACCCTTGCCATCTGGAGTGCAGGCTGTTCCAGCGGCGAAGAGCCCTACAATATCTCCATGTTCCTGTTCGACTATCTCGGCGCACAGGCAAAGGACTGGGACACCCGCATCCTCGCTACGGACATTTCCGAGCAGGCGCTGGCTTCCGGCAAGCGCGGCGTGTACGAGCTGCCCGATACCATTCCCGCCAGCTGGCGTTCCAAGTATTTCGTGGACAATAAGGACGGCACCCACACCGTGGCTCCCATGGTGAAGAACAATGTGATCTTCCAGCGCTTCAATCTGATGGATCCCATCCGCTTCAAGCGCAAGTTCGACCTCATTTTCTGCCGCAACGTGATGATCTACTTCGATCAGCCCACCAAGGATGCACTGGTACAGCGTTTTTACGATGCCACCGTCCCCGGCGGCTATCTGCTGATCAGCTATTCCGAAAATCTCAGCCAGCAAACGCCATACAGAAGACTCGCCCCTGCAACGTTCGTCAAATAAGGGGTAAGGAGGTACTTTATCCATGTTGCCCAATCAAAGAATCCGCGTCATGGTCGTCGATGACTCCATTGTGGCGCGCAGTCTGATCATCAAGGGTTTGTCCGCTCATCCCAACATTGAGGTGATCGGCTATGCCATCAACACCTGGGATGCCAAGCGGAAGATTCCCCAGCTGAAGCCCGATGTGCTCACTCTGGACGTGGAAATGCCCGGTCAGAGCGGTCTGGAATTTCTGCGGGAGTATATCCCCCTGCATCCCATTCCCGTGGTTCTGTGCAGCTCTCTGGATCTGCGCGTCTTTGATGCGCTGGAAGCCGGTGCAGTGGACTTCGTCCGCAAGCCCATGACACCGGAGCAGAATGCCTCCTTTATTACAAGCCTGACGCAGAAGGTTGTCACCGCTTCCGCCGCCAAGGTCCGCGTTTCCTCCCGGGTAACTGCTCCCGCAGCGGATAACGCACCTCCCGTATCTGCCACAACTTCTCTTGGCAATGCCGCAGCTCTGAACAGCACCATCATCGGTCTCGGTGCGTCCACCGGCGGCACCGATGCAACGCTGGAGGTGCTTAAGCGTCTGCCTGCCGATATCCCCGGCATGGTCATCGTGCAGCACATGCCCACGGGCTTTACCAAGATGTATGCCGAGCGTCTGAACCGTCTTTGCAAAATGGAAGTGCGCGAGGCACAGAACGGTGATGAGATCCGCCGCGGTGTTGCCTACATCGCACCTGCGGATCTGCAGACCCGCGTGGTACGCAAGGGCAGCGGCTATGCCCTTTCCTGTATGCCCGGCGAAAAGGTCAGTGGTCACCGTCCCTCCGTGGATGCCCTGTTCCACTCCATGAGCGAAGTGGTCAAGGTCAAGATGGTGGGTATCATTATGACCGGTATGGGTCAGGATGGTGCGGCAGGTCTGCTTGCCATGCGCCAGCACGGCGCTTACACCATCGGTCAGGATAAGGACTCCTCCGTGGTGTACGGTATGCCCAAGGTGGCTTTCGATATCGGTGCAGTCTGCACTCAGGCATCCTGCGAGAATATCTCTGATGTGCTGATCCGCCATCTGAAGACCCTGTAACAACATTTTAATCATCAAAGAGTTCGGCTTCGCTGTGGAAAACAGTGCGGTCGAACTCTTTTTCTTTGTGAAATCCCTTCAAATCTCCACATTTAGTTTTCATTTTCCCGAAATGCTACTTAATTTTCCGCTCCGCTGTGCCGATATTATCTTTGAAGGGGGCAGTCCCCTTTCAAATCTACTTTGAAGGGCGTGAGATATCGTGCTGAATACTCCAGGTTCCGGGGGAATCAATGCCTACAATCGCGTGAAGAAGGCATACCATTCCATTCCCTGCCACGGTTCCACGACAAATACCTCTGTCAGTCCCAGCTATGACTCCTCTTCTTTCAACACCGTCACCGATGCAGGGAGTCGTTTCCAGCTGGATGCAGTGAGCCGCATCTCCAATGATGTCAGAACCGCAACCACCACCGGGCGCATTCAGGAACTCCGACAGGCGGTTTCCTCCGGCAATTATCAGCCCGACCCCGTGGAGATCGCGAAGAGAATGATGCTCCTCGTGGAGGGATAAGTCATGAATAATCCGTTTTATGAATATCTGCAGCTTCTGGATCAGATCGGTGAACAGGTGGAGCATCTGACCGATCTTGCCAAGCAGAAGATCACCGCCGTGAGAAACGATGATCTTCTTGCTCTGGACGAGATTCTGAAGCAGGAACAGGCAAGTTCCCTGCTCTTCCGCGGACTGGAGCAGAAGCAGAGCGCACTGCTGAACTCCACCGGGCTGAAGGGAATCCCCCTGTCCTCCCTCGCGGAAAACTTCCCGCCCAAGATGCGGCTGGAAGCCAAGCAGTGCATTGAGCAGCTGCAGACCCGCTACCGCGTATATCAAACTTCGGCGGAAGTAGCCCGCAACACCTTGGAGTGCAATCTCCATGAAATCGAAAAAGTTCTCGCCTCCATGTCCCCCGCGTCTGCGGGCGGTCCCGGCTATCAGCCGGCGGAGCCTGAGATCCCCTCCAGCATGAAGACGGATTTCAGAGCCTGAACCTTTCGTTATTCCAACAGCAAGGAGTAAACTATGGCTATCAGTACTTTTGGTTCCTTCACACAGGCTCGCCTCGGCATCTATGCCTCTCAGGCAGGTCTCAGCGTGACGGGCAACAATATCAGTAATATCAATACGGATGGCTACACCCGCCAGAAGCTGCAGCAGACCAGCTTCTATGCCGGCGGTTCTGACCGTTACTATTCCACCTACGATATCCGTGTGGGTAACGGTGTTCTCGCAACCAGCGTCTCTCAGATGCGAGATCCCTATCTGGACATCCGTTATCGCAGCGAGATGGCAAGCGTGGGCGCGAATGACGCAAAGCTCGCCGGTCTTCAGCAGGTGCAGAATGTGCTGGACGAGGTGGGCGACGGTGAGGACGGCTTCGGCATTCTCAGCCACCACTTCAGCGATCTGCTGTCTAAGCTCCATCAGCTCAGCGACCAGACCGGTCTTGCCGAGTATGACATTCAGGTGCGCTCCTCTGCGGAGACCCTTGCCAAGCAGTTTAACTCCTACGCTTCCCAGCTCAAGGAAATCTATGACAACGGCATGACCTCCTTCAAGCAGGACGTTGAAGCCGTGAACAATATTCTCGATGGCATTCGCTCTCTGAACTCCACCATTCGCAAGGCTGAGATCCATGGTGACAATGCGCTGGAGCTGCGGGATCAGCGCAATATGCTGATCGACCAGCTTTCCGCATACGTCAAGATTGATGTGCATTATGAGATGGAAGAGATCAGTGGTGGACTGAAGGTAGAAAAACTGACCATCAACCTCGGCGATGCCAACCCCCAGAATGATGCCGCCAACACCGACCGCACAACGTTGATCGACGGTGTGTATGGTCGCAACTTCGAGATTGCCGATGAAACCTCGCTGGACATGGCACTCACTGCACTGGTGGACTCCAAGGATCGCGTGCTGAATACGATAGAAAAAAAGAGCGTTGATTATCCGATCTCTGAAACCCCTCTGCTTAGCTCCAGCAACACCGATGCCAACGGTGTGACCACCATTGTCACCTATGAAATGCTCGGTATGGTTCCCAAGCAAAATCCCGCTGCCGAAAATGACCCCAATGCTCTTCCTTATCTGAAAGAAGACAACACCCCCACCGCCGACAAAAACGAGGCGCAGCAGTTGATCGCTTATAAGGAAACCACCTACACCCAGACTCCCTCTACCGAGGTTCAGCTTCTTGACAACGACCTCTACGGCTCTCTGCAGGCACAGCGCGAGTTTTTGACGGAAGAGGGCGAGTTCTCCTCCGCCGCTGATCTGGCACTGGATCCCAACGCAGGCACCAAGCGCGGCGTGGTGTTCTATCAGAGAGCACTGGATCTGCTGGCAAATCACTTTGCCAAGGTCTTTAACGATGCCAACCAGGGCTATTATCACAACTCTGGCGGCAACTATGCCGACAAGGCAGGCAACGAGATTACGGTCTCCGTCAACGGTGTCGAGCAGCCCATTTCTATGGCAAACGGTCTGACCGCAGAGCAGGAGCAGGCTATCATTGCCGACAACTCCGACGCTGCATTTATCATCAAAGACGAGCAGGGCAATGCCACCGGTGTCAATCTCGATGCCTATCTGGCTGAGAAGGGCTCCAAGGCGGGCGGTCCTATGTTCTCCATCCGCGGCGACACGGATGCCCACGAAGGCATCACCGCCGCCAACATTTCCATCTCCAAGTCCTGGGCAGGCGGTCCTCAGATCGTCGGCTCCTTCCTCTCCGAAAAGGGCATTGGTGTTGCTTCCACAGACAGCAGCAACATCAACCACATGATCGTCCAGATGACGGAGAAGATGAACTATGATCCCACCACGGTGGTCGACGATGCCGCCAGCAACTCCATGTTCAACGGCGACTTCCAGGAAATGTGGGTCAATATGGGCACTCTGCTGGGCAACGATGTCCATTCCACCTCCACCGTTCTTGACACCTACTACGCCTCCTCTGTGGAGATCGACACCAGCCGTTCCTCGGTCTCCAGTGTCGATCTGAATGACGAGGCGATGAACCTGATGCAGTATTCTCAGTCCTATAACGCCGCCTGCCGCCTGATGACCACGCTGGATTCCATGCTGGATAAGCTCATCAATGGCACCGGTGTGCTGACCTGATAGGAGGTTCCTATGATTCGTACAACCACATCCGGTGTGCTGAAGGGATATCGCTATAACCTCAACAGCACAAACCGCGCACTGAATAAAGCCCGCGACACGGTGATGACCGGTCGCACATTCAACTCCTTCTCCGAAGATCCCGCAACGGCAGCCCGTTGCTTCCAGCTTCGCCGCTCTCTGGAGCGGGCAGACAGCCAGTACACCATCGGTCAGTCCGTGGTGTCCAAGTATCAGGTTGCCTGGGACACGCTGAACAGCGTGGTGGATGATGTGAGCAACGCAGTAAGTGATTCTGCCCTTGCCAGCATTATCAGCGGTGCCAACGATGCCTCCGGCGGCGGTCGCGCCACTATGGGTGAGCAGCTGACGCAGCTGGCAGAAAGCATCGTCCGCACCATGAACGTAAAGTACGGCGATAACTTTGTTTTTGCCGGTGCGGACGGTCTGGAGACCCCCCTTGTGTTTGATGCCGAGACCAACACCCTGACCTATCGTGGTCTGGATGTCAGTAAGGCAGAAAATGCGGATGCGCTGAACTATCTTGCAAACGATGAAAAGAAGTACGCCGATCTGGGTCTTGGTATCACCGAAGAGGCCAACGGCAGTGTCATTGACACCAGCGCATTCAATACCGCTCTGCAGGGTATCACCTTCCTCGGCTATGGCGTGGATGAGAGTGATGCACATGGTGACCCCAAAAACATCGTCTGCATCATCAACCGCATGGGTCAGATCCTGAAGGGCTGTGACGAGGGCGGCAAATTCGCCTCCTCGGAAGAGGAAGCGGAATTTAAGCGCCTGTTTGGCAAGTTCGAGGAAGCCTCTTCCTCTCTGACCAACAAGCACGTGGAACTGGATGCCCGTGCCGCATTCCTCAAGAGCAATCAGGCACAGCTCTCCAACACCACCTATTCCCTGCAGGAGCAGATCATCGGCATGGAAGATGTGGATCCCGCAGATGCCATCACGGCATACTCCTGGGCGCAGTATTGCTACAATGCCGCGCTGAAGGTGGGCAACAGTATCCTCTCCGAAAGTCTGATGGACTATCTGCGCACTTGATACGCAGTATTTTACAGGAAGTAAATCATAATCACAGGAAGGAGCCTGACTAAGTATGACCCCATTGATTGAGATCAAGAATGTTCCCATAGAGATCGAAATGAAGATCTCTCATGCCAAGCTGGAGCATACCCGCGGCACGGCTGATCTGGAAATCTCCCGCGACAAGGGCGGCTTGAGCATCCGCACCAAACCGATTCGCGTCAACATTGATACCTTTGAGGCACGCAACTCCGTTTTCCCCACCACCATCACTGCGGTGGAGCAGCAGGCAGAGCGCGGCAAGCAGGCGGTGTACGAAGCCACCGCCACCTATGCCCAGCAGGGTCAGCTGCTTCTCAACGCCAAGATCGGTCAGGAGCTGGTGACCCAGTTCGCTGCCGAGTCCGTGATGAAGGATGTCAAGACCAATGTAGGTATCGACTTTATTCCCAAGACAGGCGCCGAGATCACCTGGGATCCCGCTGAACTGAATATCCGCTTTGAGATGGATAAGGTCAACTTCGACTGGCGCATGAATCAGCCCCAGTTTGAATTTACCCCCGGTGACATTGAACTCTCTGTGACTCAGCGCCCCGATGTGGTCATCACCTATGTGGGCGGTCCCATCTACGTTCCCCGTTCCGCCGATCCCAACTACACACCCATTGACGTGGAAGCCTGACAGGAGGGATCGTCTTGGAACTGAATACCAGACTTTTCGGAACCATCGACTACACGGAAGAAGATGTGATCTCCTTCCCCAACGGTATTCCCAGCTTTGAGGATGAGCATGAATTTCTTCTTCTCCCCATCGCAGGCGGCGAAGAAGCCCTGCTTTGTATGCAGAGCGTCACCACCCCTCACCTCTCCTTCATTCTGATGAATCCCTTTTCTCTCGATCAGAGCTATGCTCCCGTCTTGAAGGAAAGCGAGCGCAGTGCTCTTCAGGTGGAGCGGGATCAGGAACTGTGCTTCCATGTGCTGTGCGCCATGAAGCGCCCCCTGCCTGACAGCACCATCAACCTGAAGTGTCCCATCGCAGTGAACCCCGACAAGCGCATTGCGATGCAGATCATTCTGGATACGGATGAATACCACATGCGCCATCCGCTTTCTCAGTTTGTTCCGAAGGAGGCTGCGCCGTGCTGATTTTGCAACGAAAAGCCGGTCAGTCTCTCCGCATCGGAGAAAATATCACGGTCACCATCGTGGCAGTGGAGAATAACCGTGTTCGCATCGCTATCGACGCCCCCACGGATATCTCCATTCTCCGCAGCGAGCTGATCGAAGCCATCGCCGCCAACCGGGAAGCTGCCCTGCAGGATACCGCTGCAAGCGAGCTTCTGGCACTGATTGGCGGCAAGCCGGAGGCAGGGTCTCCCGCCCCTCGAAAGGATTGATACTATGCAGAACATGATCATTGAAACGGCACAGGCAATGAACAGCATTCAGCTTGCCATGGCACACTCCATCGCCGTGACGGATCTCGCCATGGAAACCACTGCCGATCTGGCGCAGCAGGCGGTCAGTCAGATGATGCCTTCTGTTGCCCCCGTGCCTGCAGGTACTTTTATCGATACCTACGCATAAGAAAACGTTAAAGCAGCCGCTTTCCGAATAAATCATCGGAGAGCGGCTGCTTTCTTGTTGCAGGGCGAAAAGACTTTTTCGATACACTGAAACGAGGGATGCCATAGGCATCCCTCGTCTTTGTTATTCCTGTTCGATTGCAAGCAGAGAACCATCGTCCTGCACAGCATAGATCGTATGACCACCGTTGGCAAGCAGATACTGTCCCTCAAACACATTGGTGCCGCTCTCGCTCTTGCTGTAAACATACATACGCATAGCGGGCGCACCCTCCACCATCACCGAACCGTCAATGGGGAATACCAGATAGGGCTCCATACTCTCACCCTCAAGCCCCAACAGCTCGGGAGGCAGAGAATACATGTGGTCCACCGCCTCTGCCAGTGTCATCGGCTCGGGAGGAGGCGGGATCACGATCGCGCCTTCGATCATGGCAGGTGTGATGCGGAGCGCTTCCTCATCCCACTCAATGCGAAGGGATGTCAGAAATTCTCCCTCCAGCTCCTTGCTCTCAGAGGGCACGTATTCCATGTGCTTTTCCTCGCCCTTCTCCGCAAGATTCACTTCCTCCACATAGTCCTTCCCCTGCACAGGGCGCACCAGATGGAGACTGCCGCTGGGCTCAGTGAACTTCGGCTTTCGGATCTCGATCATTTCCTCATCCACAGGCACAAAACCAAAATCCTCTGCCATCAGCAGCTCGCAGTAGAGCTGCAAACGCTCCACGTTGGCACCCTCACCCGTGTAGATGTAGGTCGTGTAGGCAGGAGGCAAGACAAGCTCTTCCTCCTCGGCGGGTGCTTCTTCCGCACCCTCCTCAGCTTCGCCGGTCTCTTCCTCATCTATGGCTGCGCCAAGCTGCTCCACAGTGGGACCTGCCTCCACCTCAGCTTCTGCCTCCGCAGCTGCCAGTTCCTCTGCCAGCGCCATCAGCTCTTCCTCTGTGGGGGTATGGGCTTTCACGACCACGCTCCGTCCCACAGGCAGTGCCATGATCTCAAGTCCCTCATCCAGCGCATACGCCGTGGGCGCACTGATCACGGGATCTTCCTTGACGACCTCCTCCTCAACAGGGGGGTCTTCCCCTTCGGGATCATCCCCTCTGCCGCGCAGGAAGAAGAACGCTGCCGCCGCGATGGCAAGCACCACCAGCAGGAGAATCAGTTTCTTTTTGGAAAGTCCCTTTTTACCCGGGGCTTTTTCCTTCTTGACCTTATTCTTCCTGCCCTTTATTTTCTTTTCTTTCTTTTCCTGTTTGTCCTTCTTTTTCAACTGCCTCGCACCTCCATCCCCTTCTTAATCAGGGGCAGTAGATGTCCACCTTATCTCCCTTGCTGAGGATGAAGCGGAACCCCTGTTCCTCTCCGTTCACTTCCAGCTTCACCAATCTGTCCAGATGTTCAAAGTCGATGCCGGAAAGCTGCAGGAGATCCATCAAATAGTAAGGCTGTCCATCCTCCTTGGGGGAAAGAACCAGCGTTTCGTTGTTGAGCGTCAGCTCCAGCGGCTCGCCTTCCTTGCGAACCTGCACCACTGCACCTTCTTCGGACGCTTTTGCCTCTGCGGTCTCCGCTTTTTCTGCCACAGGTTCTTCCACACGGACCTCTGCGCTCTTGCTCACGGGGGCTGCTTTTTCCAGTGTCAGGATCACGTCGTTGGTCTCCAGCTGGCGATCCAGATCCGCCTCCTGATTGTTCAGCAGCACGCGACCATAGGCGGGCTGACCGCCCAGAAGCTCACGCAGGGTCTTGCGTGCATCCTGACCATGTCTTGCAGGGATAAAGGTGATCTCGTCGCCCGCATGGATCAGCGTGGTAATGGGACACTCTGCGCCATTGACAGCAAGCACCGCAGGCACTGCGGGTTCGCCGCGCAGGGTCACTCGGCGACCATCCAGCATCACAGACAGGTTCCTGCCGGATCTGCCGATCATGTCCTGATAGGTATAGCCGTTCATCAGCAACACGTCCTGCACCGTCAGCACGCCGCTGCGGAAGAGCTTCGCCTGCTCCCCATTGAGCTTGATGAGATAATTATCGTTCAGCAGACCCAAGCCTGCGGAGATCGCAATGCCAAGAGGCGTGGTATATTCCGGATTTTCCAGATCCACCGCTTCGGAAAACGCGCTCTTTTCAAAGTTGTTGCCGGCAACTGCCACGCGGCGCTCATCCATGCCAAGGCAGCCTGCCACCTTTTCACGCAGACCCTCCAGCTTGCTGCCGCCGCCTGCAAGGAACAGTGCCGAGGGCAGCATGGTGTTGACCTCCAGCACCTGCTTGGCGATCGCCTCTGCGAGACGTTCCATGGGCTCCTGAATGGCGGCGTTAAATTCCTCCGCCGTCACCTCATTGTCAAAGCCCAGGATATCCCGATAGCGCACGCTGCTCTGCCCCTTCATGCCGCGCTTGATGGTCTCTGCCGTGGCAAAGTCCACCAGAAATGCCCGCATGACAGCCTCAGTGATCTCGTCACCTGCGATGGTCGCCATGGTATAGCCCACCACGCTGCCGCCGCGGCAGACGGCAATATCCGTTGTACCTGCGCCGATATCCACCAGTGCCAGATTCAGCAGGCGCAGCTCCGCGGGGATCGCCGCGTTCATGGCGGCGATAGGCTCCAGCGTCACGCTCACGATCTGCAGGTCTGCCATCTTCATGGCAGAATACAGACTCTCCACCACTTCACCGGGGAGGAAAGTGGCGACAATATCCACTTCCACCTTCTGTCCCTTATGATCGAGAGGGTTGTTCAGCGGATAGTTGTCCAGACGGTACTGCGCCACCGTATAGCCTACGAGGAACAGCCGTCTCCAGGTGTCACTGCTCTTCTGCAGTCCTTCCTCCGCGTTGGAGACCGCACCTGCCTCCAGGCGGCTGATCAGTTCCTGCGTCACGACCTGATCCTCTTCCGCTTCCAGACAGAACGCGCCCTTCTGGGTCTGCAGGGAACGACCTGCCGCCGCAACGCAGACTTTTTTCAGCGCCACACCCAGACGCTCCTCCAGACGCCCCGTCACTGTGCGTGCCAGCTCCGCCACCTGACGGATATTGTCGATCTGACCGTCTGCCATGGAGCGCTCTGCGTGCTCTGCCACTTCCACTGCCAGCACCTTCAGCTTGCCGCCGCAGGGCTCGCCCACAACACCCACGATGCTGCGTGTGCCGATATCCAGCGCATATACCAGTTCTCTGTTCTCAACCATACACCTTAGCTCCTTACTTCGATCCGGCGCATTTCAGCGCACCATACAGTCCTTCCAGCAAGGTCTCCTTGGTAAAGGGTTTGAACAGGAAGCCCTTTGCACCGATCTTTGCCGCACTGTTGATCATATCTTCATACGCCATGGAGGAGACCATGAACACATTGGCATCCGGCCAGCGCTTCATCATCGCCTCTGCCGCCTCCAGTCCGCTCATACCGGGCATCACAATATCAATCGTCACGAGATCCGGCTTTACGGCTTCATACTGCTCCAGCGCATCCTCGCCGGTGCGGCAGAATGCAACGATCTCAATGTCCGTATCCTCCAGCATTTTACTCATTTCCATATAGATCACGCGAGAGTCATCCACAACCATGATTCTATGCTTTTTCATCTTTAGCTCCTCTCGTTTCCCGTTTTTTGTATCACTGCGTCACGAAACTCCGCCGCCGATCAGAGGACTTCCTTCAAGCAGCGCTCACTCTCACTGTATGCCACTCTGCAGTGAACCACATTGGTTTTTGCCGTCCACGTGGCGTTATTCACCTGCAGCGTGGTAACGGGGTAGACCAGATCACACTCCAGTCGGCAGTGACTGAGATCTGCCGTCTGCTCCTCCAGCGTTTCGATGCGTTTGACCGCCTGCTGTTCCTTCATGGCAAGAACAGAGCGTCTCATGCGCGCCTTGGCAATACGGGGGTCGCTGCCCTCCATGCCCTGCCGCGCCTCCAGATAGGCAAGCTGACGATCCAGCTCTGCACTTTCTTTGCGGTTGGACTCCAGCTCGCTCCTCAGATTCAGCAGCTCTGCCTGCACCACGGGCAGCGTGCCCATGGTCAGCTCCGTGCGGCGACCGGATTCCGCACCGATCATCTTTGCGCGGATACCGGTGGCGGCAACCAACGCACCGCCCACCACGCTCCCGCGACCGGAGGTCACGTCAATGATACCGTCGCTATGAACCTGCGAGTTCATAATGCAGTCCGAATACACGCACTTTCCGGCGTAGATCACGCAGCTCTCCAGATATTTCGCGCGAAGGGTGCCCTGACATTTCAGCAGCGCACGGTTATCGCCCACCACACCCTTGGTGATGAGCAGATCGCCGCCGGCTTCCACCGTTGCCGCTTCCACAAGACCGTCCACTGTCACAGAGCCGGTAGCGATCACACTGAAGTTTTCGCGCACGTCGCCCTTCACGTGTACATCGCCCGTGAAGTCGATATTGCCCGTTTCATAGTCCACATCGCCGGGGATCTCCATCACCGGACGCACATGAAAGCCATCGCCCTTGAACTCCAGATTGCCATCCATGGTGGCAACCAGCTTCAAGCCGTCCTCTGTAATGGTGGTATTTCTGCCCTTGGGCACCTTTGCGGCGCGCACCGCCTTGGGCTGGATCACCTTGCCGTCCACAGAAAGCCCCGGTGTACCCTCCACAGGTAGAATGATATCACAAATCACCGTATCTTTGTAGACCTGACGCACATAATTACTGGATCTATAATCCGCAACGCCATCTTCGTCCAGCTTGACCTCATACTCCTGCACGCGGGAGAACAGCTCCACCACGCTGCCATTGGTGCCCTCCACAGCGGGCGTACCAACGGCAATGGGGATCATCTTGAAATAGGGGGTCTGCACAGAAATGCCCGTCATCTGCGCCGTGTCGATACCGGAGGTCACCTGCTGGGTCTGCAGCGCGCGCCCAAGCTCATCCATGCGCAGCTCACCCTTGCCGCAGGGAGGCAGAATGAGCAGCCAAGCCACCAGCTTATCACGGGAGAGATACACCAGATACTGGGCATTCATGTCCACCTCTCTGGGCGCAACTTGAATGTTATCGGGATTCTCCCCCTTCTCCTTTGCTCTCTTGCGGGCTTCCTCCTGCTCCTTCGCCGCCTGCGTCTTGGCAGCATTCTTCTCCTTTTCGAGAATCTGGAGATGGCGCTTCGCATGGAGCTCCAGCTGCAGATTGATACGCGCCCACTCCTGCTCCAGCTTCGCCAGATCCAGTCCATGACCTTCGCCGCTTTCATGCAGCATATCTGTCAGCGACAGGCTCGGGGGCATCCGGTCACCTGCCCAGTAGCGCCAGAGCTGCAGCAGACTTCCCGTCATGGTATGAAAGGCAGGCGAAAATCTTTCGACCTTTGGCTCTTCCTTCCGTTCCGTTTTGACTTCTTTTGCTACTTCTTCCACGACTTCTTCCGTCGTTTCTTCAGAAAACAGCGATTTAAAGAAACCTTTCAGACCTTTTCCTTCCTTGTTTTCGGCCATGCGTGTTCTCCCTTCTTCGGTCTGCTGCCGTGGGCAGCAGCGCCGCTTCACACCGTCGGCATCCCTTGCGGCGGATCCTTCCGCGTATCCTCAAGGCTGCCGAACCCTTCCAACTCTCTCTGCTTCTTAAAAGCCGCAGCGTATCGCTTCACCCTGCAATCCCCTGCTGCTTATTTCTTCTTCACTTCGCCGTATCTGCCCTTGATCTCGTCACTATACAGTCGACCATCTACCAGTGTGATCACTCTGCGTCTGACCATGTTCACATAGTTGATGTTGTGGGTAGACATCACAATGGTCGTACCCATGGCATTGATCTCATTGAGCAGCAGGAACACATCCCACATACTGTCTGCATCCAGATTCGCCGTCACTTCATCCAGCACCAGAATCGGCGGGCTGTTGATCAGTGCCCGCGCCAGCTCCACGCGGCGGCACTCCCCTGCTGTCAGCATACCGGGGTATTTATCCTGCATACCGGAAAGCCCCGTAATGCCCAGCGCTTTCTGAATGCGGTGATTCAGCTCTTTTTTGCCGCCAAATTTGCGATAGCCCACGCGTGCCGCTGCCTCCAGTGCTTCTCCCACCGTCTTGCCGCGATCCAGCGTGTGCTGCTGGGACACATAGCCGATGAGCAGCGGCAGCTTCCTGCCCCTTGCCTTTCTCAGATCGGCTACATTTTCACTTTCGATATATACGGCACCCTTGCTGGGTTTATCCTGCCCTGCCATCAGATTCAGCAGGGTACTCTTGCCCGAGCCGCTGCTGCCGATGATGTATACAAATTCGCCCTGCTCCACGGTCAGGCTGACATCCTCCACGCCGATCTCCTTGCGACGCTTCCAAAACCAGCCTTCCCGCTTCTGCCAATAATATCTGGAGACATTTTCCACCTTGATCGTCGGCATACGCTTTTCTCCCGCAACTCACTCGTATCTTGCAAACATAAGGGTTTATGTTATAATCGTACTTGAAATTTTCTGGAAAAGGGGTGGTTCTCTGCGAAAGCGAACATGGGCAGCCCTTGTGCTGCTTGCTCTGCTCTGCATCGGCACGGCAGAGCTTGCTGCAAGTTACTTCTATGCCCCGGAATTTTTTGACCGTGTAACCACCCCTGTGATCCGCACCGTCAAAACCTGTGCCGACTTTGTCGGCGACACATACCGCGAGACGAAGGACGCGGTCTCCACCGCCTGCCTCAAGGCAAAGGAGGATCTGCAAGCCTTGGCTGCACAGCTGCAGCGCCCGGAGGATCCCCCCGCACAGCTTGCCGAGGGCTCGCTTTACACCTCGGACACGCCCATCGCCGATCCCGCTGTCACAGAGCTTCGCTCTGACGGGCGGCGGGAGTATCTCACCGGCGGCATCATGGATCTGGTATATTACAATCAGACCTCCCCCGCCTGGGCTGCGCTTCCCTACGGCACGGACGACATCGGACGCTACGGCTGCGGTCCCACCGCCATGGCAATGGTCGTCAGCAGTATGACCGAGCGCATCATTGAGCCGCCGGAAATGGCTTCCTGGGCGGCACAAACCCACCACTGGGCAAAGGAAAGCGGCTCTTATCTCTCTATTGTGAATGATGCCGCACAGGCGCATGGTCTGACTGCTTATTCCATAGTCGACCATACGCCCGATGCCATCTTCTCAGTCCTGTCCAGCGGTAACCTCGTCGTTGCCCTGATGGGTCCCGGTCACTTCACCCGCAGCGGTCACTTCATCGTGATCCACGGTCTGACACTCACCGGAAATCTTCTGGTGGCAGACCCCAACAGCGCGGAGCGAAGTCTCATGGAGTGGGATCCGCAGCTCATCCTCGATGAGCTTTCCAAAAGCAGACACAACGGCGCCCCCCTCTGGGGCATTTCCGCCGCAAACTATGACTGAATTTTTCTCAGGCAGCAGCGCCTTGCGGCGCTGCTGCTATTTCATTTTGCAGTTTCGTAAAACGATTTATCCCGGGCGATCTTCTGACTCAGTACCCGATCCAATTCCCGAATCTGTGCCAGCAGGCGCTCATTCATGGCGATCTGATTCGCAAGACCGCGCTCATCTGCGTTTTCTGCCGCTGCGCCGTTGAGCAGGGCACGCAGTCGTCCGCCATCGTCGGTACTCTCCACCATCTGGCGGAGAATGTCCCGGGCGTGGTGCGCAGCAAGGATGGGTTCCTCCCGCATCGCCAGCAGCACCTTTACCGCCATGGGATCGTTGCGATCCAGCGCTTCGGCGACCTGGCGGGACAGGGACTCCACCTCGCCCAAGGCGTTATAGATCCGGCGCGCCTGCACCTGCGCCTCCGTCAGTCTCGTCAGTTCCATGATGTGCCCCCTCAGCGTTTGGACTCGCCGCTCTTCTGCGCCGTGCGGAATGCATCGCGCAGCTCCATGATCTTTTCTTTGGTGTGGGTCAAGGGCTCTGCACGGCGACCGATCTTTGCACGGTTCAGCTCATAGGTAAAATACTCATACAGTCTCGTCAGCTCGTGGCTGATGGGATACTGCATATCCAGCGTCATGTCCAGATACTCCACGATCTCCACGCTACGCTGCAGTGATGCTTCAAACACAGGGAACAACTGCTTCTCCAGAGCCAGTTCAGCCTGGGTCAGGCGCTTGACCAGCTCATCATACAGCAGCAGCAGCAATTCGCCCTGCGTCATGGTGCTGATCATCTGCGCTTTATACTGCTGGGCATTTCTATCGTAACTCATTGCGCAACCCCCGCGAATTAATAGCCTCCGGAAAGACCGCCCAGCATGGAACTCTGGTTGTTCATCTGTGCGATCAGCTTCTCAAGAGTGGTAAACTTCTTGTTGTAGTAATCGATCTTGTCTGCGATTTTGTCCTGCCAGCTCTCGATATCGTCCTCAAACGCGTCGATCTCCTTCTGCAGGGTATTCTGATAGATCGAGGTCGGTGCCAGCGTGGAACCTGCCTTGTTGATGAGGATGCCCTTGCTTGCACCCGTGGTGCCCGCATAGGTGTCGAGCTGATTCTTCATCTTCGCCATCACGCCATCATTGCCGTTCTTGCCCACAAAGACATCGCGCACCTTGTCGGGATTGCTGTCAAGCGCTGCACGAAGGGCGCTCTCATCCACCACCAGCGTGGTCGTACCGTTGCTGTAAGAGGTGGTGATACCGATGCCGTTGCCATCATTGCCGGTCACGCCGAAAGCGCGGAGCACTTCGGTCATACCGGAGTAGAAGCTGGAAAGATCTCTGTCCGCAAAGAGCAGACCGGTCTTTGCCTTCTTCTCATAGTTCGCAATAGCGGATTCAGACATATCTGCCGCATCCTCATCGGTCAGGGGCATATAGTCCTGACCCTTGGAGTTCTTCAGAGGAATGGTGGAATAGGCTTCCTTGACCTCGCTCATCATGGCGTTGTAATCCTTCACCATTTCCTTGATCGCATCCACAATCTTGTCGGAGTCGGAGGAGAAGGAGAAGGTCACGGGCTCATCGCTCGCGGTGCCTTCGCTCTGCTGTACGGCACCGTCACCCTCGCCATTGGGTGCCTTGCCAAAGGTGCCTTTCAGCGTGACCTGCATCCCGTCGATGTCAATGGTGTTGCTGCTGCGCTCGATGCGCTGTGCAGGCTCGCCGTTGACAGACACATAGAACTCGGCATTCTTGCCCTGATCGAGAACCACCGCGTCTTCTACATCATCACCGACAAACAACGCTCTCGAAAGACCGCTCAGCTTAATTTCCTGATTTGCACCGGTCTCCTTGGTGGAGAGGGTAACCTTGCCGGTGAACGCAGAGTAGTTCATCTTCACGGCAGACGCTTCATTGCTGTTCATCTCATCCATCAGCTGCTGCAGAGTCATGTCCTTGGTCACCTTGATAGAACTGCTGTCGTTCAGCTTGAACTCGTATTCGATGATGGGCTTGCCGTCGCTGCCCTTGATCACGTTACCGTCGCTGTCCTTTTTCTCCTGCCCGTTCTTCCACAGACCGCCAGCGATCACATCCCCCAGCTTGCGGGACAGGTTGACCTTGTTGGAGAGACCACCCTCCATACCCAGCTTCTCCGCAAGGGGGCTGGTCACTTCAAACTCGTCGCTGGTATTGGCAGGCGTAAACTGGAATTGGACCTTCTTTCCACTGCTGTCAGCGCCCGTGAAGGCATTGGACACCGTGATTTTGCCCGCGCCCATCGCTTCGTCGATCTTACCCTGCAGCGCAGCAATATACTTCTCTGCAAAGGTTCTATCGTCACCTTCAATGGCATTCACTTCACTGGTGGACGGACCATCAATCTTAAAGGTCTCACCATTGTACTTGATGGTAAAGCCTTCATCACGCAGCACATTCAGCACAGAGCGGGTCTTGCTCACTTTTTCCGCATCAAACTCAAAGGAAGTCACCGTGGCTTCCTTGTCGATCTTGCCGACACCCAGCGCCTCGTCCAGATTACCGCTGACAGAGGAGATCTTCAGGGTATTGCCGTCCTCGCTCTTGACCTTTTCAATGGAGATGGACTTGCCATCTTCAGACACCACAGCCTTGATGCGCTCGCTGGCTTTTTCCTGAGAGCCGCTGTCAAAGGCAATGATCTCCTCTTCCAGCTTCTTGTTGATGGCAGCTGCCATTTCCTTGGCAGATGCATATCCGTCCTTCTCGCCAAAGGAGATGGCAATATTCTTATTGCCGTAGGAGAAGGTCATATTGCCGTCGAGCAGACCCACATTTACAGCGCCCGTGAGGCTCACCACATTGCTGGCGATATTGTTGCCGCTGAACGCTGCAGACTCCACCGTGTACTTTGCCGCCTCTGCCAGCTGCGTCACGCTGTTGATCTGCACATTGCTGCTGGTGCGGCCGGTGGCGCTGATCTTGGACGCATTGGCACCAAGACTCGTCACCTTGGTGGCATTATCGAAGAAGCTGCTGCTGAGCAGGTTCGTACCGGAGGTATAGGAGGTATACTTCTGGGAAAAGCCCACCATCTTGGTGATCATGCTGCGATAGGCTTCCTGCTTCCACTCTACCTTGGTCTTTTGCTGCTGCAGGGAAGAGAGCTTCATCTGATAGCCGGAGACTGCATTTTCGATCATGCTCTCCGTATCGAGACCGCTCGCAAGACCGGAAAGCACATTTCTCGTTCCGTAAATACTGCTGGAGCCGCTGCTGCCAGACAAACCGCCGATCGATGCCATAATAATCCTCCTTTTCCTATGGGGGAGTCACTTGCCGTTTCCTCCCTGATGAAGAGCGAAAAACCTCTCAGAAATTCCGCTCGAAAACAAACTTTTTTATTTTTTTCTTCTATCTTTTTTTATCGACATATAGTAGAATAAAAATAAGAGGTAGTATTACAGTTTTTACGGAAGTCCAACAGGAATTGAACACCTGCCGCATTCCAGCGGTTCTGTTCAGACCTTTTGACCTTATCGTCCTTGCCTTGCGCCAACAAGGCGGCGTCCTCTGCGGCGAAAATGTCTCAAGCATACCTCGCCGGAATGTGTTTTACAGTTTTTTCGGAGCGGATTTTTGTCCAGACAAGGCAGTGTCCGCAGGGAATCCTTGAGGGACTCTCAAGGACAATAACGAAGTATGGGCGGAAATCCGCCCGAATAAAACCGACAGGGGTTCGACTCCTGTTGGACTAAGGGGGAATATTCTTTGACGCAGATCATTACCATCACCAATCAAAAAGGCGGCGTTGGTAAAACCACTACCGCAGCAGCGCTGATCAGCGGTCTGAACCAGCGCGGTGCGCGTGTGCTCGGCATCGATCTCGACCCGCAGGGCAACCTTGGCTTCTCTCTCGGTCTGGAGATCGGCAGCGGCTATACGACCTACGACCTTCTTTCCCGGACACAGTCCGTTTTTGAATGCATCTCTTCCACAAAATACGGTGACATCATTCCCTCTGATGTCCTGCTCTCTTCTGCCGAGGTGGAGTTTACCTCTCCCCGCCGCGAGTTCATGCTGGCAGATCAGATCTATCCCGCGCTCAATCACTATGACTTTATCATCATTGACACTCCGCCTGCGCTGAACATTCTCACGATCAATGCGTATGTGGCTTCCACCGGTCTCATCATTCCCATGGAGCCCGAAATTCTCAGCCTTGTGGGTGTGTCTCAGCTCCGCGATACATACGAAACCGTTCAGAAGTCCTGCAATCCCCACCTGAAGGTGCTGGGCATTCTGATGAACCAGTATAACCACCGCCTGATCCTGCACCGCGATGTGCTGGAAATGGCAGAGGAAGTGGCGCAGCAGATGGGCTCTCAGGTGTTTCCCGCCAAGATCCGCCGCAGCGTGGATGTGGCTGCTGCCCCCGCCCACGGTCAGAGTGTGCTGACCTACAGTCCCAAATCCAACCCCGCCCGCGATTTCCGCAAGGTCATCGACTGCATCGTGGGCGATGCCTATCCCCGCCCCCGTATCCGCTAAGCGGAAACGAGCGCTGCAAAGGAGAATGTCATGGCACCCAGAGGAACAAATTCCAGCAAAACTGAACACGTAATGAATCTGCTGCGGAAAACCGGTTCCGCTGAGACGCCCAAACAGGCTGTGGCGGAAGAAAATGCCACGGCTGCGGCTTCTGCGGCTGCCGCAACGCCCCGCAACAAGCTGCCCATTCTCACGGCGCTGAATGCAGATGTGGCGGTGTCCAGCAAGATCAAGGATGCGTTGGAGTCTGCTCTGCTCATTGAGGAGGCTACCCCCACCCCTGTGGCAACACTGGATATGTATGCCGACACCGATGAGCCCGTGATCCCCGCACCTGTCCCCAAGGCAGCACCGACTCCCATTCCTGTCGCTGCCCCCGCAGCGGAAGCTACGTCCGCAGAAGCGCCCGCACCTGTGGAGAAGCCCGCACCTGCCCCTGTGGCAGAGCCTGCAGTCCCCTCCGGCAATGGAAAGCTCAGTCAGGACGAGATTGAGCGTATGCTGCGCGCCATGGTGGAAGAAAGCGAGGCGGCGCCTGCACCTGTCACAGCACCCGCACCCGTGGAAGCTCCTGTTGCAGCGCCTGTCACAGCTCCCGCACCTGTGGAAGCTGCGGTGTCTGCTGCACCCGCTCCGGCACCTGTTGCTGCTCCTGCCGCCTCCGAACCCATGGACGAGGACAGAGCAGAGCTGTTCAATATCATGCAGCTTCTTGCAGAGGAAAAGGCGGACAAGTACATCAAGATGTTCGGTCTTTGTGATTGCAAGCGCTGCCGTCAGGATGTGTTGGCACTGACACTGAATGAGATCTCCACCAAATATGTGGTCATGCCCCGCGCGGAGCTGACCATCCGAAACGATATGTACCGCAGCCATTATGACGGTGAGATTACCGTGCAGATCCTCCGTGCCTGCCAGAAGGTCATGGAGCATCCCCGCCACCAAAAGTAAACCCAAAACGCACAAAAAGGACAGCTCCTCCCGGAGCTGTCCTTTTCTGTTTACTTCTGATTGGGAGAAATGCTGGTAAGCTGTTCCCAGAGGACATTCACACTCTCCATGCAGTCGAAGTAGATGTTGGTAAGCATCTTGCTGGGGATTCCCAGCTCTTCGGCGCAGGCATTGATGGTATCCCAGTCTGCCTGTTCATAGGCGAGAACCAGCTTGTACAGTATGCCGCATCTGCCGCTGCCCTCCAAAAGGGCATCCTTGATATCCTCAGACACGGGCACCTCTGCGAGAATCTCCTCCATCGGTGCATCGATCAGATGGTTCAGCGTGGAGAACATACCCATCAGATACGCCTCGGAACGGGAAATGGGCATATCCTTCGCGTACTTCATCAGCTCGCTGCTGAAGCTTGCACGCATGAAGGAGATCTTCAGGAACTCCTCCGTGCCCGCATCCATCTTCTGGTCGGGGTTGCTGGAGCTCAGCAGATAGATCCACTGGCGCAGCTGCCCGAGACCCAGGGTCATGATCGCCTGATGGATGGTGGTGGCACGATGACGCAGCGCGAAATAAGCAGAGTTTGCCATCTTCAGCAGACCGTAGCTGAGGCTTGCGTCCATGGCGATGAGCTGCTCGATCTCGTTGACATCGGGCTCGTCCTTGGTCACTGCCACCATCAGACGGAAGAAGTTGCTCTGGAGATAGGAGCTGCTGTGGCTCTTGGTCTTGAGGGTTGCCGCCTCGTAGTTGCCCTGCATACCGTCTGCCTTGAGAGACACCGCAAGGTCATGCTGCTCCTTGGTCTCGACGTGGGTCACGATGCACTTTTTGCCCATGCTGTGGGCAATTTCCATCGTATCCCTGAGCGCGGTGGCAGGCATGGCGGCATTGACCTTGATATAGTCGATGCTGTCCAGCAGCGCCAGATAGCGGGGCACAAACTGGAACTCATTGACCGCGATCTTATAGCCCTCCTTGGCATACATTTTCACAAAATGCATACTGAGGGGGTGAATGATCACACTGTCGTCGATCTGGATGACCAACTCGGACTTGTCAAACAGATGCGGGGTTTTTTTCATCAGCAGCATGGTGGTGAAGGTCATAAAATTCAGTGTGCCCTTCAGACCCTTGTTGCTGTTCTGGGTGAGGAAGCTGTAGATCGTGTCTGCCGCAGCATAGTTGCGGGACACCTCGGAGTCCTCAGACGTAAACGCCTGATTCTCACCGCAGTACAGGATCTCATAACCCAGAATCACACCATCCGAATCTTTAACGGACTGTCGGACAATGTATTTATTGCTCATAGGACACCCCTTTCAGGATTACTTCTTGGCAGCCAGCAGCTGGTCGATCACATACACCAGATGACCGATTTCAGGCTTGCTCATCTGCTCGTCCGCGCCCAGCTCCTTTCCCTTAATACGCATTTCATCCGTGATGAGGGAGGAGAAGATCACAAGAGGAATGTGCTGCAGAATGCGGTCATCCTTGACGAGCTTGGTCAGGCGGTGACCATCCATCTGAGGCATCTCAATATCGGTGATGATGAGAGATGCCATCTGATCGAGATAGGCATCGTTGCGAATGCTGGAGAGGTAGTCCCACAGCTCCTGACCGTTGGGGAACATCTTGGTCTTGACGTAGCCGGACTTGTGCAGTGCCTCTTCGATCATCTTGCTCAGCAGCACAGAGTCCTCTGCCACAAGAATGCTGGCATCGCTGCGGTCACGGTGACCCAGTGCATCGATCTCGGACATCTGGATACTGGTCTCAGGCGCGATCTCAGCAATGATCTTCTCGAAGTCGAGGATGGTCACGAGATTGCCGCCGCACTGAGCGATACCGGTAGCAACACCGTCCTCGCCGCCGGAAACAGTCTTGTCGGGCTTCTGGATATCTCTCCAGGAGATGCGGCTGATACCCACCACGGTATGCACGCGGAAAGCGATGTTCATTTTGTTGAACTCGGTGATGATGAACAGATCCTTGGGGTTCTTCACGCCTTCCACGCGGGTCAGATACTTGGGCAGATCCACCACCGTCAGAACCATATCGCGGGGCTTGAAAATGCCTTCCACCGCATGATGTGCGTGGGGCATGGGCTTCACAGGCTCGGAAACCAGAATTTCCTTGACCTTTGCCACGTTGATGCCGTAGAGACTGCCGTCGATGGTAAACTCCATGACCTCGATCTCATTGGTGCCGGATTCCAGCAAAATACCGCGCTTATCTTCTTCAAACATATTCGCTCTCTCCCTTCAAGAATTATAGAATCAAATCAGGTCTGCCGTGACAACGGACACAGGCAGAGCCTGTGGCGACGTCAAACAGCAAGGTACGTGCGATGGTGCCGCCCACATCTTCCTTCAGCAGGGTGATCCCCTCCCGCTTGAGCATCATGCGGACACTTTCAATGTTGCGCTGTCCGATATTGCCAATGGAATTGCTTCCCACAATTTCAAACATCTTTGCGCCGCCGGCGATCTTTGCGGTGATACGGGCTTTCGAGCCGCCCTTTGCCTCCATCTGGCGCAGGGTTTCGCGAATTGCCGTATCCGCGTATTTCATCGTACCTGTTCGTCCTGTTTCCATATTCAGCGGAAGCATGATATGGATCAGCGCGCCCAGTTTTATCCTCTGATCGTACAGGCAGATACCAATGCAGGACCCCAGTGCGTAGGTGATCAACGTGCCGGTGGTCTGGGCCATCTTCATATCTGCAATACCGATGATATTCTTATTATCCACCACTGACTCCCAGCTTCCTCAACAAGAAATTCAAAGAGCGGATGTCCGGAGACATCAGCAGGCGGCAGGGGACCTCTTTGCCATTGCAAAGGAAGCGACCGCCGATGGTCAGAATGTAATCAGACTGACCGCCATACAGCGCCATGGGGACTGCCATGATCGCACCCTGCATATCCACCGTGAATGCGGGCACCGACAACTCCACATTCACATCTGCGAGACCGCTCAAAGCGTTGATGAAGGTGGAGATCATAATATTGCCCACCTCGATCAGCGCGGAGCTTTCCATTTCATACAGACCGAAATAGTCCGGCACCTTTTTGCCCATCATGCTTTCCAGCACGAGGTTCACAAAATCCAGCTTCTGAACAGACAGCATCACACCGTTCATCTGTCCGCCCAGTCTTACCAGAACACCGGCGGTGATCTCCTCCGGACCGCCGATCCACTCGATGGCTTCGTTGTAGCCCATGATCCGCACTTCCGGAGACTGGATGCGGACTTCACGTCCGATCAGCTCAGACAGCGCGGTGGCTGCGTTGCCGGTACCGATACTGCCGACTTCCTTCAGCGTATCCAGTTCCAGCGCAGTCAGTTCATCATAATCCTTAATGCTCATTCAGTTACTCCTCCTGTCAGCGAAGGTTATTGATGGAATTTTCGATCTCATCCGAGGTCGTGACCATTTTAAGAGCCATGCTGTAGGCACGCTGATGCTCAATGACCTTCACCAGCTCATTGGCGAGGTCCACATTGGATGCCTCCAGCATACCCTGCACCACTTCACCGGTGCCGCGGCGGATACCGCCGTTCTTATCCACAGCGATGAAGCGCGTGCCATCCACATGCTCCATGCCGTTGTAATTGATGTAATCAAACACGCCCACAGGCTGCACCTCATTGGGGTCACTGACCTCGATCATGCCGCCCGTTTCACTGAGGACGAAACGTCCGCTGCCATCGGAGAGATAGTACACCAGCTTCTGAACAGGCATACCGTACTCATCCACTTCATCCGTATTCTCCAGACGGGATGCCACAGAGAAGGCGCCGTTGCGGGTCAGGGAGATCTCACCGGTGTTGAAGTCCGCCACAGCAAAGAAGCCGTTGCCGTTGATCATGTAGTCCTGTGTTCTTCCGGTATGGGCGGCAGCGCCGGCACTGAAGTCGGTATCCGTCGTCCAGAGACCGGTACCCACGCCGCCGCGGACATCATCCGCATCCGCACTCTTCATGTTCTGATAGAGGAGCCCCGTGAAGCGGCTCTTGCTCGCCTTAAAGCCGTGGGTGTTCACGTTGGAGATGTTATTGCTGCTGACATCCATCGCTTTCTGCTGCTGATGGGCACCGGTAGCGCCAATGAAGAAGGATTGATTCATCGTTTACGCATCCCCTTTCTTACATCCGACCGATCTCGGTGGTTGCCTGATTCATCAGGCTGTCATACATCTTCATCACCTGCGTCGCGCTCTGCAAAGACCGCTGATAGGCGATCATATCCGTCATCTGCTTGACAACATCCGTGTTGGAGCGCTCCACATAGCCGTTGAGAATACTGGGCGCATCAGAAAGCTCCGCACCGTCACCGGTAAAGAAACCAAGCGCATCTCTCTGCAGCGCCCCGTTATCCTCGAAGGTATACACCCCGATGCGACCGAGAATACCGCCCGTCGCGTAGCTGATCGTACCCTGACCGTCCACGGTGATCTGATCGGTACGGAGACGGATGGGTTCGCCGTTCGTGTCATGTACTCTGCCGTAGCCCGGCAGGCACAGATAGCCCTCGTCATCGAGGGAGAAGTTGCCGTTGCGGGTATAGAACACGCCGCCGTCTTCATTTTCCACAGCAAAGAAGCCCTCACCGTTGATGGCAAAGTCCAAAGGCAGACCTGTGGGCTCCACGGTGCCCTGGGTGAAATCCGTTTCCACATCGCTGGTGGCACGGATATAGCTCTGTCCGCCGATCTCTGTACCGATGCTGTCCTTGTTGCCGACGCGGCTGTACATCACCTCATCAAAGGTGGTGGCGGTATAGCGATCCTGTTTGAAGCCGGGCGTGGAGACATTGACCATATTGTTGGCAATCACATCCAGATTTCTCTGGTGCGTCAGCACACCGGATGCCAGGTTGTAAAATCCCTTATACATCGCTGACCCCTTTCTTTTTCGGATTCACTTCGCTTTGCGAAATGTTGTAGTATTCCATCATCTGTTTTCTCAGCTTGCCCACAGCCCGCGTATGAAGCTGGGAAACACGGGGCTCGCTGACCTGCATGACCTGCGCGATATCCTTCAGCAGCAGGTTTTCCACATAGTACAGGGACAGCACAATGCGTTCGTTCTCCTGCAGCGCTGCGATTGCCGCCGCAAGCACGTCCTTGACCTCCTGCTCCTCCAGCACGAAGTCCGGCAAGCCGGATTCGTCCCGGGAAGCGATCTCAAAGTGCATCCCTTCCATTTCGTTTGCGTCCATCAGCGCTTCCAGCGAAACGACGTTGTTCGTTACGATGCCGGCGATATCCTTCTGCAGCCTCTCCTCGGAGATCTGCAGCTCCTTTGCGATCTCTGCGTTGCTGGGATAGCGTCCCAGTTCATTCGCCAGGGTCATGGTCACGTCGTCGATCTCCTTAGCGCGCTTGCGGACATTGCGGGGGACCCAGTCCTGCTTTCGCGCAAGATCCACCACCATGCCGCGGATGCGCTTGGATACAAAGGTTTCAAATTTCACACCCTTGTCGATGTCAAATTTGTCGATGGATTTCAGGAGCGCAATCAGCCCCTCATTGATGATATCCTCGATCTGAGCAAAGCCGCTGTAAATCCCCCGCACCTGCAGCGCGGCGTGCTTGACAACGTGCTCATACCGAAGAACGATCTCCCATTTGACCTGCTCATCGCCGGTCTCTTTATACAGTCTCAGCAGTTCTTCCGCTTCCATAGCAGCGAACTCCCGGGAGTCCGTGTGTCGCACAGCCGTCATGTGTTCACCGCCCTTCTCTCACCATCTACGGTGACGTTGCCAAGGGCCTGGATCTGCACATTGCCGGCGATCTCATTGAACGCCAGCACATAGACATTGGGATAGAACTGGGTGATCATCTTGCTGAAATAGCCGCGGATGACCTGACTGACCAGCACGATGGGGGTCTGGGACAAGTCGTTGAACTTGCGAATATGCTCGCCAATCTGTCCCACGGTCTGCTGCATCAGCTCTGCACCCATAGCAAGGTAGGTGCCCTGCTCGTTGCGGGTGAGAGACGCGATGATGCGGCGCTCTACCTCGGCATCGAGGGTGATGACACGGAGCTGACCGTCCTCGCAGAAGCGGCGGGTGATGGTGCGGGCAAGACCCGCGCGAACCTGCTCCACCGCAGCGTCGATATCCTTGCCGCTGCCGAGGGCGTCGGCGAGGTTTTCCAGAATCAAGCCCATATCCTTGATGGGCACGCCTTCCTTCAGAAGGTTACGCAGCACCTTTTCCAGTGTTGCATAGGAAACCACCTTGGGGATCACTTCCTCCACCAGCTCCGGTGCCACGCGCTTATGGTTCTCCACAAGCTGCAGGGTCTCCGCGCGATTCAGCAGCTCATAGGCATGCTTCTTCACGGTTTCGGAAAGGTGGGTCAGCATCACCGACAGCGGGTCGATGACATTGTAACCGTAGATTTCCGCGATCTCCTTGTTCTCCGGCAGGATCCAGCGGGAGGGAATACCGTAGGCGGGCTCAATGGTCTCGATGCCGTCGATCTCGCCGAGGGGGTTCGAGGGCTCCAGCGCCAGCAGGTAGTCCACCAGAATCTCACCCCGCGCCACTTCCTCACCGCGGATGCGGATCACATACTGATTGGTACCAAGGGATGCCGCGTCATGCAGACGGATAGAGGGGAACACAAAGCCCATATCCTGCGCATACTGGCGGCGGAAAATCACGATACGGTTGATCAGCTTGCCGCCTCTGCTTTCGTCCACCAGAGGGATCAGACTGTAACCGAACTCCATCTCAATGGGCTCCACCGACAGCAAAGAGTACACATTGTTGATATCCTTGAAGTAGTCGCCCTCGCTGGGGGCATCTGCCGCAGTAGCTTCCGCAGCCTGCCGCTGCGCCGCCTGCTTCTCCGCCTCTTCCTTGCGGCTCATCCGCCGCATTGCATAGTAACCCACGCCCAGCAGCACACCGCCGCCGACAAACAGCGCCAGATGGGGCGTTCTCGGGATGAGACCCAGAATGATGAGGATCACGCCGGTTGCCATGATCGCCTTGGGCTGGGCAGAGAACTGCCCCAGCAGATCGGTGCTGAGACTGCCCTCGGAAACAGAGCGGGTCACGATCATGCCGGTTGCGGTGGAGATCATCAGTGCAGGAAGCTGGGAAACCAGACCGTCACCGATGGTCACGATGGAGTAGGTAGAGAGCGTCGTAGAAAAGTCACCGCCGTTGATCAGACCGATCAGCACACCGCCGACGAAGTTGATCACAGTAATGACGAGGGACATCACCGCGTCGCCCTTGACGATCTTGGTAGCACCGTCCATAGCGCCGTAGAAGTCCGCTTCCTTCTGCACCTTGTGGCGGCGGGTACGGGCTTCCTGCTCGTTGATGAGTCCGGAGGAAAGGTCTGCGTCGATCGCCATCTGCTTACCGGGCATAGCGTCCAGTGTGAAGCGGGCTGCCACTTCTGCCACGCGCTCAGCGCCCTTGGTGATGACGATGAACTGGATCAGAACAATGATCAGGAAGATGACCACACCGATGACGATGTTGCCGCTCGTGATCAATTGTCCGAAGTTTTTGATCACTTCGCCGGCGTAGCCGTCGCGGAGGATCAGACGCGTACTGGATACGTTCAGTCCCAAGCGGAACAGCGTCGTCACCAGCAGCAAGGACGGGAAGATGGAAAATTCCAGCGCTTCCGTTATGTTCATTGTGATCATCAAAATCATGATCGAAAGACCGATGTTGACGATCAGAAGAAGATCCAGAAGAAATGTCGGCAGCGGTACGATCAGGAAGAGAACGATAACCACCACGCAGAGCGATACCGCGTTATCTATAATTCGCTTCATGCGCAGCTTACCTCCTTTTCCCTATCTTCCACTTTGCCGAAGAATAATTATTTGACAATTTTCTTTTCGTCGTTGAGCTTGAAGATATAAACAAGGACTTCTGCCACAGCACCGTACAGATCCGGCGGGATCTCACGGTCAAGATCAGCCTGTGCATAGAGGGCGCGCGCGAGGGGCACGTTTTCCATCACCGCAACGCCTGCCTCCTCTGCCACCTTGACAATGCGCAGCGCCAGCTCGTCCTGCCCCTTGGCAAGGACAACGGGCGCGGCATCCACCTCAGGGCGGTAGCGCAGGGCAACGGCGAAGTGCGTCGGGTTTCGGATGACGACATCCGCTTCGGGAACCTGCTGCATCATGCGGCTCATGGCACGCTGACGCTGCATCTCCTTGATCTTACCCTTGATTTGGGGGTCACCTTCCGTCTGCTTATATTCTTCTTTGATTTCCTGTTTACTCATGCGCATTTCGCGCTCATAGTTCCACCACTGATACATGAAATCCGCGGCTGCCACCACCACAAAGGCAAGAGCGATGCGAAAGACCATGGTCTTGCCGCTGTCAAACAGGTGGACACAAGCTGCACTAATATCTGTATAGAGGTATTTGAAACTTTCCATGACCGATTCTTTCAGACACAAATAAATGATAATCATCAGAACCGTAATTTTAATGATGCCTTTGAGGGATTCCACGATACTTTTCAGAGAGAAAAGGCGCTTAAAGCCCTCCAGAGGGTTCAGTCGATTGAATTTTGGCTTCATCAACTCTGCGCTGACCAGCATACGGGTCTGGGCGAAGGTAGCAACCACCGCACAGACGCTCGTCACCAGCAGCACGGGACCTGCGGTTTTGATCACCAGCAGGACTCCCTGCGTCATCAGATCGGCATCCAGAATCTGGGCGCCTCCCGACGTACCGCATTTCTGTATGCAGTATGCCATAAAACGGGCAATTTGTTCTGCAATATAGCCCGCCATGAGGAAAAACGTGGCGAATGCGCCCACCAGTGTCACGACTGAGACAGCATCCTGACTCATGAAGACGTTACCTTTTTTTCGTTCGTCCCGTCGCTTTTTTGGTGTCGCTTTTTCGGTCTTGGAGCTATCCGCCAACGATTCATCCCCCCTTTAGCGAACAACAGTTATGTGCCCATCAGCTGAAGCATTCCCTGCATCTTGTTCAGCATCTCCAGCTCCATCTGAAGGAAGAACTCGCTAAACGGTGCGAGCAGCACAAGCAGAAGCACAAGTCCGATGATGACTTTCAGTTCAATGTTAATGGTAAAGACGTTGATCTGCGGGATCGCCTTCATCAGCACACCCATACCGAGCTGCCCCAGCAGCTCTGCCGCGATGATCGGCATACTCATCTTGACCGAAAGGATCACGCAGGAGATGAACAGCTCCAGCATCGCCTCGGTCACGGTAGAATGGTTCAGCGTCACCGTGCCAAAGGGGATCAGATCCCCGGAGCTGACAAAGATCCGCATCAGCGTGTGATGTCCGTTTGCTGCAAAAAACAGCAAAATCATCATGGCGTTGAGAAAGACCGCCGTTACCGAAAGATTCGCCTGAGACCCGGCATCATAGATCTGATTCATGGTCAAGCCCATCTGGGTATCGACCACGAGACCTGTCATCTGGGGAATGAAGAGGAAAAACTGCATCACCATGCCCAGCACATAGCCGATCGCCATTTCCAGCAGCAGCCGCACACCAAAGACCACCGTGCTCGGCGGGGTGGCAACCGTCGCGTGGGTCACAGAGGAAACGAAAAACGCCAGTACCAGAATGAATCCTGTGCGCACGATGGTGGGGATCGTGTTTCTGCCAAACAAGGGGTTGAACAGCACAAACCCGCTGACACGTGCCGTAATGTATAGAAATAATGTCAGTTCCTGCCATTCAAACATAGCGTCACCTTACGATCCGATGAGCAGGAACAGTTCCTTCGTATAATCCTGCAGTGTGGTCATCATCCAGTTTCCGCCGATGAGAAGCACCGCAATGATGATCACCAGCTTCAAAACAAAGCCCAGCGTCTGCTCATGAATCTGGGTGACTGCCTGAAAAATTGCCACGATAATACCGATCGCCATACACAGCACCAGCATCGGGGCACTGAGCTTGATGGCAACTGTCAGCGCATCACGAAGAACCGAGGAAACGACCATAGCATCCATCTTTTACTCTCCTCCCTTATTTGAAGCCCTGCACCAGTCTGGAGAACAGCAGATCCCAGCCGTTGAGAGAAACAAACAGCAGCAGCTTAAAAGGCATGGAGATCATGGACGGCGGCAGCATGATCATACCCATGGACATGAGCGTGGACGAAACCACGATATCAATGAGCATGAAGGGCAGATACAGCAAAAAGCCGATCTCAAACGCCCGCTGCAGCTCGCAGGTCATAAATGCCGGAACAATGATGCGGATGGGGAGACTCCGGATGGTCTGAACACTGATGGTCTCAGGCATCTCCACATCTGCCAGATCGCAGAACATTTTCAGCGTATTGGTCTTGGTGTTGCGGATCATAAAATCCTTCATCGGCACCTGTGCCCGCTCGAAAAACTGTTCCTGCGTGATCTCCTCCGCGACATAGGGATCGTAAGCTTCCGTCTTGATGGCGTTAAACGTGGGTCCCATGGTGAACAGGGTCAAAAACAGCGCGATGCCGATCAAAACGGTGTTCGGCGGCGTCTGCTGCGTGCCCATGGCAGTGCGCAGAAAGGAGAAGGAGATGATGTACCGCGTAAAGGACGTGGTCATCACCAGAATGGACGGCAGCAGTGTAATGACCGTGGTCAAAAACAACACTTCCAGCGTTTGTACGCTTTCGCCGTTAATGTTGATCAAACTGTCAGTCACGCTCACCGCTCACCTCCGCATTTTGTTTTGCAGCAGCGTTGAAAAGGACTGCTTGCTCGCCGGAACAGCATCCTCCTGTTCCTGTTTCCATTGCTGCACATCTTCCTCACTGAGCTCCGAGAGCATCGAAATATTGTGCTCCGTCACACCCAGCAAAAAATACCGTGCCGCACATTCCACCACGACAAGGCGCTGCTCTCTCCCCATCGGGATCTGGGCAAGAACGCTCATGTCGCCGTTCGGCAGCCGACCACCGAAGCCCTGCAGACCGGGTCGCTGGGCGATCTGCTTCGTTGCCCACCAGGCAAGAACCAGAATCGCCGCAATGACCGCCAGCATGCCAAGGAGAGAGGCCAGCGGATTTCCCTGCAGCATAAGCGCTTAGGGATTGCCGAGGATGGTGGAAACGGTCTTGAGAATACGGTCAGGCTTGAAGGGCTTGACGATAAAGTCCTTTGCGCCGCTGCGGACCGCATCCATAACCATGCTTTCCTGACCCATTGCAGAGCACATCACCACGTTTGCGTTGGGATCCTTGGCGCGGATTGCCTTCAGCGCCTCCAGACCGTCCATGTTGGGCATGGTGATGTCCATGATCACCAGATCGGGAGCGAGCTCGCCGTACTTTTCCACAGCGTCAGCGCCGTCCACCGCTTCGTACACATCGGTATAACCTGCCTTGGTCAGGGTATCCTTGACCATCTTGCGCATGAATGCAGCGTCGTCAACCGTCAGAATCTTCTTAGCCATATCAATTAACCTTCCTTTTTTGTACTTTTTGTACTGTTAGATGTTATATTTTTTGGTTTATCAACCTTATTTTTTCAGATCGCTCAGTTCCAGCTTTTCGCCCTGTACGATTTCGGTAATACGGACACCGAAGTTATCGTCAATAACGACCACATCGCCTCTTGCAATGCACTTGCCGTTAACGAACAGATCCACCTGATCGCCTGCCAGCTTGTCGAGCACCACCAGAGAACCCTTTGCAAAGCTCAGAATATCCTGCACCTTGCGTCTGGTGCGTCCGATCTCCACCGTCACCTGCAGAGGCACTTCCATGATCAGATCCAGATTCTCACTCTGCTCCTTGCTGAGGTTTGCCGCGGGATTCATCTCGGGCATGGCAAGGGGCTTCGTAGCAATGACCTTGGGCTCTGCCGCGGGAGTGACCTGCGCGGGGGGAGCGGGAGGATAGGGCGGATAGTACATGGGAGGATACGGCATATAGCCATAGGGATTGCCCTCCGGCATCGGCGGATAGCCGGGCGCGGGAGCGGGCTGTGCCGCAGGTGCGGGAGCAGGTGCCGCCATCCCTGCCATCATGCGCTCGATGTCCTCCTGGCTCATCTTTTTCTCACCGCCGGAAGCGGGCGCAGGAGCGGGTGCCGGAGCGGGAGCAGGTGCGGGGGCAGAACCTGCCATGCCTGCCATCATGCGCTCGATGTCCTCCTGGCTCATCTTCTTCTCGCCGCCGGAAGCGGGTGCAGGTGCGGGAGCAGGCGCGGGTGCGCTCTCAGCTGCCATACCTGCCATCATGCGCTCAATATCTTCCTGGCTCATCTTCTTCTCGCCGCCGGAAGCAGGTGCAGGCGTCGGTGCAGGTGCGGGTGTGGGCTCTTCCTCCACAGTCTCAAGACCGAGACCTTTCAGCAGATCCTTGGCAAGAGATACGCTCATAACGTTCATAAACTCGCTTTCCAGCGCATTTTCAATACGCAGGGAGAAGCGGACTGCCACCACATTATCTTCATCCTGAGGGAAGTGCTCCCGCTTGAACTCCTCCACATTTTCCAGCTCGAATGCCTCGGGCGTGGAGATGTTGACGGGGAAGCCGAGGAAGTCAGACATAGCGGTTGCCGCAGCGCCCATCATCTGGTTCATCACTTCGCACACGCAGCTGATGGTCAGTTCGTTGAGCTCAAACTCTTCCTCGGGGCTTTCCGTGCCCATGAGGATATCCACGATCACCTTCACGTCACTGCGGCGCAGCAGCATAATGTTGCAGCCGTCAAGACCTTCCACATAGCGGATCGCGACACCCATGGCAGGCTCCAGATTGCCGATCTCAAAATTCGCAACCTCGATCACTGAAACCTTCGGCGTGGTAATATCAACGCGGTGCTCCAGCATATTGGAAACTGCCGTTGCGGAAGAACCAAGGCTGATATTCATCATCTCACCGAGGGCATCAATTTCCATCGGGTTAAACAATTCAATTGCCATCCTGTCCACTCACTCCTTTATTCCGCCTGATCATAGATCGCATCTATTTTGACGGCCAAATTTTTCTTGTGAACGCCAATCCTTCCGGAGAACCAGCGGTATCCGCCGATCTCCAGATGGATCGGGGCATCTTTCGACTTACCGATGTCGATCACATCACCCACATTCAGATGATACACATCGGAGAGGGTCAGCGTCGTGCCGCCAAGCTGCGCCACGACCTCCAGACTACTGTCACGGAGCTGATCAAAGATCTCATCCGCCTTATTCTCCGCAGCCGCGCGGCGGGTGGGATTGTTCCGGTTCATTTCCGTGAAAATCGTCATCAGGATCTCACCCGGCAGGCAAATGCTCATGCGTCCCTCGACGTTGGCAAGCTTGAGCTTCATGTCGATGATCACCACCGTCTCATCGAGACCCACGATCTGGCTCATGGTAGGATTGACATCCGTGTGGCTGTAGGTAAAGCGAACCGGCATATAGTTCTCCCAGCTGCTGCCCATCACAGAGATCAGATCCTCCACGATGTCCTCATACAGCTTCAGTTCCAGATCGGTATAGTTATAATCCGATTTGTGGGAGTAGCTGTCCACCGTACCTTCGCCGCCCATCAGGCGATCCATCATGCTCAGCGCTGTGGTGGTGCCGATATAAACCATCGCCGGGATCTCGTGCAGCTTGTCTTTGACATACACATCCATGATCGCCAGCACATCGCCTTCCGTCAGCGCATTGGCGAACTCATAGTAGTGCTGCTCCTCCACGCTTTCCACCGAGATCTCGCAGTTGGTACGAAGTCTGCCGTTGAGACGGGAGTTGATGATACGGCTATAGTTTTCATAGATGCCACTCAGCATCTTGATTCTGTCCTTGGTAAACTTTCTGGGACTGTTGAAATCGTATTTCTTATACTTCTGCTCCGGCGTCTGCTCGGCAGGACTGTTCAGATCCTTCTCGCCGCTGCGGACCGCATTGAGCAAAGCATCAATTTGGCTTTGTGACAATTTTTCTGCCATATATACCTCCCTGCTTACTGCCCGGAGCGCAGGCTAAAACACACACATTCATTCCTCATCGGCTGCAACCTCATATCCGGTAATGCCGCTTTGCAGTTCCTGCTCCAGATTGCGGCCGCTGACGATCATTTCCACGCGGCGGTTCTTGGCTCTGCCCTCCGCCGTGTCGTTGCTGGCGATTGGTCTCCACTGACCGATGCCCTCGCTGATCAGACGGGCAGGCTCCACATCGCTGTGCTCCTGCACATAGATAATCACGTTGGTGGCACGGTCACTGGAAAGAGTTCTGTCCACCTGCACGCTGTTGGGGCGGGACGGATTTGCCTGTGCCGTGTGTCCCAGCACGCGCACCTCATCGATCGCCTCGGAAGCTTCACTGAGCATATCGCAGACACTCTGCAAAACAGGATATGCTTCCTTTCTCAGAACAGCGCTGTCTCCGTCAAAGAACACAGACTGGTTGAAGGAGATAAATACCTTGCCGTCACCCTCCGTCACAGAGATCGTACTCTCAGAGACTGTTTCCGCGATGAAATCCTTCATAGCTGCAGCGAGGTTTTCCATCTGCAGCTGGATGTCTTCCTGCGTGATCTCTTCGCCTTCAGGCATGACACCACCGGCATTATCACTGTCGGCACTGGGACCCTCACCGCCCGGAGTCGCGTGCAATTCAAGCACTGCATCGGGGTTAAAGCTCATAACCAAGGCCTTCCAGTTTTCTTCACTGATGGTAGACATGGAGTACAGCAGCACGAAGAAGCACAGCAGCAGCGTGACCATGTCACCGTATGTATCCATCCAGTTGGCGCCGCCACCGCCGCCCTTTTTCTTCATTTTCAAGCCTGTTCACCTGCCTGTTACAATCATAGGTTTATGCGGTATCATTCCGCTGCGTCGCCGCCTTTATTCTTTTTCTTCTTGCCCTTCTTACCGCCGCCATCACGCTGATAGCCGGAAAGGAAGGTCATCAGACGTTCCCGCAGGAACTTGGGGTTTTCGCCTGCCTGAATGGACATAACGCCCTCGACGATGATCATCTTGCAGAGGACCTCCTCCTCATCGCGGATACGCAGCAGGTTCGCAATGGGACCGAAGATCATGTGCGCCATGATACAGCCGTACAGGGTGGTGATCAGTGCGGTACCCATATCGGAACCGAGGTTGCCGGCGCCGCCCTCAAGGTTCATGCCCTTGAGCATATTCACCAGACCCACCAGCGTACCGACCATACCGAAGGCGGGTGCCACTGCACCTGCCTTATCGTACATTCCGGCTGCACTGTCATGTCTTGCAGACATGGTCTCAATATCGTTTTCCAGAATGTTCCTGACCTTGTCCGCATCGTAAGCGTCCACGATCAGCATAATTGCCTGCTTGAAGAAAGGATCGCTCTGTTGGCTGGCACGCTCTTCCAAAGACAGCAGACCGTCTTTTCTTGCGATCTGTGCCAGATCCACCAGCTGATCGATGTAAAATTCGGGGTCATAAGAACTGCCCTGAATGATGAGCTTCATGTGAGAAACCACATCTTTCAGCATACTGCCCGGGAAACTCGCCACCACGACGAATATCGTACAACCAATGGTAATGAAGATACTCGCCGGGTCAAAGAAGTTCTTCAGATTTTCAAATTTGATCTGAACCGGTGGCGATGCCGCAAAGTCCACCTTCGACACCATGCCCACCAGACACACTGCAATTGCGCCTACGATACCAATGATATAGTTAATATTGATCTTTGGCTTCATTTTTTACTTTCCTCCATCAGAGCCGGAACGGTCTCTTAGGTTTTTTATATCAGCAACGCTTGTCCACCACCGCGATCTCCCGGTAGATATCCCGAACCTTAGCGCTGTATTCTGCGATTTTATTGACAACTTCCTCCGCGCTTTCCGTTACGAGATAAAATTCGCGATTGACCATCACGATCTTGGTCTCGGGGATCATCTCAATGCTCTGGATCTGTTGATGATTCAGCAAAATCTGATCGCCATTGCGTTTCGTCACAAGGATCATACGTTCCTCCTGTCAGACTGCGGGGACACGGGGCACCCGTGCCCCCGCAGAATCGCCGCTACTATATTTATATTATGTTATGCTGCGCATCAGCGCTTCATGTTCACCAGCTCTTCCAGCATGGCATCGGTCACCGTGATGATACGGGTATTTGCCTGATAGCCGCGCTGGGTGGTGATCATCTCCGCGATCTCGTTTGCGAGGTCCACATTGGAGCCTTCCAGACCGCCGGTCATCAGATTGGTACCGCCGGCACTGCCGATCGCCATCTTGTCAGACAGCTGGATCGCATCTTCACCTTCGCCGTTCAGCGCATCAGCAGGAATACGGCTCTTGTTGACATAGCTCAACCCCAGGTCTGCTGCCACGCCGCCCAGTAGGGACACCTGCAGATCGCCTGCACCGGAACCGGCAGTGTAATAGAAGCCGCCCGCATGGGTCAGACCGTTGGGGTTGGTCACGTTGCCGATGGCAACATAGCCGATGGTGATCAGTTCATCGGTATCCTTGGTGGTACCGGTGATGGCACCGGTCTCTGCATCGATGGAGACGCTGTCGAGCTGCGCAAAGGGCAGTTCAACCTTCTCGGCTGCATCGTCATCTGCTGCATTGCCATTTTCGTCCACGCCATCCAGTGCGGGATCATAATCGCGCAGCGGGATTGCTGCGGCATTTTCATCCTGTGCCTGAGGGTCGGTATCGACAGGATAACGGATTGCATAGATCTCATTTCCGTTTTCGTCCAGCACCTTCTCCATTCTGGGCAAACGGATAGGAACGAGCTGGTCAGAGATCTTGGGCTTGCCGCCCTCGATTCCAGTGCACAGGAAACCATACACCACACCGCCGCTGCCGTCGCTGAGGTAACCGTCAGCCTTGAAGGAGAAGTCACCCACGCGGGTCAGGTTCAGTGCCTTGGTGCTTTCGGGATTCTCGGGATCGATGTAATTTGCGGTATCCTTGTCGCCCACCATGAAGAAACCGTCGCCGTAGATCATGCAGTCAGTGGAGGTGCCGGGGGCAAAGCTGCCGGTGGCCATATTCAGGTCAATGCTGCTGACCTGAGAGCCGTAACCGATCTGGGAAGGATTTCTGCCGGCAGTGGTGGAAGTGCCGTCACTGCCGCTGGAATACATGCTATACATAGCGTCCTTGAAGATGGTTCTCTGACTCTTATAGCCGTTGGTGTTCACGTTTGCGATGTTATTACCGATGACGCTCATTTTGGTCATGTGGGTCTTGAGACCCGCAATTGCAGCGTACATAGCTCCAGTCATGTAACTAAGCTCCTTTCGATTTTGGCGCCGCCGGGATCTCATCATTCGGATGAGACCCCATAGCCTCCGCAACCGGTCCTGCTATCTGTAGCGTTTACAGGAACACGGCGCCGTCAATATTTGTAAATACACTTTCGCCCATTTCATCCTGCGTGATGGCAGTGATGACTTTTGCATTGGGGACATTGATGATGAAAGCTTTTTCCGAATCCATGGCAATGACGTTTGTTGCGCCCTTTGCCTGTGCGCGGATCATGCCGCCCTTGAGCTGATCGATCAGACTCTGGGTGATCTCAATGCCGCGTTCCTCGGCTCTTGTCTTGGCATGCTTGGAAAAAGTTACATCGGGTGTTGTCTGCTGGTTCAGTCTTTCCTGCAGAAGCTGACCAAATCCGCCTGCCGGTGCCTTCCCTGACACACTCGACGTCGCAGCCGTTTGCTGCTGAACCAGTCCCTGGTTATGTAGGCGTTCAATCATATCGTTTCACCTCAGATGCTTTCACTTTCCTCGGGGGTCTCCACGGGAACATCCGTACCGGCATCGCCGTTTTCTTCACCCTCGGGCTTCGTTGCTTCCTGCTGAGGCAGCGTACCTACCGCCATGATCTCACTCATGTAGTAGTACTTATCTCCGACAAACACCACCTGCTGACCGCCCATGGTGCCGGTGCCGGTCACCTCGCCCACGATCTCCTGCAGCTGACCTTCGGCGTCATACTGACCCACCGTTACGGTCTTGCCCACAAGGGATGCAGCGTAAGTCATAATGGACACATCCGTCATGTTGGTCAGTGCGGAAACCATCTGCATCATGACCATCTGATTCAGCATTTCCGACGTGTCCGCAGTGGCATCAATGCTCTGGTGCTGCAGCTCCGTCACCATCAGTGTGAGGAAATCCTGCATATCCAGATCATAGCCGGAGTTTGCCTTCTGTGCCTTGGCAGTTGCTGCCGCGTTCACAGAACCTGCCGCGAGGAAATTGGTAATATCGCCCATATAATCGCTCATTCTGTTTCCTCCTTTCCTGTTAGGATGCGGCTTCTTCCTGGGGGATCAAGCCAAGTCGCAGCTGATTGAGGAAATCCTCACCCTGCTGGCGCTCACGCCGCTGCTCCTGCTCACGGCTGCGCTGCTGATGACCCTCATAGGATTCGTGCTGCTGTGCTTCGTCCTGGTGAGAGACCTCCACCTGAACATCCTCGCGGACATTCTGATGCAGCAGGCTCTGCAGACCACCCATATCGCGCTCCAGCATCAAACGGGTCTGGCTGTTTTCCGCAAACAGGGTCACATGCAGGGCGCCGTCGCCGCTCTTCGTCAGCTCGATGGTGATCTTGCCAAGATGATCGGGGGTAAGCTGCAGTTCCACGCGGGTCTCACCGTTTGCAAGCGTCTCGGTCAGCTTGTCGCCGATCTGCGCTTTCACACTCTCCGCAGTCTCTGCCTCGGCTGCCACGTCGCTCACCTTGACGGGTGCGGTTTCCACCTCGCGGAACACCTTCTGCTCGCCCATAACGACCTCCGCTTCTTCTGCAAAGGACTCCTCGTTCTGCTCCGCATCAGCACCGCTCTGCGCTGCACCGTTGCTGCCTGCACTCTGCTCCGCGGTCTTCACCTCGGGTACTGCGTCAGCGTTCACCGTTTCGACTTCTGCGTGAGGCTCTTCCACCACGGTTTCCACCACCTCAGCTGCCATCTGCTGCTCTGCGCCGCTTTCCATCACGTTCACAGGCATTTCTGCCGTTTCCGTAACGATCTGCTGGGGCACCGCCATCGTCTCTTCCGCGATCAGCACGTTCTCGACCGCCATCACCGTTTCTTCATTCTCCACGGTCACGATCTGCATCGTTTCTGCCACGAACAACTGCATCGCTGCCAGCTCCTGCATAGCGCTTTCGTCCAGCTCATCCTCCTTGGGAAGCTCCGTCTCGACGGTATCCTTGACGGGTTCCTTCGTCTCGGGCTGTTTGCTCTGCTCTTCCATCATGCTGCGAAAATCTTCGCCTTCGTTGGTTTCAACTTTCTCAGAAGCCTTGTTGCTCTGAGGCATTGCCATCGACTGCAGCATGGAAAGCATCGTCATCTGCATCTGTTCCATACTTCGACACCTCCTTCCCTATTGAATTTTCTGCCACGGGGTCTCCTGTCACGCAGCCGCAGGCGTGGCTCCCGCCGCTGCGCCTATATAGCAGGCAGAAGGATCGCTCCCCGCCGACTATCCTTTATTCATCCGTGCTCTGCACACTCATGCGGGAGGACACAAACTCCTCCACCGCGATCTCCTCTGCTTTGGCAGCAGCCGCATTGTATGCGGCAAGCTTTTTTTCCCGCAGCTTTTCGATGGCAGAGGTATCGGTTTTGACCTCAACGATCTCCGCCCGCTTCGCCTCTTCCTGCTTGCGCAGCGCCTGCAGTCGGATCTCTTCCTTTTCAATGTCCCGCTCTCTTGCTCTGATCTCCAGCTGATAGTTCTGAGCATCACGGATACCCAAGCCCTCCGCGCTGCGGGTGCGAAACTCAGAGGAAAACGCCTCATAGTCCTGCTGCATCTGCTCGATCAGCTCCAGCTGTCGGCGGATCTCTGCAAGAATACGTCCATGCTCGATCTGCAGGGTATCAAGGATATTCTTTTTATAAGCAAGGACGGTATCGAGGGGAAACTTGAATTTCTTCATCTATGCGCTCTTCCCCATCACTTCAACACTTCTTCCATGAGCTTCAGGCTCTTTTCCGAACTGAACGCCTCGTTCACGCCCTGACAGAGGAAATCATTGATCGCGTCGATCTTTGCAAGGGCATAGTCCAGTTTCCGATTGGTGCCGGGCTTATATGCGCCGATGGCGACAAGGTCTGCGTTCTTCTCATAAACACTCAGCACATCGCGGATGCGGGAGGCAAGCTGCCGATGCTCCGGCGAAACGATCTCCGTCATCAGACGGGACACGCTCTGGCTGATGTCGATCGCAGGATAATGGTTCGCGTGCGCCAGCGCACGGGAGAGCACAATGTGTCCGTCCAGAATACCGCGCACCGTATCGGCGATGGGCTCGTTGGTATCGTCACCTTCCACCAGCACGGTGTAGACACCGGTGATGGAGCCTTTTTCAAACTTACCGCTGCGTTCCAGCAGCTTCGGCAGTTCCGTATAGATGGAAGGGGTATAGCCTCTTGAAACCGGGGGTTCACCGATGGCGAGACCGATCTCACGCTGTGCCATGGCAAATCGGGTCAGCGAATCCATCATCAGCAGCACATCGTAGCCCTGATCGCGGAAATACTCCGCAATACCCGTGGCAACGCTGGGACACTTCATACGGAGCATGGCGGGCTGGTCGGAGGTTGCCACCACGAGAATGGAGCGCGCCATGCCTTCCTCGCCCAGATCCTTCTGCACAAATTCCAGCACCTCTCGTCCACGCTCGCCCACAAGGGCGATCACGTTGATATCCGCCTTGACATTTTTGGCGATCATACCCATCAGGGTACTCTTGCCGACACCGGAACCTGCGAAGATACCGATACGCTGACCCTTACCGATGGTCAGCATGCTGTCGATGGCTTTGACACCGAACTCCATCTTTTCGCGGATGGGAGGTCTGGAAAGCGGATTGATGGGAACGCCGCTGATGCAGTGGGGAACACCGTCTGTGATGGGTCCCTTGCCGTCGATGGGCTGACCGAGGGCGTTGATAATGCGCCCACGGAGCTTCTCGCTGACCTGCAGCGTCATCTGCTGTCCCGTGTTTCGGACAAAGTTGCCCGCGGAAATGCCGTTCATGGCGGAATAGGGCATCAGCAGGATGCGGTCGTTTTTGAAGCCGACCACCTCTGCCGTCACCTGTCCGCCGGTATCACCGCTGTAAATGCGGCAGATATCACCCACAGCCGCGCGGCTGCCGGAGGCTTCGATGGACATGCCGACAATGTTTTCAATTTTCCCCGTCAGGCTGTAGGTTTCAGCATTGTAGACCTGACGAATCATCTGTCGGAACACGACCGATCCGCTCCCCCTTTACTTGGAAAAGTTCAAATTACCTGCCACAGCGCTGGTCGTCTGACTTTCCAGCATATCCCGGATGTTCTTCATCTGGGTGGCAGCACTGGCATCAATAATCTCATCCGGGCACTCAATGATGCAGGTACCCGCTTCATCGTCCGCCATGGGAATGATCCGCACACGGTCGGACAGCTCACTCAGCGCAGAGGCAAGGGACGGCGGGATGGATGCCATGCGCTTGGCATCGCACTCGGCGATGTAGATATGTACCCATTCACGGCGTTTGCGCTTGTCGATGGCGGTCTGGATCATACGCGCTACCACATCGGAGCTGCTTTTCAAGCTGACGCAGACAACCTTTTCCGCCACAGCGAGCGCCAGATCACGGAGATCCTCCACGTTCTTTTCCATCTGCTCGTCGATCTTATCTGCGGCTTTTTCCAGAAATTCCGCGATCTCCGCTTCCGCGCGCTTGGCAAATTCCTCGCGCTCACGGTCGGATTCGCCCATGACCCATCGGGAGCCTTCTTCCACGCCCTCCTGATAGCCGGCTTCGCGCCCCTTCTGAAAGCCCATTTCCTTTGCCTTTTCATAGGCATCTGCCGAAAGTCTCGCCGCTTCTGCCCGTGCATCGGAGAGGATCTTTTCCGCCTCTGCCTCTGCCCGCTGCATGATCAGATCTGCCTGCAGCTTCGCATAGTCAATGGGTGCCACTGCCTCCTCCGGAGGTGTCTTCGCCTCAGGAGGATCGGGTTCAAGTACGATCTTGAATGCATCCTCCTCCGGTTCCTGCACCGTCGGGGGCTGGAGGACTTCCAGCGCCGCCATCTCCATCGTCTCGGCAAACTGATAGTTCTCGACCTTTGGCGTATCGGGATTTGACTTTGACCAAAATTTCCACAAATTAGGCAATGATATCGTCCTTTCCGCCCTTCAGGATAATAATTTCTCCCTTTTCTTCCAGGTCGCGGATAATACCCACGATGCGCTGCTGTGCCTCTTCCACGTCCTTCATGCGGACATTGCTGGTGATCTCCAGATCGTCGCGGATGTTCTGCGCCACACGGGCGGACATATTGGAGAACAGCTTCTGCGCCACTTCGTTGTTGGCTGCCTTGAGGGACAGCACCAGATCTCTTGCATCGCAGTCGCGGACGAAGCGCTGCACGCTGCGGTCGTCCATAAAGACGATGTCCTCGAACACGAACATACGCTTGCGGATCTCGTCTGCCAGATCCTGATCTCTCATGGACAGACCCTCGAAAATGTTCTTTTCGCTGGTGCGGTCCAGACTGTTCATCACACTGGCAACGTAGTCGATACCGCCGACCTTGACATGAGAGTTGGTCATAATGCTGGAGAACTTCTTGTTCATCTCCGCCTCGATGATCTTGATCGCGGTGGGAGAGACCGTATCGATTCGCGCGATGCTTTCCACCACCTGGATCTGCTGCTTTTCTTCCAGCTGTGCCACCACACCTGCCGCCTTGTCTGCGTCCACATAGGACAGCACCAGTGCGATGGTCTGGGGACGCTCGTTCTGCAGCGCGGAGTAGAGAGACTTCACGTCCGCCTTGTTCATGAAGGCGAACTCACGGTTCTTGAGGGATCTTGTGACCTTATTGAGCAGATCCTGTGCCGCCTGCTCACCGTAAGCCTTTTCCAGCACGGCGCGGGCATATTCCAGACCACCCTCGGTCACCGCCTTGTTGGTCATACAGACCTGATAAAAGTCATTGAGCACATCCTCGGTCTGTGCGCCGTTGAGGAAGCCCAGCTTTGCCACCTCG
>JAFVXA010000019.1 GCA_017501355.1 Oscillospiraceae bacterium
CATCGAAATCAGCTGTTAAGTTAAGCACACAAGGAGGATTTCAACTAGTCGACAGAATGCATATAAAACTGACCAATTTCTCAAAGAATGTAATAATACATCATTTAAAGGCACAAAAACGAAAAGTATTAACTAGTCAATAACAAGAGTAAAAAAGCAATCGAAATGCATCAAAACAGAAGAATTTCGAGAAATCACAACTAGTCTGCAAGATGCAACAAAAGTGTGCTATAATGTAAAAGTAAAAAGAGTGGGACAAACTTGAATTTGTAGAGTGGGATTGAAATGTCTATGAGTAAATTGAGATCAGTTTTAGATGCAGCAGAGTGCTGCTATGAAATAATACAACAGGATAAGCCTATATTATCTGCAATGGATGCCGAAGGTGTATATCCTGTTGAAAAATCAGCACCAACATTTGTCTTACATAGTGAACAAGGACTTATTGGATGTATAGTTTCTATGCAGAACGGTCGTCTTGATTTCGAAAGATTAAAGGCACAATTTGGTTTTAAGAAACTGAAAATGGCAGACAGAAAGAAAATCGAGAAGGAGACAGGATATTCCGTGGGCTCTGTTCCGCTTGTAGCACTTGGCTTGCCTATAATCTTTGATAAAAAACTACTTTGCCATGACTTTGTTTATGGTGGAACAGGAAACGAGTTATTAACACTTAAAATAAAGCCGGAAGATTTAATCAGGGTAAATGAAATAATAGGGACTTTTGAATAAAACAGAGAATATTGTTTAGTAAATTAGAATTTTGCGAGGTGAGAATATGGCAATGTGGAATCCGTGGAGAGGTTGCAAAAAGTGCAGCGACGGTTGCCTCTATTGCTATATCCACAAGGGCGATGCAAAACGCGGAGTTGATACGAGTATTGTTGAAAAGACAAAGGATTTTGCCAAGCCTGTAGAACGCTTGAAGAACGGCAATTACAAAATGAAATCCGGCATTGTATATACCTGTTTTTCCACGGATTTTCTGATTGAGGAAGCAGACGATTGGCGTCCCGAATGCTGGCAGATGATAAAGGAGCGCGAGGATTGCACGTTTCTCTTTCTCACAAAGCGTATTGACAGATTTATGGACTGCATCCCCGATGATTGGGGGGAAGGTTATGAAAACGTGGTCGTTTGTTGTACGGTCGAGAACCAAAAGAACGCAGACTTCAAACTCGGAATTTTTGAAAAGCTTCCGATCAAGCATAAGTGCATAACGGCTCAGACACTTATCGGAGCCATTGACATAGAACGATATCTTGACGGTGTTGAGCTTGTGGTTGTCGGCGGTGAATCGGACACGAAAGCAAGACCGCTTGACTACACTTGGGTGCTTAATATCAGAGAGCAGTGTATCAGGAAAAATGTGTCCTTCGAATTCCGGCAGTGCGGAACACATTTTATCAAGGACGGCAAGGAATATAAATTGCAAACAAAGGATCTGTGCGCTCAGGCAAGAAAAGCGGATATTGACTTTAAGCGCAATAGTTGATCAAATAAAAATTTGGGGGTGAGAATAAATGCACGAAGACCTCATTGCTAATTTGACATCGAAAGATGATAAATTCGCTTGTGCTATTGCCGATAAAATCATATCCGAGAGTCAAAATTCCGATGAATGGTATGGATACTTTGATACCTTTGCTTCGCTGCTTAATCATCCTAAATCGTTGGTAAGAAATCGTGCATTGCACATTCTTGCCGCCAATGCTCAGTGGGATGATAATAATCGCTTTGATGCTATTCTATCAGAGTATCTTTCACATATTACGGATGAAAAACCGATTACGGCCAGACAATGCATTAAGGCTCTTGTACAAGTAGGTATAGCAAAACCACAATACATTCCAAGGATACTATCCTGTTTTCATGGTGCTGATTTATCGAAGTACAAAGACAGTATGCGACCCCTGATTGAAAAGGACATGGAAGAAACTGAAAGATTACTAACTGAGTAAATTCCAATTTATGAAGAAATCTATTGCAAACATCATTACAGGAAGTAGAGTTGCATTTAGTTTGCCGCTTCTGTTCGTTCCTATAACATCGGCATGGTTTTATATTCTCTATCTTTTTTGCGGGCTTACCGATATGATTGACGGAATGATTGCGAGAAAGACAGGGGCGGTTAGTAAATTTGGAGAAAACCTTGATACGGTTGCTGATTTTGTTTTTATGGCAGTATGCGTGGTGAAATTGTTGCCTATGATCAGCCTTTCCATTTGGCTGCGGATATGGATAGCCGTTATAGCAATGATTAAGGTTATCAATATTGTTCTGGGATTCATTCGCAGAAAGGAACTCATGGCTTTACATACCGTTTTCAATAAAACTGCGGGATTGTTGCTCTTTCTTCTGCCATTAACATTACAATTTGTTGACCCAACATATAGCTTTACAGTCGTGTGTACCATAGCAACGATTGCTGCGATCCAAGAAGGATACGATACTACTATAAAGGCAAATGACAAATAAGAATTTGTCGAACAGTTAATAAGTAAAGGGCTGACGAAAAGCAAACCGTCAGCCCTCAAATTTTGCGAAAAATTATTTATTATTTGCCTTTGCTGCCGAAGCTATCGCATCCATCATGTGCTGTTCGACTTGCTCAGGAGTTTCGTCAAAGCCGTATTTGATCCATTGATAGATAATGCCGAAATAGCCGTGAATAAAATAGGACATAATGTAGGAAAGTTCTTTGGGATATGTTTCCTCGCCTACCATCAGCTTTTCAACCACACGCATCAGCAACGCAAGCAGACCGTTATCGTTCAGAAGCGTAAACAGTTTGCGGTTGGCATAGATAAAGCGTAAAATCACGCCGCCCTTGTCTTTTTCAAGATCTCCGTCATAGTTATCAGCATACCGCACCCACTCGTATTCAATTTTGAAAAGGAGCAGATCCTCTTTGCAGCTTTTGTAGTCGAGATGGCGGTAGAAGGTAGTACGCCCGACGTCTGCCTTTTCACAGATGGCGTTTACGCTAATATCCTCATAGGGTTTGTCTGCCATCAGCTTGACAAGAGCGTCGGCAAGACAAATCTTCAAAAATTCGGTCTGATTTCGTTTCATAATGGGACACTTCTCCTTATTTGTTCCGCATAGAAAGCAGAGGACTTGAAATGCGGGCGTTTCCATTGACAGTGCTTGCATTGTTTATTATAATGATAACCCAAATGGAACAATTGTGCCAAATCGGTACAGCTGTATTATAATTATAATAAAACCGCAAAGTCAATAGGTAAACGGAAAAAGGAGAAGAAATGAAAAAAGTTATGAAAATTATCGGCATTGTACTTTTGAGTATCGTGGCATTGGTCGTTGTGCTGATCCTCATTAACACGATCAAGACGAAGATCAACGAAAAGAAGGTTTGGATTCCCGACAATTATTATACGGCATTTGAATCGGACTCTGCACTTGAAAAGAAGTACGCCGGACTTGGGGCGTATGAGGTAAAGGAGCTTGAATTTGACTCTGATAACAAGTCGATTGATAAAATTCGGGTATGGTATCCAAACGAAGCGGAAGATTGTCAGTATCCTGTAATCGTCATCGTAAACGCAAGCAATACGGCAGCACTGAACTTGAAGCCTGCCTATGCTCGTCTTGCTTCTTGGGGATTTATTGTAGTGGGCAACGATGACAGGCAGACCGGAACGGGCGAAACGGCATCCGAAACGCTTGATTACGTACTGAATTTGAACAAGGACGAGAATAGCGAGCTGTTCGGCAAAATTGATGAAGAACATATTGGTTGCATTGGTTATTCTCAAGGTGGAGCAGGTGCGATCAACGCTGTAACGAAATTTGAAAACAGTGATAAGTTCACGGCATTGTTTACAGGCAGTGCAGCTTACTCTTTGCTTTCTAAAAATATGGGTTGGGAATACGACGTTTCCAAGATCAGTATTCCCTACTTTATGACGGCTGGTATGGGTAGCTCCGACGATGCAGGCAATTCCGAAATACATAGCAACGAGGTATTCGCAGGTGTTGCGCCTCTTGCTTCCTTGGTGGAGAACTACGACGGGATCACCGCTGACGTTTTCAAACTCAGAGCAAGAGTGACAGGTGCGGAGCATCAGGATATGCTGCATCTGACCGACGGCTATATGACCGCTTGGATGCTTTACCATCTGCATGGCGACGCTGAAGCCGCAAGCGTTTTCGTAGGAGGAAATGCGGATATTATTACAAACAACGGTTGGCAGGATGTTGAGAAAAATAAATAATGATTCTGCAAAACTTGGAAAGCTGAAATAAACTTTCAAATTCCAATTTGTCGTGCTATTGAAAAACTTTAAAAACAAAAAATGCTCACCTCATAAATTCGAGGTGAGCATTTTTTCGCGGACACGGATTTGCCTAACTTAATGACATTGACACGGCGTGTCCTCTTTTTTCTTTGCCGAAAGTGCCGGCTCTCTTGTAATTTTCCGTGGCTGTGCTACAATATTTTCAGTAACAGCAAAATTTGTCCGCCTGCGGGCGGAACGAAACAGGAGGGCTTTTATGAAGATCGTCATTACGGCTCCCAGCGGCAAGATGGGCAAACTGGTGGTGCGGGAAGCGCTGAAGCGTCCCGCTGATTTCACCATCGTCGGCGCAGTGGGCAACCCCTGCCGTGACTACATTGGCAAGGATATTTCTGCCGCCACCCACGGCGAAGAGGTGGGCGCAAAGATTTACGGCAACATCGAGGAGATCATTGCCGAGTGTGACGGCGTGGTGGATTTCTCCACGGTGGAACTGTCCATGCAGGTGGTCGCCGCCTGTGTGAAGCATCGTAAGCCCCTGCTCCTCGGCACCACGGGCTTCTCCGCTGAACAGGAGAAGATCATCGAAGAGGCGGGCGAACACATTGCCATCGCCGAGTCTCACAATACCTCCAAGGCGGTGAACCTCGTTTACGAGCTGCTCAAGACCATCACGAAGGTGCTGGGCAATGAGTCTGATGTGGACATCGTGGAGATGCACGACCACAAAAAGCTGGATGCCCCCAGCGGCACCTCCAAGGTCATGGGTCACATCATTGCGGAGGAGCTCGGCGTTGACTGGGACGAAAAGGCTGTCTTTGGGCGCAAGGGCAAGGGGGAGCGCGGCGACAAGGAGATCACCTATCACTCCATCCGCAGCGGCAATATCTCTTCTTCCCATACCGTTATCTTCGGCATGGACGGTGAGCGTCTGGAGCTGACCCACCATTCCTATGACTTCGGTACCTTTGCCAAGGGCTCTCTTGACTGCATCCTCTTCCTCAGGGACAAGGCACCCGGTATGTACAGCTCGCAGGAGGCACTGGGCTTGGTCTAAACACTGGTTTACATAAAAACGTCTCTGCTTCAAGTGAAGCAGAGACGTTTTTCGTTATTCCGTATAGCCCAGCAGTCGAAGTCCGCGTTCGTTCAGTGCAGCATGATAGACCTCTTCGCTGATGTTGAAAACAGGATAGCCTGCCGCATAGGGACCAAGGGTGTAGTCCTGGAAATAGACGGTGACCTGGTTTTCTGAGAAGAAATACTGGATCTCATTCTGCTCGCGGACGGTGGTTTCATAGTCGTCGTAATAGCCCTCCGCAAGACCGTCCTTTTCGATCTGCGCCAGCACCTCTTCTGCCACGGCGCTTCGGAAGGCTGCACCATCCGCAATGTCGTCGATGCTGACCATTTCGCCCGCTTCCAGATCAAAGAGATAGCAGACATTGCCCTTGCCGGGATGAGCGCCGCCGGTATAGACCTGTCCGTAAAAGTCCACGAAAACGGCGTAGGGAGTGGCGTAGGCAGTGTAGGTCATTTCGTCGCTGTAGGGACCATACCAGTCAAAGCCCGGGACATCACGGTAGCTGTACTGCTCGATGGCATCGGCACTGATGGATTCGTACAGCTGCTCACAGCCTGCGAGGATCTCGTCCATGGCGGCGTGGAACGCATCGAGGGATGCCTGCTGCGCATCGGTCAGCTCACCTTCTGCCACAAGAGAGGGGAGATCGTACAAAGCGCTGCAAATCACCGTGCCGTCATCGGCAAGCGTTTGGTGGGTGACGGGTTCTTTGCCGATTACAAGGGAGTAGGCAAAGGGCTCCCAAGTGCCGCTTTCCTCCTCGGCGGGGGGTGTCGGCGCATTGCTGCAGGCGGCAAGGGTAAACAGGCTCAGAGCGAGCAGCAGAGTAAGCATTTTTTTCATGGACATTCTCCTTTACAGAATGACGGGATTGGTGACCCAGTCGCTGCCGCCGGGCAGGACGATGGGGCAGGCGAGGGCGTAGAGGTCGGTGCAGCGGCATTCCGCGGCAAAGGCTTCTTTGGCAGTTCCCTCCAGAGCGCGACCCTCGGCGGGCTTGGTGATGACAGGAAGGAGAGCGGTGGTTTTCATTTCCTTCAGCAGTGCCCGCCCTGTTTCGTTGCACGCCAGTACCCGCAGATAGGGGACGGTGCTGTCATAGCGTTCCAGTCCCAGATAGATCCGCATCAGCATACGGCGCAGCCTTGCCATGGCATAGCGCTTGGTTTTGACCCATTGCAGCAGATCTTCCACGCTGCGGCACTCGGCGGCGGCAACCGCAAAGCGGCGGTAAAGCCCCTCGCTGCCCTCGTCATAAGGGGCAAAGTCCGCTTCGCTCATGCTGCGCAGACGCGAAAGGATCGCCCGCTCTGCCAGTGCTGTACGGGCAGGGGCAAGTCCCTTGAGCTGCTCCCGGATCAGAATGTTGGAGGAACTGTCGGTCATGTAGGGGGTCATGTCCCTGTCTGCCGCAATGCCCTCCCGGATGCGGGATGCGGAGGCGATGCCCTCCCGGGTCTCCCCGTCATGGGCAGCGCCGATGCGGGGGATGGTGAAGCTGTTAAGTCCGCGGACAAAGCAGTTTTTCTCGTATTCCACGCCGAGAATGTTATTGGGTTCGGCAAGAAGAGCGGCTTTTTCCTCGCCTACCAGCGACGCCAGAGCACTCTGACGCGCCCGGGCAAAGGATTCGCCGCGGGGCAGCTCCTGCTGCAGTGCCGCTTTGAAATCATAGGAGAGGAGAACGCTTGCAAGCTCCCGCAAAGCGGCGGTATTGCCGCATTCGCTGCCATAGCTGATGGTATCCACAAGACCGGTTGCGGCGAGGGCACCCACGGCGGCAGAGGCAAAGCCTTCGGCAGAGAGCAGCGCCTGCGCGGCAGGCAGCTCCAGCACCAGATCCACACCGCCGCGGACGGCAGCCTCTGCGCGGGCGTGCTTGCGCAAAAGGGCGAAGTCGCCCCGCTGCACAAAGTTGCCGCTCATCACGGCGATGACGGGCTTGCCGAGACTGTTTTTGGTGGCGGCGACGTGGAGGGCGTGACCCTTGTGAAAGGGATTGTATTCCGATACGATGCCGACAGCTTTCATTGTGGTGCTCCTTTCCGGAAACTTCTATATGTAGTATAGCACAGCTTGTTTTCTCCCGCAACTGCGGCAAAAAACGTATCTTTCGTGTGGTTTTTCCTTGCGCGGAAAGAAGTCCTCCTTTATAATAAATGGAAATGAATATATTCGGGAGGTTTTTCTATGAAACTCGGACTTGTTTACGCCATGCCCATTGAGCTGGCGGGTATGCTGGAAAGAGCAAAGGGACGCGAACTGGAAACGGTCTGCGGCGTCCATTTTTATGAGCTCGCAGAGGGGATCGTTGCCTGCGCGGGCGGCATCGGCAAGGTGAATATTGCCATGGCGACCCAGCTGCTGATCGACCGCTATGCTCCCGACTGCGTGCTGAACGCCGGTGTTGCGGGCAGCATGGTGCAGGAGCTTGATCCCGGTGCGCTGGTGCTGGTGGACAAGTTCTATCAGCACGATATGGATACCTCCGGCATCGGTGACCCTGTGGGCTTTGTCTCCACGGTCAACCGCATGGATTTCCCTTGTTCCTTTGCGGAGGAGAGCCGCCGCATTCTCACCGAGATTGGCGCAGCCTTCACCGAGGGCAGCGTTGCCTCCGGCGACTATTTCGTTGTTGACGGCGAGCGTGCCCGTTGGATCCGTGATACCTTCCACCCCGTCCTCTGTGAGATGGAGGGCTGCGCCATCGTACAGGTCTGCTGCCGTGCGGAAGTGCCCTTTGTGTCCATCAAGGCGGTGAGTGACCGCGTGTTCCACGACGGCAATGGCGAGGAGTATCAGTTCAATCTGCCGGAAGCCTGCGACAAGCTCAGCGAAGTCTTCTGGGCATTCGTGCAGAAGCTGCAGGAGGTCAAGTGATGGAAAAGATCGCAAGCTTTACCGTAGATCATACCGTGCTGCTGCCGGGACTGTATCTCTCCCGACGTGACGGCAACGTGGCAACCTTTGATCTCCGTTTCAAAAAGCCCAACACAGGAGATCTCCTCAGCAATGCCGAGATGCACAGTGTGGAGCACGTCATCGCCACCTTTCTCCGCAACAGCGGGAAGAAGGACAGTGTGATCTACTTCGGTCCCATGGGCTGCCAGACGGGTTTTTATTTTCTCTTTGACGAGAACACCCTCTCCTGCGCAGAGGCGGTGGAACTGCTGAAGGACGTGTTTTCCAAAGCGGCAGACTTTGACGGTCCCATGCCCGGCATGAGCGAAATCGAGTGCGGCAACTACCGTAATCTCGATATTTCCCTCGCAAAAAGCTGCTGCGCTTTCTATGCGGGCGTGATCGCGGACTGGACAGAAGAAAAACTCGCGTATTAATCCAGAAATAAGGCAAAAAAACTTCAAAAATACGGCGGAAAAGTGTTGACAAACAGCATATCCGTTGATACAATAATTGAGCCGCTTTGACTGGGTAGAAGATTTGGCATGCCCAAACGCCCCCGACAGCGAGCCCGTAATTTAGGAAAGGAGAAAAAGACATGAAGGCAATTATCGTGACCGGCGGCAAGCAGTACGCAGTGACCGAAGGCGATACCCTGTTCATCGAGAAGCTGAACGCTGAGGCTGGCGAGCAGATCGTGTTCGATCAGGTTCTGGCTCTCGTTGATGGCGAGAACACCAAGTTCGGCACCCCCGCAGTGGAAGGCGCTAAGGTGGAAGCTACCGTCGTGAAGAACGGCAAGGGTAAGAAGATCCGCATCTTCAAGTACAACCCCAAGAAGGGTTATCGCAAGCGTCAGGGTCATCGTCAGCCCTATACCAAGGTCGAGATCACCAAGGTTATCGGCTAAGGTCTATGACGACGATCACTTTTTATACGGAGGGCAGCCGTATCATCGGGTTCGATACGGTGGGTCACAGCGGTTACGCTGAGGCCGGTGCAGACATCGTCTGCGCTGCAATCACCAGCGCCATTCGTGTGACTGAAAGCACGATCAATGACGTGATGGGACTCTCCGCTTCCGTGCATGTGGACGAAAAAAAGGTCAAGATCTCCATGCGGCTTCCCGGCGGTCTTTCCGTTTCTGCGGAAAACACCTGCCAGGCGCTGATGACGGGTCTGATGGTCTATTTCGCGCAGCTGCAGGAAGAATACCCGGACAATGTTTCAGTAATGGAAGCATAAGCTTCCTGTTTCTAAACAGTCATCTTACAGAAAGGATGGTACTCTATTATGATGATGATCGGTTTGCAGTTCTTCGCTCATAAGAAGGGCGGCGGCTCCACCAAGAACGGTCGTGACTCCAAGTCCAAGCGTCTGGGTGCTAAGCGCGCAGACGGCCAGTTCGTCAAGGCCGGCAACATTCTGGTTCGCCAGCGTGGTACCCATATTCATCCCGGTGTGAACGTTGGCATCGGCAGCGATGACACTCTGTTCGCAAAGGTCGACGGCGTTCTCCGCTTCGAGAAGCTGGGTAAGGATCGTAAGCAGGCTTGTGTTTACGTGGCAGAATAAAACCACCTGAAAATCCCGAACCACCCGGTTCGGGATTTTTTTGGATTTTTCCCGTCCCTGCGGGAAAGAATAAGATTTATTTGGGAGGTGCTGTTTATGGCAGCTGCATTTATTGATAAAGCCCGCATCACCGTCCGTGCCGGCAACGGCGGCAACGGTGTGGTGAGCTTCCACAGAGAGAAATATATCGCAGCCGGCGGCCCTGACGGCGGCGACGGCGGTCACGGCGGCAGCATCGTCCTGCAGGTGGACGATAATATGTCCACGCTGATGGACTTCCGCTATAAGCGCAAGTATGTGGCGGAAAACGGTATGGATGGTCAGGGCGCTCGTAAGACCGGCAAGAATGGTCAGAATCTGGTGATCCGTGTGCCCCGCGGCACGCTGGTGCGCCACGCCGAGACCGGCGAGATCATCAAGGATATGTCCGATAGTGAGCCCTATGTGCTCTGCAAGGGCGGCAAGGGCGGCTGGGGCAACTGCCACTTTGCAACCCCCACCCGTCAGGTGCCCCGTTTTGCCAAGGCGGGTCTCCCCGGCGAAGCGCTGGACGTGACGCTGGAGCTGAAGCTCCTCGCAGACGTGGGTCTCATCGGCTTCCCCAACGTGGGTAAGTCCACGCTGCTTTCCGTTGTTTCCAAGGCGCAGCCCAAGATCGGCAACTATCACTTCACCACCCTCTTCCCCAACCTCGGTGTTGTGTGGGTGGATGACGGTGTCAGCTTTGTCATGGCTGACATCCCCGGCATCATTGAAGGTGCCAGTGAGGGTGCAGGTCTCGGTCACGACTTCCTGCGCCATATTGACCGCTGCCGTCTGCTGGTCCACGTGGTGGACGTGTCGGGCAGCGAGGGTCGCGATCCTGTGGAGGATTTCGAGACCATCAACCGCGAGCTCGTGCAGTATTCTCCCGAGCTTGCCACCCGTCCCCAGATCGTGGTTGCCAACAAGATGGATATCGTGGAGGACGAGGAACTGGTTGCGAAGCTCCGCGCCAAGGCGGAAGAGGAAGGCTTCCCCTTCTTCGAGCTCTCTGCGGCTGCCCATCAGGGTACCCGTCAGCTGGTGCAGACCATCGCCGCAGCCCTCAGCACCCTGCCTCCCGTCACGGTGTACGAGCCTGAGTATGTGCCTCACGCTGCCATCACCGATGATGCAGGTCAGGAGGAGATCTGGGTGGAGGAAGGCGTCTGGTATGTGGAGGGCGAGTGGCTCCGCCGCATCATGGCAAACACCAACTTCGCAGATTACGAAAGCCGTATGTACTTCGACCGTTCTCTCCGTGAAGCGGGTCTGTTCCAGAGACTGGAAGCAGAAGGCATTGAGGATGGCGACACGGTCTCCCTCTATGGCTTTGAGTTTGAATATCAGCATTGATTTTTGTACCGTCGGGCATTTGCCCGACGGTATTTTTGTGTAAATATAAATACATCCGGTATATTCCCTGTCGAAAAATACGATTTGGAATGTGATTTTGGGGAGATATCCTTGCCTGCCCTTGCAAGCGGGGAAGGGATGGGGTATGATGAAAAGGAACGTTATGCAGGAAAGGTGGCAGAGTGAATGCAGAGCGAAAGCATGCGGGAGCGCATCATTGCGGCGGCGTGGCAGCTGTTCGATGAGCAGGGATATGAGTGCACCACGGTGGAGCAGATCATCGAGGCGTGCGGCATTTCCAAGGGTGGCTTCTACCACTATTTTCATGCCAAGGACGACCTGTTGGAGGAACTGGCGCTGCTGCTGGACAAGGAGTATGAGCGCCTTGTGCTGCCCGAGGGCATGAGCTGCTATGAAAAGCTGATCTGGGGCACGACGCAGGTCTATCGCTATATTGAAGAACAGGTGCCTGTGGATATTCTGGCACTGGTCTATTCCTCGCAGGTGGTGAAAAAGGGAGATAAATACCTGCTTAACCACAAACGCTATTATTTCAAGTTCCTCACCGCCCTCATCAGCGAGGGGCAGCGGGCAGGGGAGTTTCGCAGTGACCGCAGCTTCCGGGAGCTGGTGCGTTTTTACGCCATGCAGGAGCGGGCGGTGCTGTATGACTGGTGCATCTGCGGCGGCAGCTATCCTCTTGCAGGCTATGGCATTGAGATGCTGGATCTCTTTGTGCGCAACATCCGTGAGGATGCTGCCAAACCTTGACCGCATAGAGAAGATGCGGTATAATATTTGACCGTGATTATCACACTGATTGATGAGAAACGAGGTGGCGCAAATGCCCAAGGTATCCGTGATCGTGCCGGTGTATAAAGCAGAGGGCTTTTTGCGCCGCTGCGTGGAAAGCGTACAGTCCCAGAGCTTTTCCGATTGGGAACTGCTGCTGATCGAGGATGGTTCTCCTGACGGCAGTGCTGCGCTCTGCGATGCCATTGCCGCAGAGGACAGCCGTGTGCGGGTGTTCCATAAGCCCAACGGCGGTGTGAGCTCTGCAAGAAATGTGGGCTTGGATGCAGCAAAAGGTCAATATATTGCCTTTCTGGACAGCGATGACTGGTTTCTGGATGGTATGCTGGAGACCCTTGTGACCCTTGCGGAGGAAAACGGTGCCGACAGTGCGGGCTGCGCCCATCTGAATGTGGAGGAAAGCGGCGCATCCTGGGCTGAACCGGGTGCCATGCCTGCAGGTGTCTACGGCAAGGAAGAGATCATGCGGGGCATCGTGGATCGCCTGATGACGAACCGCACCGGTCGCCCCGGTGAGTTCCTCAACGGCTTTATCTGGCGCTTTATTTACACCAATGAAATTGTGCAGAAGCATCACATCCGCTTCGAGGGCGCGTATCTCGAAGATGAGATCTTTCTCATCGAGTACTTTGCCCGCGCCGAGCGTCTTGCCATGAGCGATGCGGCGCTTTACGGGTATCTGCAGAACTCCGCGTCTGCCACCCATCGTTACATGAAGGATTACATGAAGGTCTATGAGCGCTTTTTGGAGCGCAAGACGGCACTTGCCGAGGAGCTGCAGCTGGCGCAGCGCACCCCCGACTGGCGGGAGAGCACCAACTGGGCAGGTCTGCTGATCGCGGTGGGCAATGAGTATGCGGCGAGCAATCCTGCGCCTTGGGGCGAGAAGGAGCGCCGCGTGAGGGAGATCTGCAAGCGCGGCGAGATGAAGGATGCCATTGCGAAGATGCACCCGAAGAATCAGAGCCGCAACAAGCAGATCGTGACGGAGCTGATCCGTCTGCGGGCATTCCCGCTGCTGACGCTGCTGTATCGCGTGAAAAACCGCTGAGAGGGAGGAAACCCTGTTGAATCGAGTGATCAAAGAGAGCTTCTGCTGGCACCTGCTGCTGATGCTCCGAAATCTATATGAAGAGAGCTGGCTAAGACAGCGGATCGTCGAACCCTTTGAGCGTTTTGTTGCCCGCAAGTGGGAGACGAGCGTTCTGGAGGGCTTCCTTCTGCATGAGGGCAAGCTGTCCCGCGCGTGGTCTGAGAGCTTTAGCTGCCGTTTGCTGTCGGCGGTGCTGAGTCTGCCCGCTGCCATCCTGCATAGGATCTATCGTCTGCTTGGCAAACCCATGGAGGAGAGCCGACTGGCGAATCTGGTGTTTGATGCGGGTGAGGAAGCGCCCATCGCCCTGTCGTGGCTGTTCCCTGCGCTGATGCTGTTTCCCTATGACCGCTGGAACAACAGCTACAGCTTTATTGCCTTTTTCCTTGCCCTGCTGATTTTCTATGTGGGCGGTATGCGAAACGAGCACCTGCGTGTGGATGCGGCGGATTTCGGTCCTTACTATGTGCTGTTTGCGGCAGCGGTGATCTGCAATGTGCCCCTGTCGCATTTCCCTGCGCTGAGTACCCGCTTCCTGCTGTATCACGCAGTGGGTATGCTGGCAGTGATCGTAGTGGTCAGCAGCGTGGAAAACGCAGTGCAGCTGGAGCGCCTTACTGTGGGTGCGGCGCTGGGTCTGATGGTTGCAGGTCTGTTTGGCATCTATCAGCGTGTGGTGATCGGTGTCGAGGTGAACCCGTCCTATGTGGATCTGACCTATAACCCCAATATGCCGGGGCGTGTTTACTCTGTCTTTGATAACCCCAATGCCTTTGCGGAGGCATTGATCCTTATGCTGCCGCTGGCTGTAGCACTGCTGTTGTCCTCCCGCCGCTGGTGGGGGAGACTGGTGGGCTTGGCGGCTCTCGGCTGCGGCGGTGCCGCCTTGCTGATGACCTATTCCCGCGCGAGCTGGGTGGGTCTCTTTGCGGGCATGGTGCTGTTTGTGTTCCTCTGGAATCCTCGCCTTGTGCCGCTCTGCGCCATGCTCTGCGTGGCGGCAGTACCCTTCCTGCCCGATACGGTGCTCGATCGCATTATGACCATCACGAATTTTTCCGACACCTCCACCTCCAGCCGTTTCCCCCTCTATACGGCAACGGTTGACGCGCTGAAGATGAGCCCCATCCGCGGCGCGGGTCTCGGCGGTGACGCGGTGCGAAAGTTCATCAAGGTCAATGAGCTCTATCATTCCAAGGCACCCTATGTCCATGCCCATAACACGGTGATGCAGATCTGGGTGGAAACGGGTCTTGTGGGCATCATCGCGTTCCTCGGCAGTATGCTCTGGACGGTGAAGCGTACCTACGGTGTGCTGAAACTGAAGTGCTCTGCCGCGGCGCGTACCATTACCATCGCGGGCACCTGTGCCCTCATGGGCTCTATGGTCTGTGGTCTTGCAGACTATCTCTGGAACTATCCCAGAGTGCAGTGTGTGTTCTGGTTCACCGCAGCCATCACCCTTGCCGGCCTCAAAGTCTGCCGCAGGGAAGGAAATGCTTGAAAAAATCGCTGCCGTCCCTTATAATAGGGGACGGCAGTGCATAGCATGGATTATTCCGCGCCTGCTTTGGGGAAATCGCCGAAGCGCCGCCGGTGGCGGAAGGAGCGAGGCGATTTCGAGGAAGTGTCCCGATTGGCGACCGCGAACAGCGGACGGGAATCGGCAGACACGACGGTGGGCGGAGAAAGCGGCAGAACTTGCTGTAGTTTTGCAGCGAATAACGAATTAAGTAAATAACCGGGATTAGCGCAGTTGGTAGCGCGCCTGCTTTGGGAGTGGTGGACGCACCATCCTCGACCTGAGAAGCAGAAGCCCGGAAAGCCTTGCGCCACAGGTGTTTGCGGGATTTCAACGGGTCATGAAACCGGACTGAAATACGGCCTTGACCACAGGATTGACCACAGACAGGAAAAACTTTCATTTTTGCCCCCAGCGTGGTATAATAGCAAAAACTGAATATCCGGGTGTAGTTCAGCTGATAGAACGCGCGGTTTGGGACCGCGAGGCCGAGAGTTTGAGCCTCTCCACTCGGACCAAAAACCTCCAGCACTGTTGTGCTGGAGGTTTTTGCATTACTTACTTCCCAGGCCCGAAATCCGTTATCATTCCAGACGGGATTACTTTTTTGTATTTCGAGTCTAACCGAGACCTTTTTTGGCGTTCCAATAAAATGTTGTACCCTTGGTCAATCGTCTCATCAGGAAAGAAGTTGTCCTGGCTGAGTAATGTTCCGGAGCCAAGCATTTCTTTCGCCAAATCAACATTGACGCGAATTACACATGAAATTTGAGAATCAAAATCATAGTTGACATTTTTTCCTCTGACGACCCATCCGTGTTGTGAACAAGGTCGCAAAAAGTTCGAAGGAAGCGCTTTTCTTAGATCAATCGTATATGTCTTTTGACCCATGTACACTCCGCGAAAATTTGATGCGTTTGTATCGGCTACGTACAGGAACAAGAAAAGATGATCGGTCTTTTCCATACGATCTATGCTATCGTTATAGTTCGAAATAAGATTACACGCTCTTTCCCAAGATTGGTGATTTCCCTCGAATAGTTTCGCTTGGTTTCTTCGAACTAACTCCTCAAAAGATATTGGCGCACGCTTTGCATGCTCCTTTATTTCTTCTAACTTTGTGGTATCCAGTTCGGTCGATTCAAGCGTGGGTTCGGGCGGGAAAGATCTTTTGTTCATCTGGTCACTCATAATGATGTGCGCGCCACCCTCGCCGCGACCAGAGTTGTTCCGAAGCAGATACCGACTATTTGTTTTATCCCATTTGTATAAGCCAAACCAGAGGGCGGTCCAGTGGTTGTCCACAAAATCAACACAATATGTAGTTGCTCCATAGTGCTGGAGAACGGCCTCGACAACCAGTTTTTGAAACAACTCCCATCCTGCTACATCAGCGTTCTTCAGGCCAAGGTATTTCAACAGTGGTTCTTCGGCAAGAATTGAAGTCATGGCATCCTCAAGGCGGGCTCTATTGTCTTCCTCGGCTGACAAATCGTGTTTTATGCTGGGAACAACTTTTTCATACAAGCTGCACTGCCCGCGGTACAAAACTGTTCCATTCGCTGCGTTGATGTGTTTAACATATCCGACCAGTTGATTAAGCGAGTGCATAGTTGGAACATCATAAATAGGGATAGACGAATGCCCCCAAGTTCCGATAAAGGTTGCTTTTTGAAAATCAGTTGCTTTTGGATATTCAATCATACTATCACCTTGTGCTCCGCGTTTTGCTGTATGCTGTCTTTGCCTTCTCAGTCACGAGTTCCAACCATAAGATTCCAATCTCATGATAATTCTATCAGATCTTTCGTTTTTTTCAATTCTTTGTTTATTGTGGCGCAGGATTTGAGGGTAGTTATGCAAACTCATATCGCGTAGTTTTGATAGGGCGGCGAACAGCCTAAAAAAGTGATATAATTTTGATATAGAATGTTCAGCGACATGCGGGGGTTGTATATGGAATACCATGATTTTTCAGACAACAACAAGCACTTCTTTACTATGAATTGTGAGTGGCAGAAGTTGTTGCGTGAATTCGAATCTGCTAAACACTTCATAGACAGCTTAGGTTTTCTTGCATTTGGAAAAGATATGGGAATAATACGCTCTGCCTGTGGCATTCAACCTGTTCATACAAATCAAATATTACAGTCAGCCGCCCAGACCATTCAAAGCATGATAGCTTGCGCAGAATACGGAAATATTGCCGATGTTCATGTACTTTTGAGAAAATTAAGGGATGATCTCTTTTTTTACCTTTATGTGATCGTTGCGTGTAGGAACAATGATATTCTTTCTGAAGATAATCTTTCAAAGCAAGAAACGTATATTAATGCTTGGATTAAAAACCGGCTTTCTCGACTAAATATTTCAGAGGTTATTAAAGATATAACAAATGGTTGGGAGATAGGGCATTCTGCGGACAAAGCAGGGAGCCTGTTGGGGATGACTTTAAAACTCACGCACCTCCGGTGCTGCGGTAAAGGAGCTGAAGGTGGCGACGGCGTTCTTCAGATACAGCACCTGTGTGTTGGCATCGTTTTCGTCATACATGGCGCGGAGATCGCTGTATTCATCCAGCATGGACTTCTTGGCTTCAATGCGGTCATCTTCCACAAGCTCTGCTGCCACACGCAGCCACACACCGTCCTTGAAGGCGCAGAGCTCGCACTTGGGATTTGCAGCAAGCTGCTGGGAGACGGGCTTGACTTTGCCGGTCTGGATGTACAGCTTCCCCTCGAAAATGTGAGCGGTGCCGAAGGGACGGACGCGGGGCTGATCGCCTTCTACGGTGGCAAGATAATAGACACCTGCGGATTTCAGAAATTCACATACTTTTTCCATCAGGAGAACCCTCCATTCAAATTTGATTGCCTGTCCACATGATACTGCGAAACGGCGTTTCTGTAAAGCGGGCAAAGCGTTCTGATTTTGCTGTTGCAACGCAGGGAGATGTGATATAGTAAGTGCAGAACCAAAAGGGAGGATTTGAAGATGCGAAAGAATTTTGGCGCAAAGCCTATGCTGTACCCCATGCCCGTGCTGATGATCGCAACCTATAATGCCGATGGTACGCCCAATATGATGAACGCGGCGTGGGGCGGCATCAGCGAGGAAAAGGAGATTACCATCTGCGTGGACTCTGCTCATAAGACAGCGGAAAATCTTGTGGCGCGCAAAGCGTTCACCGTCAGCGTCGCCACCGCGGAGCAGCTTGCTGCCTGTGATTATCTTGGCGTGGTGTCCGGCAACGACTGTGCCGACAAGGTGGCAAAGGCAGGCTTCCATGCGTTTCGCAGTGAGTTTGTGGACGCACCGCTGGTGGAGGAGCTGCCCATGGCACTGGAGTGCCGCGTGATCAGCTATGATGAAGAATCCTGCCGCCTTGTGGGTGAGATCGTGAACGTCTGCGCCGATGAGCGCGTGCTGAGCGATGGCAAGATCGACCCCATGAAGCTGCGCCCCATTACCTTCGACCCGGTGAACCACAGGTACTATGTGCTGGGCGAGCAGGTGGGACTGGCATTTCGGGATGGTCTGAAGCTGAAATAAGACGAAAAATATCTTGACAGCAGGGGAAAATTGGAATAAACTGAAACAAAGTTAGCGAGAGCTAACTTTGTTTCAGAGAAATGGTTAGCTGTCGCTAATCGCAGAAATATACCGCAAGGATAGATGGGTGAACCATGAATTTGACGGAAGCTGTGACCGGAAAAGAATATACGATCGAGAAAATCACCACCCACGACGCAGAGCTGGATGCATTCCTGTTCTCTCTTGGCTGCTACAGTGGAGAACCGATTACCGTGATCTCCCGCAGAAAGCGGGGCTGCGTGGTTTCCATCAAGGATGGTCGCTACAGCATCGACCGTCACCTTGCCGAAGCCATTGAAGTGGCATAAAAGCAGCGGCAGCGCCGCTGCTTATTTCAAAATGATGGTTAGCGTTAGGTAACCAAGAAAGGAAAATGCATGACGGATCTGTTGATCATTCTGGTGCTGGCGCTGATTCTGGGCGGCGCGGCGCTGTACATCTATCGGGCAAAGAAGAGGGGACAGAAGTGTGTTGGATGTCCTTACAGCGGCAGCTGCGGCGGAAGCTGTGGCTGCGGCAAGAATGCGGAATCCCGATGAATTGTTCTGTAAATTCGCAAAAGCGTCCCATTTGGGGCGCTTTTTCTCTTTAACGAGATAGAAACAGGCGGAAAGTCTATTGACAAATCCACAGCGCTGCGATACAATGGGCGGCGTATTAGGTGTGCAGCCTTGATCCACGTTTGTTAGGGAAAATTTCCCGGCAGACGTGTTTTTTTTGACGCAAGGCAAGGACAATAAGACCAAAAGGACCGAACAGAACCGCCGGAATGCGGCAACTGTTCGACTTCCGTTGAACTGAGCCCAAAATGAGGGGGAAATGCGTATGAAAGAGAAAACAAAGCGTCTCATGTGGTCGGCGCTGGCAGTGGTGGGCGGAAACACGCTTTACGCACTGGTGGTGAAGCTGTTTCTGATGCCTGCAGGGCTGATTACAGGCGGAACGACGGGTCTTGCCATGGCAATGGAGCACGCGTTTGGCATCAGCGTGCCGCTGTTCGTGTTGGTGTTCAATGTGTTTATGCTGGCGTGGGGCTACCGCGTGCTGGGAAAGGCGTTTGCGCTGACCACGGTGGCAAGCACCTTTCTTTATCCTCTGGCGCTGAATCTGTTTGACCTGCTTCTGGGGGATCTGGTGCTGACACAGGATCTGCTGCTGTGCACCATTTTTTCGGGACTTGGCATCGGTGCGGCGCTGGGCATTGTGATCCGCAGCGGTGCATCCACCGGTGGCATGGACATTCCGCCGCTGGTGCTGTATCACTGGTTCCGCATTCCGGTTTCCACCAGTCTTTACGCCTTTGACTTTCTGATCCTGCTGCTGCAGATGTTGTTCCGTCCGGTGGAAAACGTGCTGTACGGCATCCTGCTGGTGCTGATCTACACCGTGGTGCTGGATCGTATGCTGTTGATGGGACAGGGACGGACAGAGGTGAAGATCGTCAGTGGCAATGCCCGTGAGATCGCCGATGCCATCATGCATCAGGTGGATCGCGGCGTGACCTATCTGGATGGACGCGGCGGTTATCTCGGCACAGACACAGAAGTGGTGCTGAGCGTCATTTCCAATCGGGAGCTTGCCAAGGTGGAAAAGCTGGTGCACGGGATCGACCCCACCTGCTTTATGGTGGTCAGCCGCGTGAGCGAAGTGCGCGGACGCGGCTTCTCCCTCAGCAAAAAGTACGAATAAATGCAAAAAACCGCCGCAGGAATGCGGCGGTTTTCCTGTTTAATCGTGCTGATTCAGCCACTCTTTCAGCAGAGCGGTGTAGCGGGGCGTGTCCTCCACAAAGCAGCAGTGCCGGCAGGTGGGGAACAGCTCCCAGCGGGAATCGGGGATGCCGTCATACATGACCTTGGCGATGTAAGGGGTGCAGAGATCGTTGCCACCGCTGATGACGAGAGCGCTCTGCTGAATGTCCTTCAGCTGCTCGGTGACATCGTAATCCTTCAGCGTGCCGAGGGGGGTGAACTCGTTGGGACCCCAGCCTGTTACGTATGCTTCCCGTCCGCTCTTTTTCTCGCGGCGGACACACTCGCGGGGATCGTCCTTGGGATCACCTGCGGCGTGACGCAGCATAAATTCCGCTTCCGCTGCCTGATAGGCTTCGCCGCTGTAATCACCGCTTTCGTCTGCCTTGCGGATGGCTTCCTGCATCTCCGCGGGCAGTTCCTTGATCATGCGGTGCTGCTCCTCGCCCCAGAGCTTGCTGGAGGGGAGGGTGCTGGAGAGAATGATGCTCTTGATGCCATCGGGCTTGTAGTTGCAGATGTAATCGAGCAGCAGCATACCGCCCCAGGACTGACCCAGCAGGTGGCATTCCTCGATGCCGAGATGCTCCCGCAGTGCCATGAGCTCCCGTACCCAGGTCTCGGATTTCCAGAGCTCAGGATGTCCCTCCAGATAGGAGTTGCCGCAGCCGATCTGATCGTACATGATCAGCTCACGACCGTCCTCCTTGGCAAATTCGTCCAGCACCTCGAAATAGTTGTGGGTGGAGCCGGGACCGCCGTGGAGCAGGATCAGGGGCTTTTTGTCCCCGGTCTTTTCGCCCACGATGCGGTAATAGGTTTGATGCCCTTCAAAGGGCAGATAGCCTTCGCGTACCGTCATGGAAGAGTCCTCCTTTTCGTTTTTTGCAGGGGAAGGGGAGAGATAGCGCGCCGCAGCGAGGAGCAGCAGCGCGGTGCCCACGATCCAGTGTGCCCGCAAAAGGGGGGCGGGTGCGCCATAGATCTCAAAGACACCGGTGAGGCAGCTTGCAAGGGTGAGGGTCACCACGCCCAGCCGCCACAGGGTCAGCGTCACACTGTCGGGATGGACCCTGCCGCAGCGCTGCAGTAGCTTTGCCGCGCCAGTGCCGAGGGTGAGGGGGAACAGAAACTGCCCCATCATAAACAGGGACATGACACCATGTCCGAAGTATTCATACACAAGACCGAACACTGCGCAGCCGAAGGCGGCATAAAACCAGCGCTGCGACGCTTGCTGCAGTCGCTGCTTATCCGATGTAGACAATGTCGCTCACGTTCCTCTCTTCGATGTTGTGTCCATCGGTGGGCTGGTTGACCAGCTTCCCGTTAAAGACCATGGTGGCAGAGCCGCCGCCATCCAGATTGTAGGCGGTCCGGACGCCAAGGCGGTGCATGAAGTCTGTCAACTGCTCCACCGTCAGACCTTGACTGGTTTCGGTGCGCCCGTCTGCCACCACCATGACATAATGGCAGCCGCCGTAGTAGCCGATGGCGGTGCGGGGGTGGCGGGTCAGCTCCTTGCCCACGCCCTTGATGCGGTCATAGAGGATCTCGCCGTCCAGAATCAGACCGGGACCGAAGCTGAGCACCTGTACCGCGCCGTCCTCATAGAGCTTTTGCGCGGAGGTGTCTTCTTCTTTCATCACGGTCATGGTGCCGTCGGCATAAAAGACCGCGCACTCCTGTCTGCCGCCGCTGCCGGAGTCACGGTACAGCACGCCGTTTCGGATCACATAGCCCTCGCGCACGCTGTAATAGTCGCCGTTGATGGCAAGGATCGCGCCGTGGGCTTCGCCGATGGCAGAGGTGGGCTCCAGCAGATTCTTGCCGAAGGTGTTTTTGGCGAAGGCAGTGCGGAAATGAGCGGGATCATCCAGCAGGATGTCTGCTACATATACATCGCTGTCGTAGGCGCGGTGATGGGAGATAGAGATGTTGATGCCGTTGCCGCGATAGGTGGTGTCGGTGATGACGGCTTCCTCCGTCAGCGCGGGAGCGGCGCTCTCCTCCTCCACCACGGTGATGGACTTCGGCAGAAGGAAGGCATCCAGCAGCACATAGACGGAAAAGAGGATCAGCAGCGAGATGTAGACCGCAGAGAAAAGCCGGGTTTTGCTGCGGGGTTTGGGCTCGGCGCTGCGCTCCCCAAAAACCCAGAAGCGCTGGGCGAAGTAGCTGAAGAGAAAGAAGAGAACCTCTGTCACGAGCTTAGCAAGGAACTTGTTCCAGCCGAGGACGTTGACCAGAAGGCTGATGAACGCCGTGTTCAGCACCAGAATCACGCCCGCGAGGATGAGATAGCGTGCGCCGGTGGCGCAGACGCTTTCCCTGCTGCGGAAGACGAGACGTTTGTTGATGGCGAAGTTGCAGCTTGCGCTGACCACACGGGCAGAGACGTTCGCTGTGGGGACCGTCCACGCGCCGAGACCAGCAAGAACCACCACCAGCAGACTGTACAGCGCATAGTCGATGACAAAGCCGGTGAGGGAGGAGGCGGCGAACTTCAGGATGCGGCTGTAAACCCGAATGGAGTCGCGGATGGTGTGGAAATGAGAGCCGCTGTTGTTGTCATGGTAGATGGTCTCAATGCCCTGCTCCTGAATGGCGATGCCCGCCTTGGGCGCATCCAGCAGCATGTGCATCTCGTATTCGTAGCGTTCGCCCTCTACGTTCAGCAGGAAGGGCAGCAGCTCCGTGCCGAAGGCGCGAAGCCCTGTCTGGGTGTCGCTGACCTTCACGCCGGAGGTCAGACGGTAGACCCAGCGGGTGACGGTGTTGCCGAACTGGCTTCTTGCAGGTGTGCCCTCGCCAAAGGAGCGCACACCCAGCGTCAGCGCGCCGGGGGCTTTTGCTGCAAGCGCTGCCACCGCAAGGCTGTCCTTCACCGTGTGCTGACCGTCGGAGTCAAGGGTCACGATGATGCTGCCGTCCGCTGCATTTTCGTGGAGCCACTGAAGACCTGTTTTCAGGGCGTGTCCCTTGCCCTGGTTCGGCATATAGCTCAGTAGTGTGCCGTGGGCAGCAGCTGCGGAAAAGACTTCACTGTACGCTTCGCCGCTGCCATCATCTACGATCAGCACGGAGAAGCCTGCGTCCTTCAGTTCGGCGGCAAGACTTACCAGAACATCCGTTGGCTCATAGGATGGGATGAGCGCATACAGAGGTGTTTTTTCAGACATGAGTGATGATACCTTTCTTCTCACGGTATTGTCACGATGCGACAATACCCCATTTTTACCTATTTTATATAATGCCCCAAAGCGTAGGGGATTGCAACCTTTTTTTGGACAGAAAAGGTGCTTTTCCCGCGGGGAGAACTGTGGTATGATGGCAAAAAACAAGACCTTCGACAGGGGGGAATGCCTGCCGGAGCAACAGGAGGAGACAGATGGCTGCACACTATGAAAACCAACTGCAGCGGGGTACGCGGGAGACCTATGCCGCTATGCTGAAGGGCTTTACGGCGGTGGAAAAGGGTGTGGGCGTTCCCACAGTGGATATCCGCGAAGCGTCGGAGGTCTATACGCGCCTGCGGCTGGATCATCCGGAGCTGTTCTATCTCACGGGCTTTCATCTGCGGATGATGCCGGGAGCGGAAAAGAGCGAGGCGGTAGCAGACTACCTCTTTGACAAGAGCAAGATCCTTTCCCACCGACAGGCGATCAGTACCCGTGTGCAGCGCCTTGCGCGGGAGGCGGCGAAGCTGGATGAGACAGGCAAGATCAAATGGCTTCACGATTTCATCTGCGAAAACGTCCGTTATGACAAGCTGAAAAAGCCCTACTCTCACGAGGTCATCGGTCCGCTGACGCAGGGAGTGGGTGTCTGCGAGGGGATTGCCAAGTCCATCAAGCTGTTGGCAGATGAACTGCATATTCCCTGCCTGGTGGTGCTGAGTGCCCCGCAGGAGGGGCAACGCTACGGTCATGCGTGGAATCTCATCAAAAATGGGGGCAAGTGGTATCACATGGATGCCACCTTTGACCTCTCCCTCAGCCGCTGCGGCGAGATCCGCTATGATTATTGCCTGCTGGGCGATGAGCATATCTATCGCGACCATAACCGACCTGTCTATCCCGTGCCTGCCTGCACGGACGAGGGGAGCTTCTACTATAAGGACAGCGCCCGGGTGTCGCTGACGAAGCTGGAGGATGTAGCTAAGCGCACGACGCAGGCGGTGAAGAAGAAAAAGCCGCGCTTCGTGTTCCACTGGCGGGGTGGGTATCTTACGAAGGAGATCATGCCGGAGATCTGCGCCGCGGCGCAGCAGGCGGCGGAAGAAATGGGAAAGTACGTCCGCATTTCCCTCAACTGGCCGCAGGCGGTGTTCTGCCTGCAGTTCTGCGACGAGAAGCCTGCGGACGATCCCGAACTGGAAAAGACCGAAGAAAACGAAGAGTAAAAAAGAGCGGTGAAGCGAACATAACAAAACGCGGGAGCATGGATTTGATCTGTGCTTCCGCGTTATTTTGTGTCAAGTGCAAGGTGTGATAGGCAATATTCCTGCATGGGGGTGTAATTCTCTGAACATGGAGAGATAGACCCTTTATTTTGCCAATCCTGTCCTGTATTCTCCTGTGCCAGTCTCTTACAATAAAAACACAAGGAGCGAAGGAGGTATTCCATTGGATACTGAAAGCTGTCAAATCATTTAGAAAAACAGAAACATTGGTAAAAAGAAAGGAGAACTGAAATGAAATATGCAATTGGTGCGGCTGTTGCCGTCGTGCTGCTGGTGGTTCTTGTCCTTGTGGGTTATGTGAAGGCGCCCCCCGATACCGCCTACATGATTTCCGGCTTCCGCAAGCCTCGTATCCTCATCGGCAAAGCGGGTATCCGCATCCCCGTTTTGGAACGTCTCGATAAGCTTTCGCTGAAGATGTTCTCTGTGGACGTCAAGACAACGGACTACGTTCCCAACGCCGAGTACATCAACGTGAAGGTGGATGCCACCGTGAAGATCCGCATTGGTCAGAGCGAAGAGATGATGTCCCTTGCCTCCAAGTTTTTCCTGAACGAAGGCGAGGACATGATTATTCGCCGTGTGCAGGATACCCTCGAAGGTAACATGCGTGAGATCGTGGGTCAGATGAGACTGGAAGAAATGGTCACCGACCGTAAGGCATTTGGTGAGCGTGTGCAGGAGAATGCCTTCCCCGACCTGCAGAAGATGGGTCTTGAAATGATCTCCTTCAATGTCCAGTCCTTCTCCGATCAGAACAATGTGATCGAAGACCTCGGTATCGACAACATCTCTCAAATCAAGAAGGGCGCGGCTGTTGCAAAGGCACAGGCTGACCGAGACATTGCCATCGCACAGGCGCAGGCAGCCAAGGAAGCCAACGATGCCAAGGTGCAGTCTGAGATGGAGATCGCCGAGAAGCAGACTTCTCTCGCCATCCGACAGGCAGAGCTGAAGCAGCAGTCCGACGTGAAGAAGGCGGAAGCCGATGCCGCCTATGCCATCCAGGAGCAGGAACAGCGCCGTTCCATCGAGGTGTCCTCTGCCAACGCCGATATCGCCCGCGCAGAGCGCACGGCTGAGTTGAGAGCCAAGGAAGTCGAGGTCACCAAGCAGACACTGGATGCGGAGATTCGCGCCAAGGCAGATGCGGAGCGCTATGCTGCCGAGCAGGAAGCGGAAGCCGAGCTCTATCGCCGCACCAAGGAAGCCGAGGCAAAGATGATCGAACGCCAGCGCGAGGCAGAAGGTATTCGTGCCGTGGGTGAAGCGGAAGCAGAAGCCATCCGTCTGAAGGCGCTGGCTGAGGCAGAAGGTATCGACAAGAAGGCAGAAGCGATGAAGAAGTACGGCGAAGCTGCGGTCATTGAAATGATCATGGGTGCGCTGCCTGAGATCGCAAAGAATGTTGCCGAGCCTCTCAGCAAGGTCGATAAGATCACCATGTACGGTGAGGGCAACAGCGCGAAACTTCTCAGCGATATCGTCAACGGTACCACGCAGGTCACCGAAGGCATCAGCGCCGGTATGGGCATTGATATCAAGAGCTTGATTATGGGGGCTCTCGGTGCTAAGATGGCGACAGACACCCCTACTCCTGTGGTTGTGATGCAGGAGAGCGACGGCGAGTAAACAAAAACAGGGGGTCTCACTTCGCTGTGAGACCCCTTTCGCAAAAGAGAAGGAGAGAGAAAAATGGTATCTGCTTTTAACCCTTTCAATTCTTTGGGCGCAGGAGCTCACTTTGGCTTCGGACTGCATTCTATTGTGCCTGTTATGACCACGCTGATTTTTGCGATCGTCTTTGTGGGTATCTTTGTCACGCTCATCAAGGGCATCGGTCAGTGGAACAAAAACAACCATTCCCCGCGTCTGACGGTGCCTGCCACCATCATCGCCAAGCGCACCAATGTGTCCCATCACCACGGTGCGGGCGAGCATCACCATCATCATACCACCACCAGCTACTATGTTACATTTGAGGTGGAGAGCGGTGACCGCATGGAGTTCCTCATGGCAGGTCACGAATACGGTCTTCTCATGGAAGGGGACAAGGGGAAACTGAGCTTTCAGGGTACGAGATACCTTGGTTTTGAACGGTAGCAGTATGGTGTGCGCCCGGGTGTCACTGATCTATAAACAGGAGAACGGCATGATCAAAAACGATCATGCCGTTCTTTTCGTTTATTTCTTCATGGCATCGGCAAGGAGCTGCTGCGCTTCCTGTGTGCTGATTGCCAGCGCCGCGGAAAGCTCACTCTCCAGAAAATCTCTTGCCCGTTTGGAAATGCGCTCCAGACGCAGATTCAGCGTGTGGCGGCGATCGGTGCAGCAGCCCGCGAGACCTTTCAGCATGGCAACAAGGGCTTCGCGGCTGTGAGAGGAGAAGATGCTCTTATAATAGGCATCTGCCTTGGTCACTTTGGTTTCGGGGCAGACAGTCGCTTCAATGGCGGGAATGGCGGCAAGGAAGGCTTTCGCCTCCTCCGCTGCCATCACGGGGCTCATATACACGGGGGAATCCACAGGCGCATAGATCGTCCCGCCGCCGGAAAGGGGACGAAGGGTGTAGAACAGACGATCCTTGGCAATGCCCTGCATGGCGACGTGACCGACATCGGAGATCTCGCAGGCACCCTGCTCACCGTAAATGATCTTTTCGCCGATTGCGTACATGATGTGATGACCCCTTTCGACAGTTTTTTCAATGAACATATTATATCATCAAAATTGTAATTTTTCTAACAGAAAATGCGAAACCGATCATTTTTGTTGGAAATGTGCAGATTATGGGGGATAGATTTTGTGTATACCGCTGTGCGGCAGGGGCTGCGAATCGGCGGTTGACGGGAAAGTAAAGTTGTTGTATGATGCAAAATAAGATAATTAAAAACTTGTAATAAGTTAATTAAAAACCTTTTTAATTTTTCGACGAAAGGAATTGGTATGAGCGAGTATATTTTGAGCTGCTGCAGCACGGTGGATCTCAGCCGCGAATGGCTGGAAAAACGGGGCATTCCCTTTCTTTGTTTTCACTATACCATAGACGGAGAGGAACGGCGGGACGATCTGAACAGGGAGAGCCTGCGTGATTTTTACCGTGCCATGGAGCAGGGTGCGGAAACCTCTACGAGTATGCTGAGCGTGGGGGAGTATCTGGACTTTTTTGCTTCCTTTCTGGAGGAGGGAAAGGATGTGCTGCACGTGTGCCTGTCGGGGGGGCTCTCGGGGGCGTGCGGTGCGGCAAAGCAGGCGGCGGCACTGCTGCAGGAGGAATTTCCCGCGCGGCGGGTGCTGGTGGTGGACTCTCTCGCGGCATCCGCGGGCTATGGGCTGCTGGTGGACACCATGGCGCAGCTGCGCGCAGAGGGCATGGAGATGGATGCGCTTTATGCATGGGCAGAGGAACACAAGCGTAAACTCCAGCACTGGTTTTTCTCCACCGATCTCAGCGCCTACATACGCGGCGGGCGCATTTCCAGAACTGCGGGGATGTTCGGCAGCATGATGGGCATCTGTCCGCTGCTGCACATGAATGGAGAGGGGAAGCTGGTAGCAGGGGAGAAGGTCCGCTCCAAGCGCCGCGTCATCTGCGAGATTGTGGAGCGCATGGCAAGCCATGCCGAAAGCGGCGAGGACTATGGGGGGCGCTGCTTTATTTCCCATTCTGCGTGCTTTACGGATGCGGCGGCAGTGGCGGCGCTGGTGGAGCAGCGCTTTGGGAAGCTCTGCGGCAAGGTGGAGATCTTTGATATCGGCACCACCATCGGCAGCCACACCGGACCGGGAACCGTGGCGCTGTTCTTCTTTGGAAAAGAAAGGGAATAGATAGCGAAAGCCGTCGGCACAAGTCGACGGCTTTTTTGCCCGGAAATGAAAAAAGCTGGAAAAACCCTCTTGTCGCGCTGAGACGGGTATAGTAGAATAATCCTATAATGGCAAATAGCGTACATAACAGAATCTATCATGAAGAAAGGTCGTATAAGAAAATGAGAGTGTATCGTGCAGAAGATTACAAGGCTATGAGCCGCCGCGCCGCATCCATCATCGCCGCACAGGTGATGCAGAAGCCCAACTGTGTGCTGGGCCTTGCTACCGGTTCTACTCCCGTCGGTGCGTATGAGCAGCTGGTGGAGTGGTACAAGCAGGGCGACCTGAGCTTTAAGGAGGTCAGCTCCGTGAACCTGGACGAGTATCTGGGTCTCACCGGCGATCATCCCCAGAGCTATCGCTACTTCATGCAGAAGAACCTGTTTGACCATGTGGATATCGACGTGGCAAAGACCAACGTTCCCAGCGGTATGGCTGAGGATGCTGAGGCGGAGAGCAAGCGCTATGAGAAGGTGATGGCTGACCTCGGCGGCATTGATCTGCAGCTGCTGGGCATGGGTCACAACGGTCACATCGGCTTCAACGAGCCTGCAAGCGATTTCCCCATCGCAACTCACGTGGTGGATCTCGCTGAGAGCACCATTCAGGCAAATGCTCGCTTCTTCGATTCCATGGACGAAGTGCCCCGTCAGGCTATGACCATGGGTATCGGCAGCATCAGGAAGGCAAAGAAGGTGCTGGTGGTCGTCAGCGGCGAAGGCAAGGCTGACATCGTGTATCGTGCGTTCTGCGGTCCTGTGACCCCCGAAGTGCCCGCATCCATCCTGCAGCTGCATCCCGATGTGACCATCGTGGGTGACCGCGCTGCACTGGCTAAGCTTGAAGAGGCAGGTGTTCCCGTATGCGACTGATCGGCGGTAAGGTTTTCGATCCCGAACTGGGTTTTGTAGAAAAAGAACTCTGCTTTGCAGATGGTCAGGTCAGCGATTGCAGCGGAAGCTGCTGCTGCGATGAGACCTATGATGCCTCCGGCTGCTGGGTCATTCCCGGTCTCACCGACGTGCATTTCCATGGCTGCAAGGGTCACGATTTCTCCGACGGCGACGCAGAGGGTCTCGCTGTCATGGCAGAATATGAGCTCTCCCGTGGTGTGACCCAGATCTGCCCCGCAGGTATGACCCTGCTGGAGGAGGATCTGCTGAAGGTCTGCCGCAATGCGGCGGAGCATCGCCGCAGCGGCAAGGGCGGCGCAGAGCTGGTGGGCGTTCATCTGGAAGGTCCCTTCCTGTCTTACGCCAAGCGCGGCGCACAGAACGGCGCATGGCTCCATGCCCCCGATGTGGATATGTTCCATCGCCTTGTGGATGCGGCTGAGGGTCTTGTGAAGATCGTCTCCCTTGCTCCCGAGGAACCCGGTGCCATGGATTTCGTCCGCGCTGTTAAGGATGAGGTGACCGTGTCCCTCGCCCATACCACCGCGAACTACGACATCGCCAGCGAGGCACTCGCTCTCGGCGCGCGTCATGTGACCCATCTGTTCAACGCCATGCCCGCTTTCGCGCATCGCGATCCCGGTGTGGTGGGCGCGGCGCTCGACGATGAAAAGACCCGCGTGGAGCTGATCTGCGACGGCATCCATATCCATCCCGGTATGGTGCGTGCCGTGTTCAAAATGTTCGGTAAGGATCGCGTGGTGCTGATTTCCGACACCATGCGCGCCGCAGGCATGCCCGATGGTGATTATACCCTCGGCGGTCAGGCGGTGAAGGTGACCGGCAAGCTGGCTGCCCTTGAGGATGGCACCATTGCCGGCTCTGCCACCGATCTGATGGGCTGCCTGAAGACGGCAGTCTCCTTCGGCATTCCTCTGGCTGATGCGGTGACGGCTGCTGCTGTCAACTCCGCAAAGGCGATCGGCGTGTATGACCGTTTCGGCAGCTTCGACTGCGGCAAGGTCGCCAACGCTGTGGTGCTGGATGCTGATCTGAACGTGAAGGACGTGTTCTTCCGCGGTCAGCGCGTGGAACTGTAAAGAAAAAAGCGTCTGCGCCCCGAAAAGGGGTGCAGACGCTTTGCGCTTTTTATGCCTGCTTCTCCCGCGCAAACTCGGCGGGGGAGCTGCCTGTCCATTGGCGGAACTGCTTGCAGAAATGGGGAATGCTGGAATATCCCATGAGGGAGGCGATCTCGCCTACACTCATTTCCCCGTCGGTGAGGAGCGCCTTGCACTCCTCGATGCGGATGCGGGTGATGTACTTCGCGGGAGAAACGCCGAGATAACGCTGGAAGAGATTGCTGAGATGGGTAGGGCTGACGTTGACCTCCGCTGCCAGCTCCGGTACGGCGTAGCGCCCGCGGATATGGGCGGAGACTGCCTGCATGGCTTTTTCGATGATGCGGCGCTGCACCTGCTCCGAGGAAGGGGAGGGGCGGCGCAGCGTGCCTGCGGAATCGCTCTGCCGCTGCAGATGGAGCAGCAGCAGCTTCAGCGTGGCGTGCATGAACTCGTCCTTGTCGGTGCGTTCGTGCAGCAGCTCCTGCTCCAGAGAGATGAGATAGCGCTCCGCTTCGTTGGAGAGCTTCAGCGCTGTGCCTGTGAGATCGCGGAAATCCCGCCCCTCCCAAAAGAAGGAGAGGGTGAGGAATTGCACAGTTTCATCTGCGTACTGGATGTGCCACTGTCCCGAGGGGATCAGCAGCAGCTCTCTTGACCGCAGCAGAATATCTTCACCGCCGCAGTAGTTGTGCATCGTGCCCTTTTTCAGCCAGACGAGCTCCATGGGCAGATGCTGTTCGCCGCGGAAGTAGAAGCCGCCCTCCGCTTTTTGGGACATACAGGTAAAGATGCGCATGGGCTGCAGTGCCGCGGTGAAATCGGGAGTGGGCATACTGCCTGCAACAGCTTCCTCGCAGAGGAGCGCTGTCTCGCAGGCGATGCGGCTTGCGCCCTGCAGCGGCGCAAAGCCGAAGCGGATGCCTGCGGAAAGCTGCACCGCGCGGTCGAGATAAAAGTGGTGTACGCACCCCTCCTCTGCGATCAGCAGCACGGTCATGTCGCCGGAATGCTCCCAGAGGGTGGGGCGGTCAAAGCAGTACAGCTGCACCGTTTCGCCGGAGGAGAGGGAGAGCTCTTTCATGTCCGTGTTTTCCGCTGTCTGGGGGGAAACGGTTATTCCCCAGCGGAGGAAGGACGGATCGGTGGTGCTTCGGATCATAGGCTGACACCTTGCTTTCTCAATGGCAGATATCCACGCAGTTTGGATATATTTCTACACGAATGCCTGTGGGTGGATTGCATTTTGCAAAAAAGATGATAATATAAAATCAACGATTACGCAACACTTTTTGCGCCCTTCCCCCTGCCGGGGTGAGGGAAACCAAAAACAAATTTATAAACTGGGAGGCAATTATGAAAAATCCTGTTCTGGTCATCATGGCTGCCGGTATGGGCAGCCGCTTCGGCGGTCCCAAGCAGATCACCCCTGTGGACGACAAGGGTCACATCATCATCGACTTCTCTCTCTATGATGCATGGCGCGCAGGCTTCCGCGATGTCGCTTTCATCATCAAGAAGGAGATGGAGGCTGAGTTCCGTGAGTGCATCGGCGACCGCATGGAAAAGTATTTCAATGTTTCCTACATTTATCAGGATCTGAACCGCCTGCCCGAGGGCTATGAAGCTCCCGCTGAGCGTGCAAAGCCCTGGGGTACCGGTCATGCCGTTGCCTGCTGCAAGGGCGTGGTGGAAGGTCCCTTCGCTGTCATCAATGCCGATGACTTCTATGGCCGCACCGCTTTCTCTGCTATCTATGATTTCCTTGCCAAGGATCCTGCAAACGGCAGCTATGCCATGGTGGGCTACCGCGTCCGCAACACCGTGACCGAGCATGGATCTGTTGCACGCGGTGTCTGCGAGACCGAGGGAGGTCTCCTCAAGGGCATCACCGAGCGTACCACCATCCTCAAGAAGGGTGACGACGCTGAGTTTACCGAGGATGGCGGCAAGACCTACACCTTCCTGCCCGGTGAGACCATCGTCTCCATGAATATGTGGGGCTTTGCCAACGGCCTGCTGGATGAGCTGTGGAACCGTTTCCCTGCATTCCTGGATAAGAATCTGGCAACCAATCCCCTCAAGTGCGAGCACTTCCTGCCCTTCGTGGTCAACGAGCAGCTGGAAGACGGCAGCGCCAAGGTGGAAGTGCTCCCCTGCGAAGAGAGCTGGTATGGCGTGACCTACCGTGAAGATCTGGAATCTGTGACCGCAGCCATCGCTAAGATGAAGGCTGACGGCATTTATGAGGAGGAACTGTGGAAATGAACGAACTGCTGAAAGATGTGCTGGGTCACTTCCAGCTGGATACCCCCGCTGTGAGCTGTGAACCCTATGGCTTTGGTCATGTGAACGTGACTTATGTTGTGGTCTCCGAGACCAAGAGACGCTATATTCTCCAGAAGATCAGCACCCGCGCATTCCATGATGTGCCCGCACTGATGGAGAATATCTCCGCTGTCACCACCTATCTGCGCGAGCGCATCGAAGATCCCCGCGGCACTCTGACCCTGATCCCCACCACCGACAACAAGAGCTTCCTTGACTACGGTGACGGTACTTACTGGCGCGTGTACGATTTCATCGAGGATTCCGTCTGCCTGCAGGCAGCTGAGACCCCCGAGGATTTCTTCCAGAGCGCTGTGGGCTTTGGTCGCTTCCAGGAAATGCTGAAGGACTTCCCCGCAGAGACCCTGCATGAGACCATTCCCAACTTCCACAACACCAAGGATCGCTATCGCATCTTCCGCGAGAAGCTGGCAGCAGATCCCTGCGGTCGTGCAGCAGGCGTGCAGAAGGAGATCGAGTTCGCTCTTGCAAGAGCGGAGGAGGCTTCCACCCTCGTGGATCAGCAGGCTGCAGGCATCCTGCCCACCCGCGTGACCCACAACGACACCAAGCTCAACAACGTCATGCTGGACGCTGAGACCAAGAAGGCACTCTGCGTCATCGACCTTGATACCGTTATGCCCGGTCTCAGCCTCTATGACTTCGGCGATTCCATCCGCTTCGGTGCTTCCACCGCAGCTGAGGATGAGAAGGATCTCGACAAGGTGGAGATGAGCCTTGACCTGTTCCGCACCTATACCCGCGGCTTCCTGCAGGAGTGCCCTGGTCTGACTGAGCAGGAGCGCAAGATGATGCCCATGGGCGCCAAGATGATGACGCTGGAGTGCGGTGTCCGCTTCCTGACTGACTATCTCGATGGCGATAACTATTTCAAGACCCATTACGACACCCACAATCTGGACCGCTGCCGCACCCAGTTCAAGCTGGTTGCCGACATGGAGAGCAAGTGGGAAGAAATGGCACGTATTATTGAGGAGGAGAGCAAGTAATGAGCGTACTCGTGACCGGTGGCGCCGGCTATATCGGCAGCCACACCTGTGTTGAACTGCTGGAGCGCGGCTATGATGTCGTGGTCATTGATAACCTTGTCAACAGCAACCCCAAGTCCCTCGACCGCGTGGCAGAGATCACCGGCAAGAAGGTGACCTTCTATCAGAACGATGTGCGTGACCGCGCAGCACTGGACCGCATTCTCGATACCCACAAGGATATCGACTGCTGCATTCACTTTGCAGGTCTGAAGGCTGTGGGTGAGTCTGTGAGCATGCCTCTGGAATACTATGACAACAACCTCAATTCCACCATCACCCTCTGCGAGGCACTGCGCGATCACGGTGTGAAGAACATCGTGTTCTCTTCCTCCGCTACCGTCTATTCCGGTGACAATGAGGTGCCCCTGCGCGAGGCAAGCCGCACCGGCAACTGCACCAACCCCTATGGCTGGACCAAGTATATGTGCGAGCAGATCCTCCGCGACACTGCCAAGGCAGACGAGGAGTGGGGCGTGGTGCTGCTGCGTTACTTCAACCCCATCGGCGCTCACAAGAGCGGTCTGATCGGTGAGGATCCCCGCGGCATTCCCAACAACCTCATGCCCTATATCTCTCAGGTGGCGATCGGTCGCCGTGAGTGCCTGAGCGTGTTCGGCAATGACTACGATACCCACGATGGTACCGGCGTGCGCGACTACATCCATGTGGTGGACCTCGCTCGCGGTCATGTGGCTGCGATTGATTACATGAGAACCCACAAGGGCGAGAACGTCTTCAACCTCGGTACCGGCACCGGTTACAGCGTGCTGGATATGGTGAAGGCATTCGAGCGCGTCAGCGGTCAGAAGGTGCCCTACAAGATCGTCGATCGCCGTCCCGGCGACCTGGCTACCGTTTATGCTGAGCCTGCAAAGAGCGCAGAGGAGCTGGGCTGGAAGGCTGAATATACTCTGGACGATATGTGCCGCGACACCTGGAACTGGCAGAGCAAGAACCCCCGCGGCTACGAAGACTAAACTATAGGAGGGAACAACGATGAATTATCTTGGCGTACAGTACAGCATTTGCAACATTCCCAAGCTGGATCCCGAATTTGTCCCCTATGGCGTTTGGATGAACGCTTATCTGGAGCGTGCCGGTCATCCCTTCTCCGTGGCAGTGGAGCGTGAGGATGGCAAGATCTCCGTGTTCCAGAGCGCTCTGCGCGGCGCTGATTTCGGCGAAGCCAATCAGGTGTTCGTGGATCGTCTGGTGAAGTTCCTGCTGTGGAGCGTGGGCGGCTTCCGCGTGTATCTCTGCGGCTGCGACAAGCAGGCTGAGGAGCTGAAGAAGGCTTACGCAGAGGGCGGCGCCCGCATCTTCGACAAGAACTTCATGGAGGACGTATACGAGCGTCCCTTCGAGATCATCATTACCGACAAGGAGCACTTCCCCGAGGCAAACGAGTCCACCCTCGCTGTGGGCGGTCATCTGGAAGGCTGCCGCATCGGCTTCGACGCAGGCGGCTCCGACCGCAAGGTTTCCGCTGTCATCGACGGCAAGACCGTGTACTCCGAAGAGGTGGTCTGGTTCCCCAAGCTGCAGGAGGACCCCAACTATCACTATGAGCACATTCTGGAGGCATTCCGTACCGCTGCTTCCAAGATGCCCCGCGTGGATGCCATCGGCGTTTCTTCCGCAGGCGTGTTCGTGGGCAACTGCCCCAAGGTGGCATCCCTGTTCATCAAGGTGCCCCGTGACCGCCGCGAGGAAGTGAAGTCCATCTATGAGCGCGCAGCTGCCGCTATCGGCGATGTGCCCCTCGCAGTTGCCAACGACGGTGACGTGACCGCTCTTGCAGGCTCCATGAGCCTCGGCTCCGGCGAGGTCATGGGTCTTGCCATGGGCACCAGCGAAGCTGTGGGCTATGTGGCAGGCGACGGCAACGTCCTCGGCTGGTTCAACGAGCTGGCATTCGCTCCCGTCGACGTGAGCGCAAACGCCATGCAGGACGAGTGGTCCACCGACTTCGGTGTTGGCTGCAAGTACTTCTCTCAGGACGCTGTCATCAAGCTGGCTCCTAAGGCCGGCATCGAGCTGGATCCTGCGCTCTCTCCCGCTGAGAAGCTGAAGGTGGTGCAGAAGCTGGCAGAAGAGGGCGATGAGAACGCAAAGGATATCTTCCGCAGCATCGGCGCATACCTCGCACACACTCTGGTGCTGTACAGCCGTTTCTACACCATCCGCCACCTGCTGGTGCTGGGTCGTGTGGCATCCGGCGTGGGCGGTGACCTTGTCATCAGCGAGTGCAACCGCATCCTCGCTGAGGAGTATCCGGAGCTCGCAAAGCAGATGACTGTCATGCTGCCCGACGAAAAGACCCGCCGCGTGGGTCAGAGCGTGGCTGCTGCAAGTCTGCCCGCTTCCAAGAAGTAAGCTGAATACAGAAAAACGCCTCTGCCGTTTCTTGCGGCAGAGGCGTTGCTTTTTGCCTTGACAGATGGTATACTCCCCGTTGGACATTATTACGGGGTGAACAACCAAAGGAGAATATACATGAGTTATTATATCGGACAGGCATTCGGTCTGATGTCTACGGCGTGCTGCCTGATCATGCCGGTGCTCAAGCACAAGAAGCAGATGCTTTGGACGAATGCTGCCAACAATTCCTTTGCCGTCCTCAATGTGCTGCTGATCAGCGGCTGGGGTTCGGCAATCACAGTGTGCGCAGTGGCAGTGCTGCAGTCCATCGTGGCGCTGGGACATCTGAAGCGGGACACCAAGGTGAGCAGGAAGGAAAATGTGCTGTTTGTGTTCCTGTTTCTCGGCTGCGGTCTGCTGGGCTATCGTCGTCCCATTGATGTGCTGCCCATTGTGGGTGCCATGTTCAATATGCTCTCCACCTTCCAAAGGGATGAGCAGCGCACCCGCTGGTTGCTGTTGGTGAATGCCTCCATCTTTACCGTCTACTATGCGATCATCGGCTCCACGGCAACCCTCAGCTGTATCTGTGCCATTGTCTCCACCGTGGCGGGACTTCTGCGCTACCGCAAGAAGGGCGATCCTGACGCAAGTGCATGAAAAAAGAAGCGAAGCTGCGATCGCAGCTTCGCTTCTTTCGTTTGATGGTATAAGTATTAGCCCTTCACGCCGCCGGCAGTCAAGCCTGCAGTCAGGTGCTTTTCGATGGACATGAACAGGATGACAACGGGGACGATAGCAAAGATGGAGGATGCGAACAGATACTGCCACTCAATGATATTGTAACCGTTGAAGATGTTGATACCGACAGTCAGAGGCTTGATGGTATCGGTGGAGATCAGGCACAGTGCCACGGTGTATTCGTTCCATGCGTTGATGAAGATAAAGATCAGCGTGGTGACGATACCGGGAGCTGCCACGGGCAGCAGCACGCGGAACATAGCCTGCACGCGGTTGCAGCCGTCGATGGTAGCTGCCTGCTCCATTTCTGCCGAGATGCTGATAAAGGTACCGCGCAGCAGCCAGATGGTAAATGCCTGGTTAAAGGCTGCGTTGATCAGGATCAGACCCAGAAGGTTGTTGGTCAGACCGAAGCTCATCATAACCTTATAGATACCGATCAGCAGGACCACGGGAGCAAACATCTGAGAGACAATGATGAAGCCCAGGAATGCAGTCTGACCCTTGAACTTCATACGAGCCAGTGCGTATGCTGCGGGAATACCGCAGATCATAGCGATGGTGGTGGAGCCGGCAGCAATGATGATGGAGTTCATCATGTACTTGGACATGGGAGCCTTCTGCCAGATGTCGATGAAGTTGGACCACAGAACTTCCTTGGGGAAGATGGTGCCGTTGATGGAGAAGATCTCCGCACGGCTCTTCAGTGCGGTGCACAGCATAACAAAGTAGGGGTAAAGAATGAAGACGCAAACCAGGACCACGGTGAAGTACAGCAGAATCCGGGTCAGCAACTTGCCCCAGTTAATACGAGCGGAATCAAGTCTCATGATTATTCGTCTCCTTTCTTCAGAGTGGACACCATGTAGACGCTGGCGCAGACCAACAGAATCAGGAAGCCGATCACAGAAACTGCGGCAGCTTCACCCTGCTTACCGTTATAGAATGCCAGCTTGTACAGGTAAGTGACCAAGGTATCGGTGCGGCTTGCGGGGTCGCCCTTGGTAATGGTCCAGACGATGGGGAAGGAGTTAAAGACGTAGATAATGTTCAGAACCGTTGCAACGGTCAGGCTGGGCTTGACCAGAGGCAGGGTGATCTGGAACAGCTTCTGCCAATAGTTGGCGCCGTCCACGGTGGCAGCCTCATAGAGAGAGCTGTCAATGCTCTGCAGACCGGACAGGGCGGTGAAGCAGACGAAGGGGATCGTAACGAAGATACCGCAGGCGATCTCCCATGCGAAGAAAGCTTCCGGCGTGGGAGCCCAGTTGATGTTGGTGTTGATGATGCCGAGACTCTTCAGCAGAGTGTTCAGCGCGCCGTAGTCGGTATCGATGATGAACTTCCAGACGCTGGCCTGAATGACCAGAGTGGTAGCCCAGGGGAAGACCACGATGGCGCGGGCAACCTTGCGGCCCTTGAACTCGTTGTTCAGCAGCAGAGCCAGAATGAAGCCGAGAACGGTGGAGAGCACAACCACAAGGATTGTCCAGATGACAGTGTTCCTCAGAACAAGAGCAAACTTTGCACTGGTAAGCACAGCCTCAAAGTTTGAAAAACCGGCAAAGCCCTTGATCAGACCTGCCTTTGTGATCTTGCTCAGGGACATTTTGAAGACATAGAAAATGGGGACGATGATGAAGATGGACATCAGGATGACGCTGGGGGCGATCCAGATGTAGGGTTCTGCTTTGTTGAGCAGTTTCTTTTTCACGTTTGTACCTCCCTTTGCTTATTTGGTAACAGGTTTTTGAACCTGTGCTGCAGTCACTTTCAAAATGCAGGTACCTGGTGCACTTTGAAAGTGGCTGCAGTCAGAATGGGCCGGGCCTTGAAGACCCGGCCCATTCGTATGCCTGAAGTTTAAGTGCGGATGTAATTAGCCAGCGATTTCAGCCTGCAGCTCATCCAGAACGGTCTGAGCATCTTCGCCCAGCAGGACGCGCTGCTGTGCATCGATGACGCCCAGCTTAACGTCAGCCCACTCTGCCTTAGCAGCGGGATAGAACTTAGCGGAACCGATGACATCGATCCATGCAGCCATGCCGGGATCAGCCTGAGCGCACAGCTCGTTACCGGTGGAGGTAGCGGGCAGGAAGTCTTCCATCAGAACCCAGTCAGCATAGGGCTCGTCATCATAGAATGCGTCGACAACTGCGGTGATAGCAGCCATCTCTGCATCGGTACGGCCTTCCTTAGCGAAGCACATGATACGGTCCATAACGCCGACGGAAGCGCCAGCCTTGTCACCGTTGGTGGGCAGGGAAGCGATACCATAGTTGATGCCGCCGTTCTGCTCGCAGTACTTGGAGATCTGGTTGGGGCCGATCATCATAGCGACCTTACCAGCTGCGAACATTTCCTGCAGGTCATAACGGGTCTCGGTGGTGGGGTCGGTGTTGGTCAGACCATCATTGATCATGGAGACGATGAACTCGACAGCCTCAACGTTCTCAGCGGAGCTCAGAGTCCAGTTGCCGTCAGCGTCGGTGAAGCCGCCGCCGTTGTTCCAAGCATAGTAAGCGAA
>JAFVXA010000020.1 GCA_017501355.1 Oscillospiraceae bacterium
AGGCAAGCTCTTAGTCAGTACTTTTTCAAGTACCGTCTGGTGCTTTTCGTTCGTTTCGTTGTTTAATTTACAAGGTACACGCCGCATCAGCGGAACATTATTGAGTATATCAGAACCAAACCCGTTTGTCAAGAACTTTTTCCGTTCTTTTTCAAACTTTTTTCGACTCGTCATTTACGCTCACCGTTCTCGCGGACAGCTCGGTTAGAATACCACACCTTCCACCTCTTGTCAACACTATTTTTCCACTTTTTCAGACTTTTTTCCACCGCCCTTTCATACCTATTATATATAGCGAAATACAATTCTGTTTGTCACCTTTCCCTGCCGATACACGTCATGTCTACACAGTACAAAGCGGTGCGCGGCTCACTCTAAATTGTGATAGAACTTTTGCGTGTTTGCGCTTGCTTTTTCCTCTCCGTGATTCCATAATATAAATTACTTTGTCGACAGATTTCGACACTGCGTTTTTATTAACTTTTTTCGGTGCTTCGCGCCGTTATTCTAAATCTTCGTATTGGAGCATACACCATGGTCTTTTCTGATCTTCTGTTTCTCTTTCTGTTTCTGCCGCTGAATCTTCTGTTGCAGCGACTGATGCCGGGCATCCGCAGCAAAAACGCCGTGATGCTGCTGTCCTCTCTCTTCTTTTATACCTGGGGCGAACCCGTCTATGTCCTGCTGCTGATCGGCACCACTCTGGTCAATTGGGCTGCTGCCCTTCTTGTGGAAAAGCGCCGCACGGAAGGACGCTCCGGCAAGGGGGCTCTCATCGCCGCCTGTGCAGTCAGCCTCGGCATACTCTCCTTATTTAAATATGGTATGTTCTTCTGCCGCAATTTGCAGGCGCTGACCGGTTTGGAGTTCACTATTTCCGAGATCGCACTCCCCATCGGCATTTCCTTCTACACCTTTCAGGCGCTGAGCTACACCGTGGACGTGTATCGCGGCGAGGTGTCCGCGCAAAAGAGCTTTCCGACCCTTCTGATGTATGTCAGCCTGTTCCATCAGTGCATTGCAGGTCCCATCGTGCGATACAGTCATGTAGAGCAGGAGATCCTGCACCGTACCACCAACACCACTGACATCGCAGCCGGCATTCGCCGTTTCAGCGCAGGTCTTGCCAAGAAAGCGCTTCTCGCCAATCCCTGCGGCGAATTGGCTGACCGCATCCTGCTGACAGCAGCGACTGCAAACGATCTCACCCTCGCAGCAGAAAACCTTGCCACCCTCGGCAATCTCGATTCCCTCGCGCTGGCGCTGGGCGTTCTCGCTTGGTCGCTGCAGATCTATCTGGATTTCTCCGCTTATTCCGACATGGCGATCGGCATGGGTCTGATGGCCGGTTTCCATTACCGTGAGAACTTCGATCACCCCTACATCTCTGCCAGTGTTTCGGAATTTTGGCGACGCTGGCATATCTCCCTCGGCTCTTTCTTCCGCGACTATGTGTACATCCCCCTCGGCGGTAATCGCCACGGCAGCGCAAGAACCGTGTGCAATCTCCTGCTGACATGGCTGCTGACAGGTCTCTGGCACGGCGCAAGCTGGAACTATGTGCTGTGGGGTCTTTATTTCTTTGTATTCATCGCGCTGGAGAAGCTGCTGAGCGGCAAGCTCCCCCGTATCCCCAAGATTCTTCGGCATCTGTACCTGCTGACGGTGGTCTATTTCGGTTGGATCCTGTTCCGATTCGAGAACCTCTCTCTGGGTCTCGCCGTGGCAAAGGGACTTCTCCGCAGCAATCCCGTAGCCTTTGAGACCACCATCCTTTGGCAGAGCCACAGCATCCTGCTGGCAGTTTGTGTTCTGGTCTGCACTCCCCTGCCGAAAAAGCTTCTCACCTACTGCACCGGCGAACGCACTCCCGCCCCCGTGCGGAATGTGAGCCGCTTCGTTGAAGCGGTGCTGCCGGTGGCATCCCTTCTGCTCTCCGCGGCAGCTCTTGCCGGCGCAAGCTACAATCCCTTTATCTACTTCCAGTTCTGATGAGGTCGGCACATGGATAAAAAAACAAAGCTTTTTGAATATCTGACCATAGGTCTCTTTGCCATCGCTCTCCTCGGCGGATCTGTGCTGGCGCAGATCCCCGCGCTCCGCCCCGACTATTCCGAGGAGGAAAAGCGGGAGCTTGCAAAATTCCCCGAATATTCCGCCGAGACCCTCGCCGACGGCAGCTACTTCAGCAGCATCAGCCTGTGGTTTTCCGACACCTTCCCCTTCCGCGAGCAGCTGGTGGCACTGAATGCCGCCGTGGAATCCCTCCACGGCAAAACCTCTATCCAGATCAGCGGCAACGTGGTGGAAGGCGACGAGATCCCCGACGACGCAGAAGCGAGCGCTCCCGTGGAGGACGAACCGATCGAAGAGCCCCCCGTCGAAGAAGGCTTCCACGATGATGACGGCATAGACGAAAACTACACCGATCCCGAAGACCCCGGCGCGGTGCAAAAATTCGGCGCGGTACTGCAGGTGGGTGACACCGCCTATGAGTACTACGGTTTCTCTGAATCCGCCGCCCACGCTTACGCTTCCATGGTCAATGACACCGCCGCTCTTCTCGGCGAAAACGTGCAGGTCTACACCATGGTCGTTCCCAACAGCATGGGTGTTATGCTGCCCGACAGTCTCCGCGGCAGCATCAAGACAGGCGACCAGGAGAAAGCCATCGACTTCATCTATGCACAGATGAGCGAGCAGGTGCAGACCGTTCCCGTTTATGCCCCGCTCCGCGCCCATCGCAGCGAGTACATCTATTTCCGCACCGACCATCACTGGACTGCTCTCGGTGCCTACTACGCCTATACAAAGCTCGCATCTGTCAACGACTGGGATCCGAACGAGCTGTCCCGCTATGAAACCGTCAGCTACGGTCCCTTCCTCGGCAGCTTCTACTCCCATACAGGCAAGAGCGCAGCGCTTGCCGCCAACCCCGACGAACTCATTGCCTACAAACCCTTCTACGAAAGCACTTATACTTATTGGGATCGCAGCGGATCTGCCCACAAAGCCAACGTGGTCACCGATGTATCGAACTGGAGCAAGAGCAGCAAGTACAGCGCTTTCATCGGCGGCGATCAGCCCTACGGCGAGATCCATAACGCATCCCTCACCGACGGCTCTGCCTGCGTGATTTTGAAGGAATCCTACGGCAATGCTTTTGTTCCTTTCCTCGCCGCCCATTACGAGAACACCTATGTGGTGGACTACCGTTACTGGAAGGGCAAGCTCCCTTCGCTCGTGGCAGAGAAGGGCATCAGCGATGTCTATTTCGTCAACAACATCATGGCAGCGCAAACCAAAGTCCGCATCAACGAAATGCGAAATCTTTCCGCACAATAATCAGTTATATCACGGTCTACGACACGGTGTTTGGCAGGAACCCCACGACCTATCAGACAAGCATTGATATCCTCGCGGGAACATGAAGAAAATTGGGTTTTCTGTGAACGGAGGTTGTTTGATGAAAAGAAAAAATGTAATCAAAATGCCACTGAGCCTTCTGCTCGTGACTGCAATGCTCCTGCTGAGTGCCTGCGGTGGAGCAGAAGATCTGACCAGCGGCATTCAACCGAACGAAGTGGATGTGTCCTGTGATCTTACGCAAGGAAATGTGGCTGCAACAGACTTTGCGCTGCGTCTCTTCCGTGCAAGTTCCAAAGAGGGGGAGAACACGTTGCTTTCCCCGCTCTCTGTCCTTTCGGCGCTTGCCATGACGGCGAACGGTGCGGAAGAGGTATGACCACCCGTAAAACGGGTGGTCATACCTCATATTTAGCAGGGACTTTTACAGTACGGACACTTCGGATAGTCAAAGTCGATCTCCTTGCCGCAAAGAGGACACACCTTTTGCGGCAAGCCATTATCTTCTCCGCCACGAGGCTGAAACAGTTCGATCTTTCCACAGGCAGGACAGCAATAGAAATCCACTTCCATAGCGCCTGCCATGAGATTGCCCCAATCCCCCGAAAACCACCCCGTTTCACCGAGTTGGATTTTCTCACGTCTCGCATAGCGCATCCGCTCCCCGCAGCGCAGGCAGTTCAGTTCCCTTTCCATTTCCGCACCTCCAAGCTTTTTTATCAGCATAACACAGAGGTACTGCGTTTGCAATTTGCCGCAAAATATGTTACCCTCTTTTCAAACAAAATGCAAAGGAGATCGCCATGAGCCGCTATCCTTATCTGCTCTTTGATGCCGACAACACCCTCTTTGACTTTACCGCCGCAGAGCGGATCGCCTTTCGCCGCACCTGTGAAAAAAACAGTCTGCCTTGGTCAGAAGAAAACTACACCACCTACAAGGAGATCAATGCCGCACTCTGGGCGGATTTTGACCGCGGGCTGTATGAGAAATCCTTCGTCGTGGTGGAGCGTTTCCGCCGTCTGCTTGCCCATCTCGGCATCGAGGGCGATGCTGATGCCTGTATGCAGGTGCAGGAGGACACCCTCGGCGAATGCTCCATGCTGATCGACGGCGCGGAAACACTTTGCCGCAAGCTCAGCGAGACCCACAAGCTCTATCTCGTCACCAACGCCGTCGCCGCCGTGCAGAAACGCCGCCTCGCCGCATCTGCCATCAAGCAATATCTCAGCGGCGCGTTCATCTCCGAGGATGCGGGCGCTGCCAAGCCCAGCACCGCATACTTTGACTACGTTTTCTCCCGCATCGACGGCATCACCAGAGAAAACTGTCTCGTCATCGGCGATTCCCTCACCAGCGACATCAAGGGCGCCAACAATTACGGTCTCCCCTGTGTGTGGTACAATCCCGCAGGCAAGCCCCAGCCCGAAGGCTATCACGCAGACTATATCATCCGTGATCTCGACGAGCTTTACGCCATCATCGACGACTGAATTTTCACCATCCTTCCCCTCGCAAGGGGGAGGATGGTTTTTTCTGTCCGCTTGACATTTCACGCCACAACCTGTAGTATATAAGTGTGTACTACAAATTGTAGTGCATAATACATTGACAGCATGAGGGGGTAATGCTATGTCTTACTACTCTTTTCTGCCGAAGCTGTTCAACATGAGCCTGACGGCAAGCGTGGCGATCGTCTTTGTGATCCTGCTGCGCCTGCTGCTGAAGAAAGCGCCGAAGGTCATTTCCTATGCACTCTGGGGCGTGGTTCTGTTCCGTCTGTTGTGCCCGGTCTCCATCGGCTCCGACTTCTCGGTATACAATCTCTTTGATGCTCCCGCCGAAAGCACAGGATCGGCGACCAGTGTCATCGAATATGTACCCAGCGACATTGTCCACACGGAATATCCTACGGTCACTCTGCCTGTACCGGGCATCAGCGACGGGATCAACGAAACACTTCCCCAAGGTGAAGAACAGCTGCGAGCTGACCCTTTGGAAGGTTCTCTCTTCCTTGCAACCTTCCTTTGGATGATGGGCGTGTCGGTGATGGTCATCTACAGCGTTGTTTCTTACGTCCGACTGCGGCAGAAGCTCTTTGTGGTCGTTCCGCTGCGCCATAACATCTTTATCGCAGACGATATCAAGTCCCCCTTTGTGGTGGGCTTGTTCCGTCCGAAGATCTATCTCCCCTGCAATCTGAGTGAAAAAGAGCAGGAATATATCATTCTCCACGAGCAGCATCACATCAAGCGGTTTGACCACATCGCCAAGGCGCTGGCGTTCCTCGCGCTGACCATTCACTGGTTTAACCCTCTGGTTTGGGTGGCGTTCACCTTGGCAGGCAAGGACATGGAAATGAGCTGTGACGAAGCCGTGATCCGCAAGGTCGGCAGTGATGTCCGTGCAGACTACTCCTCGTCTCTTCTGACCCTTGCCACCGGGCGGCGCATCATCGCGGGGATGCCTTTGGCATTTGGCGAGGGCGACACCAAGGGTCGTATCCATAATCTCTCCAAGTGGAAAAAGCCCGCGGTGTGGGTGGTTGCGGTCGCAACTGTCGCTTGCATCGTGTTGGCAGTCAGTTTGCTGACGAATCCAACACAGGACAGTTACACGCTGCGCATTGTTGTTCCCGCCGGAAGTCAGGAAACCTTCGTCTATGCTGACGAGGAGATTTCTCCCCTTGGCAGGCACATCGTTGTCACTTGCGGCGACGGACTCGGCGACACCGAGGTTGTTCTGAAACCTCTTGCGGTGAAAACAGAAACCGCCTATGACGAGCCGCAGTACATCACGCCGGGACTGCCTGTGAAGCTGGAAGCCGAAAAAGGCGGCTGGTTCAAAATCGGCGTAAATATGCAAAACAACACCGATGCGGACAAAATCGTTTATCTGAATGTGGAAAACGTCGAGGTTTGTATTCCGAACCGTGTCACCGATCCGCGGGAAGAAACCCTGCACGAAACACTGACACTTCTCTTCAGCAATGACGAAATCCTAGCTGCGGCAATCAAAGAGAGCATGAGCCACATTGGCATCGGGGTACAGGACGGCGCACCAAACGAGCGCCCTGCAGACACCATGCTGCATGAGCGTTACGCCGAGCTGTTCACTCAGAGCGGCTTGGAAAAATTCCTCACAAGAGACGATGCCTATCGTCTCCCTCTCTTCATCCATCACGCAGGCATTACTGCAGCAATAGATGCATTGACACTTACCTATGCAGAAAACAGCGATGCCTGCAGTTTCACCTTGCAACTGCTCTGCAACGGTCAGGAATTTCCGATCAACGGCTCCGCAAAGTTTGACAGCACACTGCTGGAAGAGCTTCATCTGAACGCCGGATCATGGGAGAAATATCTGATCGATCAGGCAGCACGGATGGATCAGTCGTCCTCTCTTGATGCCGCCATCCGATCAGCCATCATTGAGATCAACAAGCCCCAAGCTCCCGATGGTTTGTACCACTGTGCCAGCTTCGTCACCCTTTCTACTCAAGAGCTCAGTGCCACTCCCCCCGTTGGTTCTACCGACCACACCGGATGGGTGACCGTCTATGGCATAGCACTCCATCAATCGTTCAGCTTCTCCGGTGGAGCACTCCGCGATGCAGGTGGCAGCCATATTCCGGTCGCCATTACCTTTGATGTTCACAACGGGAAGTACAGTCTGAAGGAATACTGGCAACCGGGAGACGGCAGCTACTATGTCTCTGACATTCGGAACAAATTCCCGGACGAAATCGAAGAGGATGCCCTTGATACGCAAAAGTACATTCGGGCACAGATTCAAAACTGCTATGCACAGGCGATCGAATTTAGCGGTATAGATACCACCGCTGCCATGGAACAGCTTTTTGAAATCATCGAGTCCTCTCCCCTGCACTCCTCCAATCCCGGCGATTACATCAACGAGCACTCCATCGAATACCGCGAGTTGACCTATTACGGTCAGTACACCTTGCGCTACTGCTTTGAGCAGTTCCTTAAGGGTGGTCAGACCGGGCTGCGTGGACATCTGATGAGAGCAGTGATCGATGATATCGCACCGGAGAGCAGGCTGCAGATCCAAACCATGACCGGGCAGGAATACTTTGACGAGTGGAAAGCAGCCGCGATTCAGCTCAGCGAACAGCATGGCATGGACTGGATCAAAGGCAATCAGCCTGCAGTCCATCTTCTCCTGCAGATGATGGAGGAATAAGTTCGTAACGCAACAGGCACAGCTCCAAACGGAGCTGTGCCTTTCCTATTGACAGCACAATAGAGATCATCTATAATATCGTTAGATGATATCATGTAACGATATTAACTGAGGTGACCCTATGCCAAAGAAAGCAATGGATGTTTTGACAGAGTCCATGTTTTATGTTCTCATGGCGTTTCATAGCGGTCCCATGTGCGGCATCGACATCGCAGAGGAGATCGACCGCTGCACAGGCGGCAGACTTCGCATCGGTCCCGCTACGCTTTACACCATTTTGGGAAAGTTCGAGAAAGAAAACTACATTGAAGAGATCTCGGTAGAGGGGCGCAAACGCACTTATCAGATTACAGAACTTGGTCACGCTGCCTATCGCGAGGAACTTGCGCGACTGCGCCACTGCATCGAGGATGCTGAACGGGTGAAAGGAGGCTGTCTCTAATGTCAGAGGAAACGATCAAGCATGTCCACCGTCTCTGTCCCTGCGATCCCTGCAATGTGGAGGGCATCCAAAGCTGGCTGGAGGATATGGCAGCCGACGGATTGTTTCTCGTTGAAGACGGTGTGTTCTGCGGTGTATTCTCCTTTGAGCGCCGCTCCCCCCGCAAGGTCAGCTACCGTCTCGACGTGGCGCAGAAGCGAAAACCCCGTTTTTTTGACAGCGGCGATGAACTGACCGGTGAAGAATGGGAGCTTTACCGCTCCATGGGCTGGGAATATCTGCTGCAATACGGCGACTTCCGCGTGTATCGCTCTACAGAGCCCAATGCCCCGGAACTGAACACCGAGAGCGAGACCCATGCCATCACCATCGGTCTGCTGAAGCAGAAGCATCGCAGCGCCCTCGTCAGCTCCATTCTGTACACGATGACAGTTATGCTGCTGTCGGGCGGGGTACTGCGATATCCCTGTCGAGAAGCCGCAACGATCGGTCTGCTCTTCACCGTCTGCATCTATGGACTCCTCCTGCTTGTGTGGACGCAGTGCCTGCTGCAGTTCTTCCGCTTCCGCCACTATGAAAAGCGGCTTCTGCATGGCGATGAGCTGAATCATCACGTCAACTGGAAGAAAACCGCGCCTCTCCATTACCTTGCGCGCGCTTTGCCGTTCCTGCTTTGCGTCGGCATTGCCTCCGGACTGTTGTCCGCACTTTCCCGCGCGGACAACGAACTGTCCCATGAGGAATACACAGGAGAGATCCCGTTCGCAACGATAGCAGATGTGTTTCCCGACAGCACGATCACAGAGGATCACAATTTTCTCGATTACGGTACGATCACCGGATGGTCCACGGCTGTCTCCGAAAACTACGAATGGAACGAGAGCTGCTATGTGACGACAGCCGATGGCGAGAAGTATTTCTGCATTCTCCGCCTTTCGTATCACGAGCTTGCAGCTCAGTGGCTTGCCCGTGGTTTGGAACGGGATTACTATATCTATGATGCCAACCGCTATCACGGCAAGCGCTTCACAGATCTCCCTGCGCCGACGCTCGCCGTGGACAGCATACGGGTCTACAACAATTACGGAACCCTCTGCGTGCTGATGCGCGAAGGCAGCAAGGTCGCGCAAGCCACAGTCACCATCGACAATCACACAAACGAGAATCAGTGGCAGCTGTGGGCACAGGCAATGGCAGAAAAACTCACTTAAAACGCAAAAATCCCGCCGTTTCGGCGGGATTTTTCTCATTTACATACGCAGCAGCTTGGCTCTGTGACCAATGGCAGGGCAAAACTTCATCAGCAGGTCATTGGTCTTGATGCGGAAATGGCTGCGGTTGTCGCAGGCATTGGACGCAAACCACTCGTCATTGGCGATCTCACGGTCGATGACAAGCTTGACCTTGCCCTCCTTGTCGTGCATGAGGCAGGGAATGGATGCGGTACCGGGAGTGACACCCAGCAGCGCCATCATATCCTCCTCGGATGCGAAGGAGGGGCGGCTGCACTCCATTTTTTCCTGAAATGCCTTGGTGTTGAACTGCTTGTGGGCAGGCATCATCACAAGGTAATACTGGGTCTTTTCCGCGTTATGAATGAGAGAGCTCTTGCGGATCTCGCTGCCGAGCTTTTCGCTCACGATGTCGCAGTCCTCCATAGGACCTGCAGGATCGTTATCCACGCGCTCATAGGGAATGCCCAGCTCGTCCAGCAGGGCGAAGGTCGCCATCTCAGCAGCACTGCGCTCATCGGTGGGAGCGGTGGTGAAAATATCGCTGACAAACATACTTGTTACTTCCTTTCAAAAAAAGCGGGACGGCAGAGCCGACCCGCTTTTGCAAATTAGTCCTCGTCGTCCATGCCGGTGGCATTGGCGAGATCGCTCAGATCAAATTCCAGCTTTTCGCCGCAGTTGGGGCAGATCACTTCGCCCTCTTCCAGAATGGAATCATCGAAGAAAATCTCCTCTTCGCAGCTGGGGCAGGTGGTGGCATAGCACTCATCCTCGTCCTCGTCTTCTTCGTCCTCTTCATAGAGGCACTCTTCCACGTCGGACAGGTCTTCGCTCACAGCGTCGATGCCCTCTTCCAGCTCGCAGATCTCGTCTTCCAGCTCTTCCAGCTCGTCGGAAATGTCAGCCAGAACATCGATGACAGCAAGCAGAACCTTGCCCTCCTTGGTCTCCTCGTCCAGCTTCAGACCTTCAGCCAGACCCTTGAGATACGCGATCTTCTCAGCAATACCCATTTCGTTCTCCTTTCAGAATCAGAAAATCAGTTGTTGTATTTATCGATTAGCCCTTGCTGCGGCCGAGATACTCGCCGGTACGGGTATCGATCTGGATCTTGTCGCCCTCGTTGATGAACAGGGGCACCTTCACCTCAGCGCCGGTCTCGAGGATAGCGGGCTTGGTGACGTTGGTAGCGGTATCGCCCTTCACGCCGGGATCAGACTTGGTGACCACCAGATCCATGAAGTTGGGAACTTCCAGACCGAAGACGTTGCCCTTATAGGACAGCACCTTGCAGATGGTGTTCTCCTTGACGAAGCGGAAAGCATCGCCGAGGACATCCTTGTTCAGGGGGACCATATCATAGGTCTCCTGATCCATGAAGTAGTACAGATCGCCGTCAGCGTAGCTGTACTCCATGTCCTTACGATCCACGAATGCTTCCTCAAACTTAGCGGTGGGGTTGAAAGAAGTTTCGGTCACAGCGCCGGTCACGACGTTACGCATCTTGGTGCGAACAAATGCTGCGCCCTTACCGGGCTTAACGTGCTGGAACTCGACGACCTGCATGACCTTACCGTCCATCTCGAAGGTCTTACCGTTGCGGAAATCACCGGCAGTAATAGTTGCCATATTTAAATCCTCCATATTCCTGGGGACGGACGGGCCGCCTCCCGATTTCAAATAATATTGGTATATAACCTTTCTCATTTTATCGCATCTCATGACGCTTGGCAATAGCTTTCTCTCCATTTTTTGCAGAAATACGCAAAAAACTACCGTCGCTCAGCGCTGATCATGCCCGGAAAGGCTCTTGAAGGGTCTTTGCAGCAGATGCAGCACATGGTTCCACGCCCCCACAGGTCCCTCCAGCGGTTCCACCATCAGCGCGGGGATGCCCATGCGCTTGGCAGCAAGCACGTCTGTCAGCAGCTTATCGCCGAGGAAGGCACATTCCGAAGGCTTCTTTCCCGCACGCTCCATACCCTCACGAAGTCCTCTGCGGGAGGGTTTCCCTGCGTGGCGCACATAGGGCACGCCCAGCGCATCGCAAAATTCTCCCGCGCGGGTAGAGGAGCGGTTATTGGAGATGACCATGACCGTCACGCCCGCGTCACGAAGCTCCTGCAGCCACTGACGCACTGCGTCATCGGGCTTGCGGCGGGATTTCGGTGCCAGCGTATAGTCCAGATCCGTCATCAGCATGGTCACGCCCAGTTCACGGAGAAATGTCGGCGTCACGCTCTTGTAATCCCGAAACACATAGTCCGGAACAAGGGAAAGGCTCATATTGTGTCCTCTTTCTGCATACAATCATTATAGCCCAACAGGGGAAACCCTTGCGGGATTGATTCAGTATAGCAGATTATTCTTCATCCGACAAGGGGGCGACTATGCAGCTCTACCTCACCGCCACTGCCGCGCAGGAACCTGCCGCCGCTGCACTCACACGAAACATTGCGCATCTTTGCTACCGCGTGGGAGCAGAAGGGCGTCTCATGCGAAACGCTTCGCCCAAGGGCGGCTGCATGGTGCTGACCGATGCGGGACAGCCCAGCTTCTGCGATCCCTCAGGGCTCATCAGCGATGTGCTGAGCGAATGCCGCGCCGGACGCTTCAGCGGGGTCGTGGCAGATTTTGAACGTGTTTCCACCGCAGAGAGTCAGGATTTTCTTCAGCGTCTCTCGGAAGAGCTGCGGCGGCAGGGCAAGCGCCTGTATGTGCCCGAACGCCTTGCCCCACTCTACCCCGGTGCATCCATTCTGTTTTGCACTGCCCTTTCCGGTGGAAATTTTCAGATGCGGCTGCGGAAGGCAGCGCGCTCCTTCGGTGCACGGCGCATCGCGCTGGATGCCCAGTGGCTCAGAATGGAGTTTCCCCTGCCCTGTCCCGGCGGACAGGGTCGACTGCTGAGCGCAAAGGAGCTTTCCCAGCTGATGGAGCAGCTAAAACCCGTCTCCCTGTTTTCTCCCGAGCTTTGCGCCAACTACTTTACCTATTGCCGCGGTGTGGAGCACCGTTTTGTCCTCTATGACACGGCGGAAACCCTGCTGAAAAAGCTCCGCTACGGCGCAGAGCTCGGCTGCGGCAGCGCCTTTCTCTTTTGCAGCGAGATTGAGGATCTCCCCACTCTGATGCAGCAAATCAAAAAAGAAAAGATCCTGTGACCACAGTCACAGGATCTTCTTACATCGTTTTACCGATTAATAGAAACGCTTGTTGCGATTCTTGCGAGCAGCCTCGCTCTTCTTGCGGCGCTTGACGCTGGGGCTCTCATAATGCTCTCTCTTGCGAACCTCGGCCACGATACCAGCCTTGGCGCAGCTGCGCTTGAATCTTCTCAGCGCGCTATCCAGAGATTCATTTTCCTTGACATGCACTTCGGACATCTATTTTTCCCTCCCTCCGATGCATCCGGCTCGATCCAGGATGCTCTTTAAGAGTCATTAAACATGACTTAACAGAGGATATTATACTGCATAGCATATCCTATGTCAATTCTTTTTTTCATATTCTGCGAAAAAATTTGCATTTTTACTACATACCATCTTTTTTCGCCAAATCTGCCGCAATCTGAAGAAAAGAGTCCCCGAAAACATCGGTTTTCGGGGACTCTTTGGACTTACTTCACGATCAGGTTCACCAGCTTGTTCTTCACAAGAATGGTCTTGACAATCTGCTTGCCTTCGATTGCCTTTGCAACCTTTTCCACGGCAAGAGCCGCTTCCACCACGGCAGCCTCCTCGCTGTCGAAGGGCACCATCACCGTACCGCGGAGCTTACCGAGGACCTGCACTGCCATTTCAACCGTTGCATCCACAGTCTTGCTCTCGTCATAGACGGGCCATGCCTGCTGGCAAGCCATCTTGCCGGTCTCTGCGGCAAAGCCGTTCATCTCCCAGAGTTCCTCCACCATGTGAGGTGCGAAGGGAGAGAGCATCAGCAGCAGTGCGCGGATATCGCCGCGGCAGCAGCCGTTGGCGGTGAAATCGTTCACCAGAGCCATCAGCGCAGCGATGGCGGTGTTGAACTTCATTGCCTCGATATCCTCGCTGACCTTCTTGATGGTCTTGTGGATGGCAGACTCGTTGACTGCAGAGTACTCGTCGCCGCCTTCTGCCTTTTCACAGAGATTCCACACGCGGTCAAGGAAGCGCTTGCAGCCCTTCACCGCATTGGGAGACCATGCAGCAGCCTTCTCGAAGTCACCGATGAACATGATATAGGTACGCATGGTGTCGGCACCGAACTCATCGACGATATCGTTGGGGTTGATGACGTTGCCGCGGGACTTACTCATCTTCTCGCCGCCCTCGCCAAGGATCATACCGTGGCTGGTGCGCTTTGCGTAAGGCTCCTTGGTGGGAACCACGCCGATATCATAGAGGAACTTATGCCAGAAACGGCTGTACAGCAGATGGAGGGTGGTGTGCTCCATACCACCGTTGTACCAGTCAACGGGAGACCAGTAATCGAGAGCTTCCTTGCTGGCAAGAGCGCTATCGTTGTGAGCATCCATGTAGCGCAGGAAGTACCAGGAAGAACCTGCCCACTGGGGCATGGTGTCAGTCTCGCGCTTTGCCGCGCCACCGCAGCAGGGGCAGGTGGTGTTGACCCAATCGGTGATCTTGGAAATGGGAGATTCACCGTCGTCGGTGGGCTCATAGCTGTCCACCTCGGGCAGCAGCAGGGGCAGCTGATCTTCGCTCAGGGGCTGCCAGCCGCACTTCTCGCAGTGGATCATGGGGATGGGCTCACCCCAGTAACGCTGACGGGAGAACACCCAGTCGCGGAGCTTGTAGTTGACCTTAGCCTCGCCAATGCCCTTCTCCTCCAGCCACTTGGTGATGACAGGGATGGCTTCCTTCACGGTGAGACCATTGAGGTGCTCAGAGTTCACCATGATGCCGGTATCATCCTTGGCGGTGAAGGCAGCTTCCTGCACGTTTTCGCCGCCGGCGACGACCTCGATGATCTCGCAGCCGAACTTCTTGGCAAACTCCCAGTCACGCTCATCGTGAGCAGGAACTGCCATGATGGCGCCGGTACCATAGGTAGAGAGGACGTAGTCAGAGATAAAGATGGGGATCTCCTTGCCATTGACGGGATTGATACCCTTCACGCCGTCGAGGCAAACACCGGTCTTTTCCTTGTTGAGCTCGGTGCGCTCCAGATCGCTCTTGGCAGCGGCAGCAGCCTGATATGCCTTGACATCGTCAGCATTCTTCAGCAGACCTGCTTCCATCCACTTCTTCACGAACTCATGCTCGGGAGAGAGCACCATGTAGGTGGCGCCGAAGAGGGTATCGGGACGGGTGGTAAAGACCACGATATCGTCGCCTGCAGTAGACTTGAAGGTCACCTCAGCGCCGGTGGAGCGACCGATCCAGTTCTTCTGCTGGGTCTTGACGCGCTCAATGAAGTCCACCTCGTCCAGATCGTTGATCAGACGCTGTGCGTACTTGGTGATGCGGAGCATCCACTGGCTCTTTTCCTTACGGATGACAGGGCTGCCGCAGCGCTCGCAGCCACCGTCCACCACTTCCTCGTTGGCAAGGACGCACTTGCAGCTGGTGCACCAGTTCACGGGCATGGAGGTCTTGTAGGCAAGACCGTTCTTATACAGCTGCAGGAAAATCCACTGGGTCCACTTGTAATAGCCGGGGTCGGTGGTGTTGATCTCACGATCCCAGTCAAAGCTGTACCCCAGCATCTGGAGCTGGTTGCGGAAGTTGACAATGTTGTCCTCCGTCACCTTGGCGGGATGGATGTGGTTCTTGATGGCGTAGTTCTCGGTGGGCAGACCAAACGCGTCATAGCCCATGGGGAAAAGCACATTGTAGCCGTCCATGCGCTTCTTGCGTGCCACCACGTCCATGGCGGTGTAAGGGCGGGCATGACCCACGTGCAGACCATTGCCGGAGGGATAGGGAAACTCCACGAGACCAAAGAACTTTGGCTTGGTGGTGTCACCGGTGACAGCAGCAAAAGGCTTTTCATCCATCCAACGCTTCTGCCACTTTTTCTCGATGTTTGTGAATTCGTACTTCATCGTCTGAACTCCTTGCTATCTCAAAATTACTGATTTCTCTCTTATTCGGGATCAGTCGCGGGTCAGAATATCGCTCAGATCCAGCTCGTGACCGTCACTCCAGAGGCGGTCGAGGGAGTAGAACTCGCGTGCCTCCTGGCTGAACACATGGACTGCCAGGCAGCCGTAGTCCAGCAGCACCCAGGTGCCATCACGGTAGCCCTCGCGGTGCAGGGGCTTCTCGCCGCAGCTCTCTTCCATCTTTCTCTCCACCGCATCGCAGAGCGCGTTGATCTGGGTGTTGGAAGAACCGCTGCAAATGACAAAGTAATCAGCGATGCTGGTCAGCTTCTCAATCTCCAGCACGCGGATCTCCTTGCCCTTCTTATCGTCCAGCGCCTTTGCGGCGACCAGTGCCATATCCTTGGAATTCATCATAACTTATCTATTCTCCTTTCGCACCGGCTTACCATCCGGTACCATCGTCAATAAAGCTTTCGCCGCCGCTTGCGGGGTTATATTCGCCCGTCTCAGGGTCGTTCAGCGGCTCTTCCCGAGGAGCTTCGGTTTCCTCTTCGGAGGGCACCGTCTCTTCATCCTCTGCGGGAGGCACCACACCGCTGCCGATGCCTTCGCCGTTGTCACTGAAGCCCTCGCCACCTTCACTAAACTCACCCTCTTCGCCGCCTTCATTTTCTTCGTCCTCGGGACGCTCCTCAGGCGGGATATACTCGGGGCTGTTGGGGTCCTTGGTGGGATCGTAATTGGGATCATTGGGGTCGGTGATGATGACCTCTTCCTCCTCATCCGAGGGGATCTCCGGGGGCAGCGCTGCAGGTGCATCTGCCACCACGCCGGTGGTAGAGGAAACAGAACCATCCTTATTTACGCTCATAATATCCAGATCAGAGAGAGTGAACACCTTGACAAAGGGGCTGAGCTTGGTGTTGACCAGCTCCAGCAGCTGCGTGGGGCGAGGCACCACGTAGGACTGCATATTCTTCACAAGGCGGCTCCAGCAGCTGGTCGCGCGGCTCGGCATGGTCACAAACTCCACATTGTCCATGTTGAGTCCACCCATGACCGCACCCTTTGCCAGCCAGAAAATGTTCTGCACAGAAAGCTCCGTAGTCACATTCTTCTCAAAAATCTGAGCAAATTCAAACAGCTTCACCGCATTTTTCACCTGCAGCATCTGCTTGACGACTTCCTTTAAAAATGCCTGCTGGGTAGCGATACGACCAAGGTCACCGTCGGGATAACCCTTACCGTCAGAGTTGTGACGCCAGCGGATCACACCCATGGCAGATTCGCCATCCAGTTTCTGATAGCCCTTGTCCACCACGATCTGCAGATCCTGATATGGATCCCAGTAGCGCATATCAAAGGGCACGTCAAACCACACGCCACCGATGGCATCCACCATCTCGCCCACTGCTTCCCACTCCACGACCACCGTGTAGTCGGGCTTGAAGCCAACGAGCTGTGAGATCTCGGTTTTCAGCTTTTCGATGCCCTTTTCACCGCCGCCGTAACGGGGGTAGACGGAGTTGATCTTCTTCACATCCCACGGCACATTCACCATCGTGTCACGGGGAATGGACATGACGGTAACCTTCTGATTCACCATGTCATAGCTTGCCAGCAGCATGGTGTCGCAGTTGCCGCTGCTCGTATCACGACCGATGAGCAGAAAGGTATAGAAATCCTCACTCTTGCGTTCGCCGGAAATCACGGGCTGCAAACCATCGCCTACGTCGATCTCCACTTCGTCCTTCTGCACATCTTCGGTGCCGGGCTTGGAATTGGGCTTACTTTCCAGCTCGGGCTTGACAAAAATCGTGCGATACACCATTAGACCTGCCAGAATGATCGCCAGCAGCACGCAGACAACGATCAATATCATTTTGGCGCGATATCCGCCCTCAGACACCTCATCTTCCTCATCATACGCGCCAGTCTCATCCTCTGTATTCTCGTTTGCCGCTTCTTCCGCAGCCCGCGCCTCAGCAAGGGCACGCTGACGGCGATGCTCTTCCAGACGGCGTTCCGTGTCAAGACGGTCTGCCTCGTTGTTGCCGCGGCTGACCATCGGGTAGTTCGGCACTTCTTTTTCGTTCACGCTGCCCTTGGGCAGCTCCCGCTTTCCTTTCATGCTCATATCTTTTGTCCTTTCAGGTACGCCAACGCTTCCAGCGTTTTCTCATGGACAGGGTTACCCCACTCTTTCATTTCCTCTACTGTCATTTCAAAGCCCATTTGGAGCGCTTCATCCAGATCCCGCTCACAAGCCTTGCGCAGCTCCTCCACACCGGGGAAATCACGGTTCGGTTCTGTGAAATCCGCAAGGTAGATCACCTTTTCAAGCACCGTCATGTCCGCCTTGCCTGTGGTATGCCAGCGGATGGCGGAGACCACCTCTTCGCTCATACCGAACACATCTGCAGCAATGGCAGCGCCGGTCTTGGCGTGAAGCAGCTTCAGTGCATCCTTCTCCAGTTCGTCCAGCTCGATGCCATAGTGACGGCAAAGCTCCAGCTGCTCCTCCATGGACAGACGCTTGGTACAGTCATGCAGCAGTGCTGCCTGCCGTGCAGCAGTTTCGTCCGCACCATACTTTTCCGCAAGATGTACTGCTGTTTCCTCCGTTCCCAGCACATGGGGGATACGGCGTGCCTTGAGATAACTCATGGCTATGCATCGCAGTGTCTCCATATCGAGCTTCTTCAGATCTGCTGCCGTGTCATAGAGACCGTGGCGAAGAATATAGCCGTAAACAGCAGGAACGAGGTATTCCTCCGCTTCTCCTGCCGCAAGACCTTCCCGCACCATGGTAGAGGACACCTCCACCAGATTCGGCAGGGTCAGAATTTTCAGCCGCGCTTCCGGCACAAGTGCTTTCAGCTTTTCACCGTGAAGCGCGAGACTTTTCTCTGTATCCTCGGCACTTCGCCCAAAGGCGCAGATCCCCGCAAGACGCAGGATCTCCGCGGGCTCTCTCCAGCGGAGAAAGCTTTCGATCATATCCGTACCCATCAGCAGCCAAAGCTCTGCATCGGGATATTCTTCCTTCAGCTCCCGCAGGGTATCCACCGTATAACTCGGTCCGCTGCGGCGCATTTCAATGTCAGAGACCTCCACCTCTTTTTTCATCATGCTCTCCGCACCAAGGCGCGTCATGGCAAGGCGGTGCTCTGTGGCGGCACTTTTTTCCTGCAGTGCCTTATGGGGCGGGATCGCCGCCGGGATCAGCAGCAGACGATCCAGCGCCAGCATTTCGATCACGGTCTTTGCGGCAGCAAGGTGTCCCTTATGAATGGGGTCAAAGGTGCCGCCGTAGATACCGATGCGCATGCTCAGTCCTTCTTTCCCTTACGCTTTTTATCTTCCACCAGTTCGATCTTACGCTTGTCCGCGTCATGCTGACGGCGATACAGAACGAACTTGGATCCGATGACCTGCACCACCTCGCTGCGGGTGGGGACGCAGAGCATCTCTGCGGCTTCCCGCGCGGTGAGCAGGGAATTTTCCAGCACACGACCCTTGATCAGCTCACGGGCTTCCAGTGCATTGTTTGCTTCCTTGATGATATTTTCGCTGACACCGTCCTTGCCGATCTGCAGGATGGTATTCTCCTTGCTGGCAATGCCGCGCAGCTGCGCTCTCTGTTTGCTGGTCAGTTCCATAATATACCTCTTTATCTCAAATTCATTTCAAATATGTTTCCAGTTTGACCGCGAGATCCCGCAGTGCCTTCCCTCTGTGGGACACAGAGGACTTCTCCTCCCGGGTGGACTGCCCGAAGGTCTTTCCAAAGGCGGGATAGAAGAACACGGGATCATAGCCAAAGCCCATGTCACCTGCGGGGGCATAGGCAATGCTGCCATCGCAGCGCCCGGATGCCACCAGCTCATCCCCGTTCGGGAAAGCGCAGACGATGGCAGTTTCAAAGTGTGCCGCGCGGGTAGATGCGCCGCGCATATTGCTCAGCAGCAGCTGCACCTTTTCCGGATCAGAAATATCTCCGCCGTAGCGGGCGGAATACACTCCGGGACCGCCGTTCAGCGCATCCACGCAGAGACCGGAATCGTCTGCAATGGCAGGCAGACCCGTAGCCTGCATCACCGCCACCGCCTTGAGCCGTGCATTCTCCGCGAAGGTGGTGCCGGTCTCCTCCACGTCCACGCTGACACCGAGTTCACTCTGCAGCACGATCTCTATGCCGAGGGATTGAAGAATCCCCTGCATTTCCACAAGCTTACCCTGATTCTGGGATGCCAGTACAAACTTCATATCACAGTTCCCCCACGATCTCTTTTTCTTTTTCGATCAGCTCCGCAAGCCCCTTGCGGCAGAGCTGCACCAGCGTCTGCTGCTCGTCAACGGTAAAGGAGCGACCTTCGCCCGTACCCTGCAGCTCAATGATGGCGAGATTGTCATCCATCACGCAGTTGAGATCCACCTCCGCACGGCTGTCCTCCTCATAGCAGAGATCCAGCAGCGCCGTCTCCCCCACGATACCTGCGGAAATACCTGCCACATAGTGCTTCACGGGGTTTTCCGTGAGAATACCCTCTGCCATCAGCTTCTTGCAGGCAAGGGCGAGAGCAATGAAGCCGCCGGTAACGGAAGCGGTACGGGTACCGCCGTCGCCCTGCAGCACATCGCAGTCCACAGTGATGGTGCGGGGACCCAGCTTTTCGCGGTCAACGGCAGCACGGAGACTGCGACCGATGAGACGCTGAATTTCTGCACTGCGACCGCTGAGCTTCAGCTTGTCGATATCGCGGCGGCTGCGCTGACGGTTGGCACGGGGCAGCATGGAATACTCCGCCGTGACCCAGCCGCAGCCCTCTGCCACATGGGGCGGTACACGCTCCTCTACGCTGGCGCAGCAAAGCACCTTGGTGCTGCCGCACTCGATCAGGCAGCTGCCTTCCGCAAATTCAATGAAATCCGTGGTAATGCGAATGGGACGCAGGGCATCCTCATGTCTGCCATCTACTCTTGTCATGGCGTTTCCTCCTTTTCAATCGGCTTCGCCCAACACGAAGCCGCACATATTTCAGACCAGTGCGTTCACATAGGCATCCGCATCGAAGATCTCCAGATCGTCGATGGCTTCGCCGAGACCAATGAACTTCACGGGGACCTTCAGTTCATCCGCAATGGCGACGCAGATGCCGCCCTTGGCAGTGCCGTCCATCTTGGTCAGCACGATGCCGCTGAGACCGGCAGTCTCCTTGAAGGTCTTTGCCTGAATGAGACCATTCTGACCCGTGGTGGCATCCAGCACCAGCAGGGTCTCCACAGATGCATCGGGCAGCTCACGGTCGATGATCTTGCGGATCTTCTGCAGCTCGTTCATCAGATTCTGCTTGTTGTGCAGGCGACCTGCGGTGTCGCAGATCACCACATCCGTACCGCGTGCCTTGGCAGCCACGATACCGTCAAAAAGCACACTGCCGGGGTCTGCACCCTCATGCTGACGCACGATCTCCGCGCCGCTGCGCTGCGCCCAGATCTCCAGCTGATCTGCAGCAGCCGCACGGAAGGTATCTGCCGCGCAGAAGAGAACCTTCTTGCCGCTGCGCTGCAGTCTTGCGCCCATCTTTCCGATGGAGGTGGTTTTGCCCACACCGTTGACACCAATCACCAGAATCACGCTGGGCTTGGTCTCCAGCGTCAAAGCAGTATCGCCCACATTCAGCTTTTCCTTCAAAATGTCGCGCAGCGCCTGCTTCACATTCTGCTCGCCCTGCAGACTTTTATCATACACCTCGTCACGCAGGCGCTTGATGCAGTCTGCCGCGAGGGTGGCACCGAGGTCAGCCATGATCAGGCTTTCCTCCAGTGCATCATAGAAATCATCATCCACGGTCTCCCAGATGATGCTGTCATACCAGATTTTCTTGATTTTACTGAACAGTCCCATAGTTTTGTTCCTTTTACTTGATTTTGAGTTCCTTCGCAAGGTCGTTCATGTTGATGGTCAGGATACGGCTCACGCCCTTCTCCTGCATGGTCACGCCATAGAGCACGTCGGCTTCCTCCATGGTGCCGCGGCGGTGGGTGATGACCACAAACTGGGTCTTGCCGGAGATACGGCGCATATACTTCGCCACGCGCACTACGTTGGGTTCATCCAGCGCCGCCTCGATCTCATCCATCACGCAGAAGGGCGTGGGATGGACCTTGAGAATGGAGAAGTACAGGGCGATCGCCACGAATGCCTTCTCACCGCCGCTGAGCAGAGAGATGGTCTTGAGGGATTTGCCGGGAGGCTGCGCCTTGATCTCAATGCCGCAATCGAGGATATTGTCCTCATCCTCCAGCTCCAGTGTCGCCCGTCCGCCGCCAAAGAGCTCAGTAAAGGTCTCCTGGAAGCTCTCGGCGATGAGCTTGAACTGCACACGGAAGATGGAGGTCATCTCCTTGGTGATCTCCTCGATGATGCCGATGAGGTCTTCCTTGGACTTCTGCACGTCATCGCGCTGGGTGGTGAGGTAGGTGTAGCGCTCGTTCACGCGCTCAAACTCCTCGATCGCACCCACATTGACATGACCGAGGGAATTGATCTCCCGTTTCAGCTCACCCACACGGCGGGTCGCCTTCGCAACGCTTTCAAGCTCGATCCGCTGCTCCATGGCAGCGCTGTGGCTGAGCTCGTAATGATCCCAGAGCTTGTCGAGGATCTGCTTTTCTTCCATGGCAGAAGCGCTTTTCTTCTGCTCCAGATGGCTGACGCTGCGCTCGGAGTTCAGCAACAGGTCATTGCACTCTCTCGCGCGGCGGTCGCACGCGTTTCTCTCCTGCTCCAGATGGAGCTTTTCCTCCGTCAGCAGATTCAGTCTCTTGCGGATAGCGGCAAGGCTTTCCCTCTCCGCATCGGCTTCCTGTTTGCGCTGCGCTGCTTCTGCGCAAAGCTGACGGTTCTTCTCCTCGTAGTCCGCGATGAGACTTTCTCTGGTGCTGCGGTCGCCCTCCATGTCCTTCGACAGAGACAGCAGGTTCTGCAGCGCACTTTCCAGAGCTGCCTTTTCCGCGCTGAGCGCTGCCACATCTGCCTTCTTCGCTGCCATTTCCTCGCTGAGGGCGGCGCTGCGGCTCATCAGATCACTCTCACCTGCGCTGTGGCTCTCCGCTTCGCTGCGGAATGCTGCCGCGCGCTGCTCGGCAGCTTCGATGCGCTGCTCAGCGGAAGTGCAGTTCTTTTTCATTTCCTCAAGACGGCTGCTGAGGGTCTCCCGCTCCTGGGTGAGATTCTCAAGGCTCTCGCCCATGGCGCGGATGAGGGCATCGTACTGGTTCTTCTCGCCCTGACGGCGCAGCACTTCATCCTCGGCGCTGCGCTGCTGCTCGGCTGCGGTGTCCATTTCATAGCGGGTGCGCTGCAGATCACGGAGCTTCTCCTCCGCATCCTTCTGCGCAGCCGCAAGGGCATCTGCCAGCTTGCCGCGCTTTGCGCTCAGTTCCTTCAGCTCGCCTGCGCGGCTGAGAACACCGCTGCTCTGGCTGATGCTGCCGCCCGTCATACTGCCGCCGCGGTTCATCACCTGACCGTCCAGCGTGACGATGCGGAAGCGGTTCTGATATTTTCTTGCCATGGCGATGGCGCAGTCAATGTCCTCCACCACCACGGTGCGTCCCAGCAGATTCAGGAAAATGGGACGATACTTTTCTTCATAGCGAACGAGGTCGGAAGCCACGCCCACATAGCCCAGCTCCTGCTCCACACCCTTTTCCCGCAGCTCGTCCCCGCGGATCGCGGTCAGAGGCAGGAAGGTGGTGCGACCTGCATTGCGCTGCTTGAGGAGATGAATGGCAGCCTTACCGTCCTCTTCTCTGTCCACCACGATATTCTGCAGTGCCGCGCCAAGGGCGATCTCCATGGCAACGGCAAACTTGCGATCCGTCTCCATGAGGTTCGCAACGGGGGCATGGACACCGCGGAGCGTTCCGTGCTCTGCTGCGCTCATGACGGTTTTGACCGCCTTGTTGAAGCCCTCGTATTCCTTCTCCATTTCGCTGAGCATGTGGATGCGGGAATCCATGGCATTCAGCTCCATGGTCAGCTCCACAGCTTTCGCCTTCGCCTCTTCGCTGCGGCTCTCCTTCTGCTTCAGCTTGAGGGCGTGACCCTCAATGATATTGCGGACGGCGGCAGCCTCCTCTTCCGCATCCTCCAGCGCGCGGCGGCATTTCTTCGCCTCGGCTTCGGTGGCGGCAAGCTGCTGCTCCATACCCTCCACATCGCCGTCGATGGTAAGGCTGCGCTCCTCCATCTCCTTCATGGCGGCGGCAAGGGCAGACCTGTCTGCCTTGGCATCGGCGCTCTCGGCAATGGCAAGCGCTTCCTTCGCGCGGAGAGCTTCCACTTCTTCTGCAGCGCTGCCTGCGCGCTGAGCGATCTCCTCCGCCTCTTCCATCAGCTGCGCCAGCGCCTTTTCCAGCTCCGCCATCTCCGCTTCTGCCGCAGCGGCACGAGCACGCTGCTGCGCGATCTTTTCCGCAAGACCGCCTGCGCGGTCGGACTGCTCCTTCAGTTCCTCCTCCACGCGGTGGATATTTTCCTCATTGTGCTTCATGGAGGTCTCCAGCACAGCGATGGCAGCTTCCTTCTCGCCGATCACGCTCTCCACGGCGCTGCTTTCGTTTCTCAAAGCCTCTGCCGCAAGGTCATTGGACTGCGCTGCGGCGGCAAATTTTGCGCTTGCCGCATACTGCTCCTCCACTGCGAGTCTTGCCGCAGCAAGCTCCTGCTGAGCAGCAGAGAGGTCACTCTCCAGCTTTCTCGATGCGGCGCGGATATTTTCCAGATTCGTCAGCCACAGGGAGATCTCCAGCACACGGGTCTCGTCGCGGAGAATCAGATAACGCTTCGCCGTTTCGGATTGGACGCGCAGGGGCTCCACCTGCAGCTCCAATTCGGAGATCTTGTCGTTGATGCGGACAAGGTTTTCCTCGGTTCTCTGGAGCTTGCGCTCTGCCTCCTCCTTGCGGTGGCGGAACTTGGAAATACCTGCCGCCTCCTCAAAGATCTCACGGCGCTCATTGCTGCGGACGGACAGGATCTCATCGATCTTACCCTGACCGATGATGGAATAGCCCTCACGACCCATACCGGTGTCCATGAACAGCTCCGTCACATCACGCAGGCGCACCATCTGCTTGTTGATATAGTACTCCGATTCACCGCTGCGATAATAGCGGCGGGTCACGGCAACTTCACTTTCATCCCTCGGGAAGATATGTTCGGTGTTATCGATCACCAGCGTGACCTGGGCAAAACCCATCTGCCCTCTGGTCTCCGTGCCGCCAAAGATGACATCCTCCATCTTGCTGCCGCGGAGACTCTTGCTGCTCTGCTCGCCCATGACCCAAAGCAGGGCATCGGAGATGTTGGACTTACCGCTGCCGTTGGGACCAACGATGGCAGTAATATCCTCACCGAAATTCAGAACAGTTTTTTCCGGGAAACTCTTGAATCCCTGAATTTCCAAGGCCTTTAAGTACACTCGCTTCACCTCACGGTCAAAATTCGCCTCTTCCCTGCGCCGCCCCCGGCGCAAAAAGGCGCTATTTTTCAGTATGACATACTTTAACTAATATAATATAGCAGACAATTCCTGCCTTTGCAAGTTTTCGCAGGATTTTCTTGCGTATTTTTACCCTTCCGTCAAAGAAAAATCGCCGCCCAATGGGCGGCAAAGATTTCAACTTTCCTGCTTTTCCCGCTCGATCATGCCATAGAGACAGTCCATGGCTTCGCTGATGCTGCCCATGCGGTCGATCAGCCCCATGCGCACCGCTTCCCGCCCGTAGACCACGCTGCCCACATCCGAGGACATATCCCCGAGATTCATCATCAGCTCAAGGAATTTCCCTCGCTCCATGCGGGAGTGCTCCTCCACAAAGCTGACGATCTGCTCCTGCAAGCGTTCAAAATAGCGGTAGGTCTGGGGCGCTGCGATGAGCATACCCGTCATGCGGATGGGATGGATGGTCATGGATGCAGAGGGCACGATCATGCTCACCTTACCCGACACCGCAAGAGGCACACCGATGGAGTGACCGCCTCCCAGCACCAGTGTCACCGTAGGCTTTTTCAGTCCCGCGATCAGCTCTGCCATGGCAAGCCCCGCCTCTACGTCTCCACCTACGGTATTGAGCAGGATCAAAATGCCGTCCACATCCTCCGCCCCTTCGAGACTTGCAAGGAGCGGGATCACGTGCTCGTATTTTGTGGTTTTGCTGTTTTGCCCCAGCACCGTGTGTCCCTCGATCTGCCCCACAATGGTAAGGCAATAGATCTGCCCGCGGCTGCTGCGGATCAAAGACGAGCCAAAGTCCACGATCTGCTGGGTCTCGTTCTTTTCCTGGGTCTCCTTCTCCTGCTCGCTGCTCGTTTTGTTCATGTGCGCCACCTCCTGGTTTCTTCATCTTTATGATGTGCGGCAAAGGCAAAAAAATACACAGCGGGAAACTTCCCGCCGTGTATTGGTTCCGTTATGTATTTATCTCTTCTCGAAGATCGCCTTCATGCCCTTGTAGGTCATGTAGCAGTCGAGCTTGGAGACGGTTTCATAGGGTGCGTGCATGGACAGCACAGGCACACCTGCATCGAGGGTGTCGATGTTACGCTCTGCCATGAACTTGGCAACGGTACCGCCGCCGCCTGCGTCGATCTTGCCCAGCTCTGCCATCTGCCAGACGACACCGTTTTCGTTGAACAGCTTGCGCACCAGACCCACCACCTCAGCGGATGCGTCGGACGCGCCGCCCTTGCCGCCGCTGCCGGTGTACTTGCAAAGACCGATGCCATAGTTGATGAAGGCGCTGTTGCGCTTTTCAAACACGTCCGCAAATGCGGGATCGTAAGCGGCAGTCACGTCTGCGGAGAGGCAGAAGGACTTCTCATAGCAAGCGCGCAGGGATACGCCCTGACCCTCGCAGAGATCCTCCATGAAGGTATCGAAGGCTGCGGACTTCATGCCGCTGACACCGTCAGAGCCGATCTCTTCCTTATCTGCGAAGATGCAGACCGCGGTCTTTTCGGGCTTTTCCACATCGAACAGCGCTGCCAGCTCCGCATAGGAGCAGACACGGTCATCGTGACCATAAGCGGCAATGAGACTGCGGTCAAAGCCGATGTCACGGGCGTGACCTGCGGGCACAGCGGAGATCTCCGCGCTGATGAAGTCCTCCTCGGTGATGCCGTACTTTTCATAGAGCCACTTGAGCACCTGCAGCTTCACCAGATCCTTGCCCTCCTCGTCTGCGAGAGGCTCGCTGCCGACAAGCAGGTTCAGATTCTCTGCAGCGATGGCTTCACCGAGGGGCTTCTGGGACTGGGCACGACCGAGGTGGGGCAGCAGATCGCAGATGATGAACTGAGGATCCTCGGGCTTGTCGCCCACGTCCACGTTTACAACGCTGCCATCACGCAGCACCACCACACCGTGAAGCTCCAGAGGAACGGTGGGCCACTGATACTTGCGAATGCCGCCATAGTAATGGGTCTTAAGGAATGCCATTTCGCTGTCCTCATACAGGGGGCGGGGCTTCAGATCGAGACGGGGTGCGTCGGTGTGTGCCGCGCCAATGTTGGCACCCTCTGCAAGGCTCTTCTCACCGATGACGGCAAGCATAATTGCTTTACCGCGGTTGTTGAAGTATACCTTGTCGCCTGCCTGCAGTGCCATGCCGCGATGATATTCGCGGAAGCCGCGCTGCTCTGCGAGTTCAATGGCATAGTCCACACACTTGCGCTCGGTCTTGCTGTTGTCGAGGAACTTCTTGTAGTCCTCTGCATAACGCTCCATGCCCGCGCGGTCCTCCTCGCTCAGAGACAGGAAACCATTCTTGGGGTCATAGACCAGCTTTTCTCTCCATTCGCTCTTCTTTTCGCACATATCACAGATCCTCCTTCAGTTCTTGAATCAGATGGTTCAGATATTCTTCCGCCTGCTGCGCCAGCTTCTGCGGCGTTTCAGCATCATTGATAAACACATGGTCGCAGCGGCTTGCGTAGTAGCTTTCCTCCCGCTGCGCCGCCATACGGAGCATTGCCTGCTCCTCGGAAATGCCGTCCCGCGTCATGATGCGGCGAAGCCGCAGCTCCTTCGGCGCGGTGACTGCCACCGTGTAGTCGCAGAAATCCCGCAGCAGGCAGTCCGTCAGATTGATGGCATCAATGCCGATGATCGTTTGTTCCGCTTCACGGATACGCTGCAGTGCCCCACGGGGGACCGCCGCAAAAACGATGGCGTTGAGCTTCGCAAGCTCCCGCTCGTCGGAAAAAACCCGCGTGCCAAGTGCCTTGCGGTCAAGCTTCCCCTCGCAGAAGATCTCATCTCCGAAGGCTTTCCGCAGATCATTCTGTAAAGTCACATCACTTTCCAGCATTTCTGTATAAAGGGCATCGCAGTCAATGATGTATGCGCCGAGCTTTTCCAGCTCCCGCAAAAGGGTCGTTTTTCCCGCGCCTGTCTGCCCCGTAAAGCCGATGACCGTCTTGCCAAAGGGCAGATCCACAGTCTGAAAGCCCGCCGCCTTTTTCAGACGGTTCTCCACTGCGAAGCCAAGACCCTCGCTGTCGGGACATTGGGCATAAATCTCATCAACCGATATATCGTCAAAAGCGCGCAATATATCAAACACTCTTCTTGCCTGCTCTGCCTTGTCGCCTTCGCTGCCCATGCAGCGCACCTCGGCTTCGCCAAAGCAGTGGGCGTATTCATCAAAGCACACCACGCCCACGCCTTCACCTGAGCGGCGGGCAATGTAGCGGGCGCTTTTTGCGCCGTCACCCGTCACCACCGTTACAGGGGCTTGCGGCGCATAATGGCGGTATTTCATGCCGGGCGCACGGGGCTGTTCCCCCTCTCCCAGCTTTTCGCGAACCGCCTTATCCACCTCCACGCCGCCAAGAACGTCGTTCAGCTTTTCCAGCGGCAGACCACCGGGACGCAGCAGCCGCGGCGGGGTCACGGTCAAATCCACGATGGTGGACTCCACGCCCACAGAGCAAGCGCCGCCATCCACAATGCCTTCGATCCTGCCCTCCATATCCGCCAGCACATGGGCGGCAGTGGTACAGCTGGGGCGACCACTGCGGTTGGCACTGGGGGCTGCCACAGGCACGTCAGATGCCCGGATCACCGCGAGGGTCGCGGCGTGATCGGGGCAGCGCATCCCCACGGTATCGAGCCCTGCCGTGGTCTCATCCGGCACACAGGGCTTGCGCTTGAGGATCATGGTCAGCGGTCCCGGCCAGAACTCCTCCGCAAGCCGCCACGCCACCTCCGGCACATCCTCACAGTAGCGGGTGAGCCAGCTTGCCTCGGGAATATGCAGGATCAAGGGATTGTCCTGTGGACGCCCCTTCGCTTCAAAGATGCGGCGCACGGCGGCGCTGTCAAGTCCGTTGGCACCGAGCCCATAGACCGTTTCCGTGGGGATCGCCAGCAGTCCGCCGCCGCGAAGGATCTCCGCTGCCGCGGCGATATCACTCCCGTTCACCGCCGCCGTCATGTCAAATACTTTCGTTTTCAATTTCTCGCTTCCTTTATGCTTCTCCGGCTTCACGGAGCTTCTCTGCCTGATCCGCCGTCACCAGTGCGTCGATCATGGCATCGAGACCGCCGTTCATCACATTTGCAAGGGGGAAATTCTTTTCCTCTCCCGTCAGACGATGATCCGTCACACGGTTCTGGGGGTAGTTGTAGGTACGGATGCGCTCGCTGCGGTCGCCGCTGCCCACCTGACTCTTTCGCTCGGCAGCCATCGCCATGCGCTGCTTCTCCTGCTCCGCTTCATAGAGCTTGCTGCGGAGGATCTTCATGGCGCGGTCACGGTTCTTGTGCTGGCTGCGCTCATCCTGACACTCCACCACAACGCCTGTGGGGAGATGGGTGATGCGAATGGCAGACTCGGTCTTGTTCACGTGCTGACCACCTGCGCCGCTGCTGCGGAAGGTATCCACCTGCAAGTCGGCAGGATTGATATCAAACTCCACATCCTCCGCCTCGGGCAGCACGGCAACGGTAGCGGCAGAGGTATGGATCCGTCCTGAGGACTCCGTCTCCGGCACGCGCTGCACGCGGTGGGTGCCCGCCTCGAATTTCAGACGGGAATAGGCACCCTCACCCTCTATCACAAAGCTCACTTCCTTGCAGCCGCCCATTTCGGACTCGCTGCGGTTGACGATCTCGAGCTTCCAGCGGCGGTTCTCTGCGTAAATACTGTACATACGGAAGAGGTCTGCCGCGAACAAGCTGCCCTCTTCGCCGCCTACACCACCGCGAATCTCCATGATGACGTTTTTGGAGTCATTGGGGTCTTTCGGCAGCAGAAGCACCGTCAGCTGCTCCTTCAGCGCTGCCATCTGCTCCTTGCCGCTGCGCAGCTCCTCCTGCGCCATTTCCTTGAGTTCCGGGTCGCTCAGCAGCTCCTCCGCCTCCCGCACCGTGTTTTCCGCCCGGCAATACTCACGCCAGCAGGCAACAATGGGTTCGAGATCCTTTACTTCTCTGTTCAGCTTTTTCAGCAGTGCGGGATCAGCATAGACCGCGGGGTCTGCCAGCTGCGTCTGCTTTTCTTCAAACAGCTCTTCGAGCTTCCTCAGTTTATCCTGCATTGTCATCCTCCGTTCTGCGGCGGCGACGGCGACGGCGGGACTTTTTCACAGGCTCCGCAGGCACTGCCACATCATCCATCGCATACAAGGCGGGCAGATCATTGCAGAGATTTTTCAGCTCGTTCAAAAACTGGTCGCGCCAGAAATGATAGCCCACGCTGTCCACGCGGATGGATGCACCTGCCAGACGGGGGCGGGTGGTGTAGAGATCCATCTGGTCAAAGATGTCCTCGTCACGATGCTCACTGCCGCGGGTCAGCACGTATGCAACATTTCTCAGCTCCAGACCGTGACGCTTGAGAAAGCCGCGCATCACACTGCTGCAGCGTCCCGCCCAGATGGGCGTGCCCAGCACCACCAGCTTATAGTCCTCCAGCTCCCGCTCCGTCTTATAGGGTTGGGTCTTGTGGGTGCCGCGGCGCATAGCATCAATGCCGCACATAAAGAAACCCAGTGCGCCGCTGCGGTCGATGCCGTCGGTGATCTCCACCAGCTCCGCATCCAGCGCCTGCGCCATATCCTGCATCACTTCCCGCGTCTTTCCCGTGCGGGAATAATACAGGCACAAAATATCACTCATGTTTTATCCTCCTATCAAAACGGCTTCCGCCATACCGAAGGCTTCTCGCACATAGTAATTCACCGTCAACGGCCAGAAGATGGCGGGCATGTGTGCCGCCACAGGCACCATGCTGGGCGGTCCCCAGAGATATGCCGCCCGCGCCAGATGATAATCGTTGCTGACAACGGCAATGTTGCTCGTGGTGTCGATGCCCCTCTCATGGAGCAGGGTCAGAGAATAATCAATATTCTCCCGGGTGTTGCTCGCCTGCTCCTCCAAAATGATGCGTTTCTCATCGACACCGTGGTTCATCAGCCAGTCTGCCATGCAGCGTGCTTCGGTGATCTCCTCGCCGTTGCCCTGTCCGCCGGTGACGACAATGGGGATATCGGGCTTGTCCGCAATATACTCCAGCGCTGCCTCCAGTCTCGTCTGCAGGGTCAGAGACGGGACGCGCCCGTTGACCCCCGCACCAAGGATGATAACGGCAGTCACATCCCGCTCCCAGTCGGTCTCATCCCCGGAAAGCACCCGAATCTCCATCACAGAGAACAGCGCAAAGCCCAATGCAAAACAAAGCAGCAGCCCCCGCTTCAGCCAAAGCGCCCAGCGCCGCTCCGTCCCAAGGCGGTGCAGCGTCAGTATCAGCAGGATGAACGCCCCGCCGCACATCAGCAGCATTCCGCTGAAGCGCATCCCCGTCATGGGGATAAAGTACAGCGCCGCGCCAAGCAGCAGCATCAGCACTGCCCCCAGTGCCCAGAGGGATATGGACTTTTTTCTCTTTCCACGGTAGGTCATCGTCTTTGCTCCTGTGCTTCGTCCAAGGGAATTATTCTCCCGCCTCTGCCGCAAGCTCCTCCCAGCGCTCCATCAGCGCCATCAGTTCTTCCTCCAACTGCTGCTTTTCCGCATACAGCTCGTTCAGTTTCCCCGCATCGCAGGCATGGACTTCCATCTCGGCATCGAGGTTCGCCATGCGTTCCTCCATCTTGGCGATATCCCGCTCACAGATGGTGAGAAGTCGCTTTGCAGAGGGGTTTTTCTTCACATTTGGTTTCTTTTCCGGCTTTTTCTCCGGCTCTTTTTCCACCGCTTTCTGACTTTCCTCCTGCGCCTTCACCTGCCGATAGGCAGCAAAGTTCATGGGATAGTCACGGATCACACCGTCGCTGAGCTCCCAGATGCGGGTGGCAAAGCGCTTGATGAAATAGCGGTCATGGGAGACAAAGAGCAGCGTACCGTCATACGCCTCCACCGCTTCCTCGATCCACTCGCGGGACGCAATATCCAGATGGTTCGTGGGCTCGTCGAGGATGAGGAAATTCACTTCCTCGTCCATCAGCATACAGAGCTTCAGACGGCTCTTCTCGCCGCCGCTGAGCACCTCTACACTCTTGAACACATCCTCGCCGCAAAAATCATAGGCAGCAAGGCGGTTACGGGCGCTCTGGGGTGTCATGTTCTTCTTTTCATAGAGCATTGTGTTGACGAGACTGCGCTCGGGATGCTCAAATTCGATGATCTGGGGCAGGTATGCCGTGCGGATGGCAGGACCGAAGCGAATGCGCCCCTCGTCGGGAGCTTCCTCCCCCATCAGCATACGGATGAGGGTGGATTTGCCCGTGCCGTTGTCCCCGAGCAGGGCAATGCGCTCGCCGCCCGTGACCTTTGCCTCCACACCCGAAAACAGGGTGCGGTCGCCAAAGCCCTTGGCAACGCTCCGCAGCACCAGTGCCTCATCGCCGTTGAACTCAAGGGATGCAAACTGCTGCTTGAGCTTTTTGTCCCGGATGGGCTTTTCCGTGGTGCGCATACGCTCGATACGGCGCTCCATGGAAATGGCACGTTTATAGGTCTTGTCCATACCCATAAATGCCCACAGGCGCAGCTGCTCCGCAGACTTCTCCAGCTGCTGGATCTTCGCCTGCTCCTTCTCATAGCGGCGAAGCTGTTCAAGATAGCGGCGCTCTTTTTCCACCGCATAGAAGCTGTAATTGCCGCTGTAAAACTCCGCCCTGCCGTTTGCCAGCTCGATCACTCTTGTCACGGTGCGGTCGAGAAAGTAACGGTCATGGGAAATGGTCACAACAGTCCCGCGGAACTTCGCGATATACTCCTCCAGCCATTCCGTCGCGTGGAGATCCAGATGGTTCGTGGGCTCATCCAGCAGAAGGATATCCGTATCCTCCAGAATCAGTCTACCGAGGTTCACACGGGTACGCTCGCCGCCCGAGAGGGAATCGAAGAGCTGGTTTCGCTGGCTCTCGGGAATGGAAAGACCGTTGACCACCTTATTCACCTGCGTGTCCATATCGTAGCCGCCGAGACCTTCATAGCGGCTCTGCAGTTCCCCGTAGCGGCGAAGCGCTTCGCTGTCCCCCTCCATGCGGCCTGCAAGCTCCGTCATCTCCCGCTCCATGCGGTGCAACCGTTCAAAGGCGCTGCGAAGCACATCCTCCACGGTGTAGCCCGCAGGATAAACGGGGATCTGAGAGATCAGACCCACGCGGCGACCGCTGGCAAGGATCACCTCGCCGCTGCTTGGCTCCAGCTCCCCCGTGAGGATCTTGAAGAGGGTGGTCTTACCCGCACCGTTTTTGCCAAGCAAGCCCACGCGCTCTCCCGCTTCAATCTGAAAGCTCACGCCGTCCAGTATATTTTTTTCCAAGTCAAAGGACTTTACCAGATCCCTGACGCTGATATCGATCATAATACTAAAATCTCTTTTCTATAAAGTCGCCGCCCGCCTTGAGCGGCGGCTTGTTAAAAAGTGTGCTCTCTCAATCGGTCTGCCACCTGATCGAAGCGCCCTGAAAAGTGGGATGCCTTCAGCAGCAGGACACTGCCGGGGACATACACATCCAGCAGCTCCTCCCATGCATCTTCCTTACTCTCATACCAGCGCACATCCTTACAGCCCGCTTTCTTCGCCGCAGGTGCCATATAATCCCTGCAAAGCGTCCCCACACAAAACAGATGGTCAATGCCAAGCTCCGCCACAAGCCGTCCGATCTCCTCGTGACCCTCCTGCTCCGCGCCGCCAAGCTCCTTCATGTCGCCCAGCATGGCGATCTTTGTCATCTCCCCTGCATTCGCAAGGATCTTCACCGCCCCCGCCATAGACTGGGGGTTGGCATTATAGCTGTCGTTGAGCATGACACGTTCCCCTGCAAGGCGCTCCACCCGCATACGGTCTCCCGCAGGGACGTATGCGGCAATGCCGCGGACAATTTCTTCCGCGCCGAGCCCCATCTGCTCCGCAATGGCGGCGGCGTAGGCAGCGGCATAACACATGTGGATACCGGGGGCAGGGATCTCCACAGCGTAGGCATTTTTCTCCGTGCGGATGGTGCAGCTCATACCGCACACACCCCGATCCACCACGTCCGCAATGCGGACGTTGCAGTGCTCGCTCATGCCGCAGCGAAGAATTTTCTGCGGAATTTCCACCGTATTCAGCAGCTCATCATCACCGTTGAGCACAGCGATGCCATCGGTATCCAGCTTCTCAAAAATCTCGCTTTTCGCCCTGAGGATGCCCTCGCGGCTGCCGAGATATTCCATGTGCGCCACGCCGATGTTAATGATGACGGCGTAATGGGGTCGCACGGCTTCCCCCAGCCAGCGGATCTGACCGAAGTTATCCATACCCGTCTCGATCACAGCAGCCTCATGCTGCTCGTTCAGATCCATAAGGATCATGGGCGTGCCGAGGTCACCGTTGAAATTGCCGATGGTCTTGAGGGTATTGTATTTCTGAGAAAGGACGATGGCGATCATTTCCTTGGCAGTGGTCTTGCCCGTGCTGCCCGTGATCTGCACAAAGGGAATGTCAAAGCGGCTGCGGTAGGCTGCCGCAAGCTCCTTCAGCGCCACGCGGGTGTCCTCCACCTTGATGTAGAACTTGCCCGCGCAGAGGGTCGCGGGCACCACGGCGGTCATGCAGCCCGCCGCGCCGTTTTCCATGGCAGAAGCGATAAAATCGTGTCCGTCAAAGCGTTCGCCCCGCCAGGGGAGAAACAGGCTTCCCGCCTCCATTTTGCGGCTGTCGGTGGAAATTTTAGTTACAACGGTATCTTCATCCCCCTGCAGCAGCGTGCCATGCACGGCAGCAAGGATCTCCTTCACAGTCATCTTCATCTGCACTCAAATCCTTTCCTCACTTTTTACGAAAGGGCATACTATTTCTATTTTACCTACTATCTCAGTCTGGTATCATACCATATCCCTGCCCCGATTACAAGCAAAGGGACGTGCAAAAAAGCAAAAAAGAGAGACGCAAACGCGTCTCTCTTCTCTGTAAGTCTTAGACTCTTTCCTTGACCTTAGCGCTCTTACCAACGCGGCTGCGCAGGTAGTAGAGCTTAGCGCGGCGAACCTTACCATGGCGAACCACTTCGACCTTGTCGATAGAGGGGGAGTGGACAGGGAACACCTTCTCCACGCCGACGCCGTAGGACAGGCGGCGAACGGTGAAGGTCTCACCAACACTGCCGTGCTTCTTAGCGATCACAGTACCCTCGAACACCTGAATACGCTCGCGGTTACCTTCCTTGATCTTCACGTGCACCTTGACGGTATCACCGACTTCGATGACAGGCGCATCAGCCTTCATCTGCTGCTCGTTGAGAATCTTAATCAGATCCATCTTGCTTTTCCTCCTAAATTATAGGTGTTCATACCGCTTTTCCTACGCAAACCGCACATTTCGTCTGCGCACGATAGAGGACCACCCTTTTTCATGCCATGATAGAATAGCATATCAAGTTTCACTTTGCAAGATATTTTTTCAAATATTTTGCCATTTTTTCAAAAAATCAGCGAAATTCCGCGCCCGCGCCGTCCAGCAGCGCCAGTCTGCGCACACGGACGAAGTCGGGCTTCAGCTCGGGCAGTTCCTTTTCCACCGCAGTTGCCAGCAGCGCGGGATTCAGACCGGGGTCCTGCGCCTGCACGCGGACAGTGAGGATCAGCTTATCCTCTTCCTCCGCGAACAGCACCTCCTCCAGCATGGGGCGAATGTCCACATCTGCCATCGCCTTGCGCTTGGTGCGCTTCTGGATGATGATGCTCTCGCGGCTGAAAAGCTCACGGAGCTTTTCCTGCGCATCTGCGGGCACGCCGCCGTCATACTCAAACTCCACGCGGGCGTGCAGCACCTTGAGCTCGCGGACAGGGCGGGTCACATCATAGCATTCCAGCACACGGATGCCCACGGGCATACCCTCATTCATGCTGCGGATCAGCGCTTCGGTATCCACATCCTCCACGGTCTCAAAATCCAGCAGCTCACACACGCTGCTCTGCCCAACGGACAGGGGGAGCAGAATGGACATGAGGGGGTGGGGATGGAAGCCCTGGGAGTGCTTCACGGTCAGTCCTGCACGCAGGAAGCAGCGCTGGAAGGTGCGCATGAGATCCAGATGGGAGATCCATGCCGCCTGCTCTTCCTTGATAAATTTCATTCTCAGCTTAGCCATCACATTTCCTCCCGATCAACCGGCTGGCACCGCACGCACCGCAGGCACTGCGGCAGTCCGGTGTGGTGGTTTCCTCATACGCACGCTGACGTTCGTTCCAAAGGTAGTCCTCCCTCACGCCGCAATCGATGACACTCCAAGGCAGAACCTCGTCACGGCTGCGCTCACGGTTGGCATAGAAATGAGGATCTATACCGCAGTCTGCAAACGCCTGCATCCAGCGTTCCAAGCTGAAATAATCTTCCCATGCATCCAGCTTGGAGCCCAGCTCCCATGCACGGTACAGCACCTTGCCAAGACGGCGGTCACCGCGGGAGAGTACCGCTTCCATGAAGCTGGTGTCGGGCGCGTGCCAGTTATAGGTCACAGCCTTTGCCTTCATCGCGCCCCGCAGCAGCTCCACGCGGCGTTCATACTCCTCCTTGGGGATCTGCGCTTCCCACTGGAAGGCAGTATGGGGCTTCGGCACGAACCAGCTGGTAGAGACCGTCACACGGAGACCGCGGTTGTGGTTCGCCGCGTTTTCACGCCAGCAGTGCACCACATGGTTGGCAACCTCCGCAATGCCCAGCACGTCCTCGTCCGTCTCCGTGGGAAGACCCAGCATGAAGTAGAGCTTCACGGCGTTGTAGCCGCCCGCAAAGGCGGTGGCGCAGGACTGCATCAGCGCCTCCTCCGTCACGTTCTTGTTGATCACGTCACGAAGGCGCTGGGTACCTGCCTCGGGTGCGAAGGTCAGACCCGTCTTGCGCCCCTTGGCAAGGCGCTGCATCAGACCCATGGAGAAGTTGTCCGCACGAAGAGAGGGCAGGTTCATATTGATATGGCGACCCTCGCAGAAGGGCTCCAGCTCGTCGCAGAGGGGCAGCAGACCCGGATAGTCACTGGAGGAGAGAGAGGACAGGGTCATCTCCTGATAGCCGGAGTCGGCGCAAGCCTGACGGGCATACTCCGCGCAAAGCTCGGGATCACGGTTGCGGACAGGGCGATAGATGTAGCCCGCCTGACAGAAACGGCAGCCACGGATGCAGCCGCGGAACAGTTCCAGCGACACACGATCCTGCACGATCTCCGTGGTGGGGACGATGGTCTTGGCGGGATAATACGCTTTGTTCATGTCCTGCACGATGCGTTTGGTGACCTTGGCGGGTGCGCCGTCCTTTGCCGTGATGGCAGCAACGGTGCCGTCATCGTTATAAGATACATCGTACAGGCTCGGCACATAGATGCCGGGGATCTGCGCCACTTCGCGGAGGAAGCGGGGCTTGTCCCAGCCCTCCCGCTTGGCGCGGCGGTAAAGCTCAATGACCTCCACCGTGGAATCCTCGCCCTCGCCGATGGACGCAAAGTCGATGAACTCCGCAATGGGCTCGCAGTTATACATGGCGCTGCCGCCCGCATAGACAATGGGGCTGAGGGCAGTGCGCTCCTCCGTCCTGAGGGGGATACCTGCCAGATCCAGCATATTCAGCATGGCGGGAAATGCCATCTCGTAGCCCACAGAGAAGCCCACCATGTCAAAATCACGGATGGGATCACCGGATTCGAGAGCATAGAGGGGCATACCGCTTTTGCGCATCTCCTCTTCCATGTCGCCCCAGGGTGCAAACACGCGCTCGCACCACACGCCCTCCATTTCGTTCATAATGCCGTAGAGAATGCGCATACCGAGGTTGGACATACCAATCTCATAGGTATCGGGGAAGCAGAAGGCATAGCGCACCTCCACCTCATCCCTGTTTTTCATCACAGCGTTATACTCACCGCCGGTATAGCGTGCAGGCTTCTGCACGCGGGGCAGGATTCGTTCCAATCGCTTGTCCACAATCGTTCTCCTTTTCTGCAGTTGCTCAGTCGGTTCTTCCGTTCCATTCGCGGGAAAAATAGGTGGATTCGTCCCGCACGCAGATCACGATATCGGGCTGATACTGCGCGATATACTCCCGCAGAGGCAGTCCGTTATAGTGACGATAATCAAGGCTTCGCATTTCGTCAAAGCCCATATACAACAAAGTTTCAAGAGAGTTGGTGAAGGAATCGCCCACCACCAGAATGTCGGGCAGTTCCTCCCGCTCCGTGCGGATGCTGGTCTCTGCCACATCGCCGCCCATATAGAGGGTGTAGGTCACATCCTCCGTCTCTGTCGCAGGCAAATCAAACAGCTCCGCCGCCACCTCCGTGCCGTTGTCGAAGCGGCGGAAAGGGATCTCCTGCTTCGGCTTTGCGATCGCCGTGCGGTCGGTGCTGTCCCAAAGCCCGTAGAGCTTTCGGTTGCTGGAGCCGAGGAAGGGGTTCGGCAGTTCCTGCCAGTCGAGTTCGTCCCTGCCCGGGATGGTCACCTGCCACTGCGTATCCGCCGTGATGCGCTCGGCAATCGCCTGCGCCGTCACATACGCGCCAAAATACGTGTAGTGATGATCTGTCTCGGGATAGAGCTTCTCCTCCCACTCGCGGGAGCGGAAAATCTCGTTCATTTCCACAAAGGGTACGTCTGCCCCCTCCATGGCGGTGGCAAAGGCATCGCGCAGGGTGGTCAGATGCCACTCGCGGTTTTCCATGTAGTCAGGGTACAGATCGGTATAGTAGAAGGTCTGCAGGGGCACGCCCACATAGCAGAAGTAGCCGCCGCGTTCTTCTACATAGTCCTTGAGGGACGCATAATCCGCTGCGATCTCCTCTGCCTGGGTATAAAGGTTGGAATTGTCCCAGCGGTTATAGCTGTTCTTACCCAGCATCACTTCCGCATTCACGATAGAATCATCCACCGCAGGACGCCCCAATGCCATATTGATGGAAAAATAGCCCTTGATGGCGGCGGTGCGGGTGGCAAGGCGGTCTGAGACCGCCGCTTCAAAGTCGGTGAAGAAGCTGCCATCCAGCAGCGTCGATACTGCTGGCATGGGCAGGGATGCAGGATTTCGCTGCTCGTAATACTGCACCTCTGCCTCCGTTTTTCCCATGCACAGCAGGGAGAAAACAGGGGTCAGAAACAGAAATGCCAGCAGCAGGATCAAGAATGCTTTTTGCAATTTTTTCGGTGTCATAGCTTCTCTCCCTTCTTAGAATTGGAAATAAATGAAGGGATTGAAGCCGGAGCTCAGCAGGCTGATGTAGGAAAGTCCCGCAAGGAACAGCAGCACCACGGGGGTTGCCGCACCTGCCGCCCGGAAAAGTCCGCCGCCCTTTTCCGCGATCCGCTCCTTTACGCGGGGCAGCAGCGGCATGGAGAACAGCACACCAAAGAGCAGCTCCACCCAGTACTGCCGCAGGAGGTAGGATGCCTGTCCGCACCAGAAGGGCGCGGAGGAAAGTCCCAGCATCGCAGCAGCATAGTCCCATGCCGCCGTCAGTGTGGGCGCACGGAAGATGACCCATCCGAAGATCACCAGCACCAGGGCATAGCCATGGCGCAGCACGGCGGGACACTTCTCCAGCGTCTTTCCCCAGCAATAGCGCTCACCGATCAGCAGCAGCGCATAGTAAACGCCCCAGAAAATGAAGGTCCACTCCGCACCGTGCCAGATACCCGTGAGCATCCAGACGATGGCGAGGTTACGGATCTGAAAAGCACGATTACCGCGGTTACCGCCGAGGGGAATATACACATAGTCACGGAACCAGCTGCTGAGGGAAATGTGCCAGCGCCGCCAGAACTCCGTCACGCTTCTGGAGATATAGGGATAGCTGAAGTTTTCGAGGAAATGGAAGCCGAATATCCGACCAAGACCGATCGCCATATCACTGTAACCGGAGAAGTCAAAGTAGATCTGCCCCGTATAGGCGATGGCACCCAGCCATGCAAGTCCCGTTGTCAGCAGGTCGCCGGACTGGGAAAAGGCGGAATCCGCCATCTGTCCGAGCGGATTGGCAAGAAGAATTTTTTTCGCAAAGCCGAGAAGGAAGCAAACCGTGCCCGCATACGCCTCGTCCCAGCTCTCGCTGCGCTCGCCGATCTCATGGGCAACGGTGGTATAGCGGACGATAGGTCCTGCCACCAGCTGCGGGAACAAGGCGATATACAGTGCAACCCGCACAAGGCTTTTCTCGCTCCTGGCATCCCCCCGATAGACATCCACCACATAACTGAGACCCTGGAAGGTATAGAAGGAAATACCGATGGGCAGCACGATTTCCAGTACAGGAAGCGTCGGGATCAGCAGATGCAGATTCTCCGTCAAAAAGCCCAGATACTTGAAACAGAACAGCATCAGCAGATTCAGCGTCACCGCCACAGTCAGCAGGCGTTTTTTTCTCTTCCCGTCATCACAGCTGCCCACCAGCCGCCCGAACAGGTAATTGATACCGATCGACAGGAGGATCAGCGGAAAATAGGCAAGACCACCGCAGGCGTAAAACGCCAGACTGAACAGCAGCAAAACCAGATTTTTCGTCTCTCTTCGCCGCACAAAGGGTGCAAAGTAGCACACGAGCAGTCCCACAAAAAACACGTGCAAAAACAGCACGCTGCTGAACGTCATTCGCTTCCACCCCCCGTTTCTCGGCATACTTGTGCATTCCTGCGCATAATACACCAGTTTAATGATGGTATTTTACTCTTTTCCCACCCTTTTGACAAGCCCCATTTCCTGCAAGCACAGCACGAGCAGTCCCAGTGCCCCCATCAGCAGAAAGCCCGTTCCCGTCAGCGCCAGAAACCAGAGCGAGGATGCGAGGAGCATACCGAGGGTCAGCAGGCTCACCGCCGCTGTGATGCGCCACGCGGTCACAGGCTCGATCAGCCACGAGAGAAAGGTCTCCAGTGCCTGTGCCCCATCCAGCGGCAAAACAGGCAGCAGATTGAAGCCCCCCAGAACCAGCTGCGTTCCCGCGAAAAAATAGCCTCCCTGCCAGTTGCTTGCCGCAGCAATGTGTGCAAGCAGCAGCGCCGCAAGAACATTGGCGGCAGGTCCTGCCAGAATCGTCAGCAGCTCCGCGCCGTAGCCAAGGACTTTCCCCCGCCGCTCCCAGTTCAGCCCTGCCCCGTCCACACGGAGCCTTCCGCGCCCCGCGCCAAACAGATGCAGCGTCAGCAGATGACCGCCCTCATGCACCACCGCTGCGAGGAGCGCCGCCGCCAGCCACTCCCAGCCGCAGAGCACGCCGAAGGTCATCAGCAAACAGAAAAAATGCAGCTCCGACAGCAGCCGCAAAACCCGCCGCCCCCTCATAGATAGTAAACGGGGTTGAGATAGGTACTGCCCCGATAGAGTTCAAAATGAAGATGAGGACCTGTGGCGTTACCGCTCTGCCCCACCTCGGCAATGGGCTCGCCCAGAGTAACGGCATTTCCCGCCGCAGCTATGACGCGGCTGCAATGGGCGTAGAGGGTGGAATAGCCCCCGGCATGGTCAAGGATGAGATAATGTCCGAGACTGCTGCTGTCCCCCACCGCCCGCACCGTGCCGCCTGCAAAGGCGCAGATCTCCGTTCCCTCTGCCGCTGCAAGGTCCAAACCGTAGTGAAACTCTCCATCGCCATCAACAGGGCTCTCCCGCCGCCCGAAAGGGGAAGTCAGCACCCCCTCCACAGGCGGCGCAAAGGCAAAGCCCAGCACCTGCTGCGTCATGGAGACATTGGTCTCCTCCGACCTGCCCGCCGTAAGGACAGCCCTTTCCTCCTGCGGCTCTCCCGCGGAGGAAACCACAGTGCTTTCCTCCCTCGGCGAGAACACCGCCTGATACACCTCCTGCCACGGCTGATCGCTCTCCCCCGAGACTGCCCTGCCTACCGCCGCAAACACCTCCTGCACATCCATCTCCGCATGGATCGCCCGCTCAAAACGCACCTGCCAGCGCTGCAGCGTCTCGGGCGCCGTCAGCTTCACCCCCACGGCGCACAGCAGCACTGCCGCCGAAGCCACAAGGCGCAGCAGCATCCGTTTTTCCCGTCGGCTCATGGGTACAGTTCCCTTCCCGTACTCTGTTCGATATTCCCGCATCCCGGACACCTCCCCGTTTCTGTCCCATCCTATGCGGAAAAAGGAGCAAACAGACGCAAAAACAGGTCGTGTATCTCCACACGACCTGTTTTGATCATTTGATGAGCTTATCGAGCTCTGCGACCATGTCCGCGATCACAGCCGAAATACTTTCCCGGTACATCCCATCGAAAAGCCGCTCGAAGTTCTGTTCAAAGCTTTCCGGAAGGGTTTTGCACTCCGCTGCGCAGATGCTCTGCATCCGTTTTTCTCCCGGGTGGGTCATCCCATTGAGCGCAAAGAGAATATCGAAGTAGCTTGCGAGGAACTCTGTGACGCGATGGTTTACACTAACAAAGTCCCGCCGCTTCTCCGCCTTTTCAATCTGCTTGTCAAAGGACGGCAACATACCGTTGAGCAGCTTACGGTTTTTCTCGATGATGTTTTTCTTCAGCTGTGCGGGATAGGGCACACGGTATTTCTCCTGCAGCTTCCCGAGCTTTCCCTCACGGTCATATATGATGCGGGAGCTGATCAGATTGTGCCACATACAGGTAGTATAGCCGCCGCACGCATTGCCCGCATCCACAACGGAAGAAACATTTCCCGCAAAGTCTTCCATGTTCCGATAGATGATATCCATATCGATCCCATCCGCGAGAGTCACATCATCCTCAAGCTCCCAAAAACGGTTGCCGATTTCCATGTATCGGCAGTATTTTGTAAGGATGCGGCGGCGTTCCTCCTCAGGGACAGGATCCGTCAGATAGACATATACATCGTAGTCCGAAGTTGCGTCCGCTCTTCCGGTGGCTCTCGACCCGCCAAGGGCAATGGCTTCCACCTGTTCGAGTGTCGAAAGCTCCTCAAACAAGGCATTGACATCCATTATCATACGCCTCTTTCCTCATGCACCGAGTTTGCGGAACAGCAGGTAGGAATAGACCGTAGGCACCAATGTCATCACCAGCACCACCGGCAAAAAGATGAAAACAGAAATCTGACCCAGCAGGGACATCAGTGTCAGCACTGCGCCGCCTGCCATCCAGAGACCGCCTGCCATGCGGTGGGTGCGGTTCCAGTTTTCTTCACTGGCAAGGGTCCAGGGAAGCTTGATGCCGACGGTATAGCTCTGACGGCACTTGGGCAGATAATTGCCGATGATGATAAACACCACTCCCACGAAAATCATGCAGAGCTTTTCCATGGAAACAGGGAGTCCCAATGCGTAAGCGTAGACACCGCCGCAGCAGATGAGGGAGACCATGGGGCAGATCCAAAGGATCAGCTTGAAGATCTTCGGCTGAATGTTCTGCTTTTTGGGATCAGCCGAGGTAGCAACCGCACAGAGTACATTCACAGCGGCAATGAAAGCCGGCAGACCAAACACAGCGAAGCCGCGGCTGCTCCAGCCATCGGGCTCGCCGTTTGTGCCGAAATGGGTAGCAATGCTCTCCGGCAGCTGATTCCACAGCAGCAAGCCTGCCACCACGGGCAGCAGAGCCACCAAAGTAGTGATGATCACCGTTCTCTTATACTTCTTCAACATGATTGTTTCCTCCTTTCAGTTCAGAGAGCCAAAGCATCAGTTCCTCCACAACAGAGGTGTTGAGATCATAGTAAATGAAGTTCTTCTCCCGGCTCTCAAAAACCAGTTCCGCTTTTTTCAGAATGTTCAGATGATAGGAGATCGTCGCACCTGTCATCTCAAAATGACTGCCGATCTCCCCTGCCGACATCCGCCCACTGCGCAGCAGCATCAAGATCTCCCGCCGCACCGGATCGGACATGGCTTTGAAGGTATCCGCAAAACTCATTTCGTTCCCCCTTATCTATTTAGAATTTTTTCAATTTAGAAGTTTTTCTAAACAGATAGTACCACAGTTCACCTGCTCCGTCAAGAGCTATTTAGAGTTTTTTCTAAATAGCCGCATAAAAAGAGACCGCCCGCAGGCGGTCTCTTGGTTTTTTCGCAAGAGTCTTAGAGTGCGCGGGACTTCTTGGTGGCAGCCTGCACTGCGTCAATGGCAGCAGCACGGAAGCCCTTCTCCTCCAGCACCTGGCAGCCGGTGATGGTGGTGCCGCCGGGAGAGGACACCATGTCCTTCAGCTGACCGGGATGCATACCGGTCTCCATAACCATCTTGGCAGTACCCATGACAGTCTGTGCGGCAAGACGGTAAGCGGTGGCACGGGGCAGACCCTCCAGCACACCGCCGTCAGCGAGAGCTTCGATGAACAGCGCCACGAAAGCGGGACCACTGCCGGAAAGACCGCAGGCGGTGTCGATGAGCTTCTCGCTCATCCACTCCACGATGCCGATGGCGCTGAAGAGATTTTCGGCAAATGCCTTTTCCTCAGCATTCAGATCGGTCTCGTTGCAGCAGGCAAAGGCTCCGGCATTGACGAGGGCGGGGGTGTTGGGCATGACGCGCAGCACGCGAATGCTGCCGTCGATCATGTTGCGAATACGCTCCACAGTAGCGCCTGCCATGATAGAGATGACAGCCTTGCCGTCCACGCTCTTCTTCAGCTCTGCGAGAGCAGGTGCTGCGTACTGGGGCTTCACAGCGAGAACCACGATGTCGCTCTTCTCGCCCAGTTCTTCGTTATTTGCGCAGATGTTGCAGCCAAGAGCCGCATACTTATCCTTGATTGCCTGAGAAAAATCGGAGACGTACACATCCTCCGCCTTCAGCACGCCTGCATTGACTGCACCGCTGAGAATCGCGCCGCCCATTGCGCCGGCGCCGAGAAAACCAATTTTCATAGGAAATGTCCTCCTTCAAACTCATCCTTGCCGCCACTGCGGCAAGTCCATTGTACTCCTCCTTCCCCCGCCATGTCTACAGGGTGGAAAAGTTTATCTTTTATCAAGCTGCGCGCCATCCAAACGGATGGCGCGCAGCAGAGCGTCATGCGATCAGTCGATTAATCAAAGGACTGTTCAGTACGATAGATGATCTCGTCCTGCAGCGCCTTGTCGAGGTTGCGGAAGTAGTCGGAATAGCCTGCCACGCGGACGATCAGATCCTTATACTCCTCGGGATGAGCCTGTGCATCCAGCAGAGTCTGACGGTCGATGACGTTGAACTGAATGTGGTGGCCGTCCATTGCGAAGTAGGAGCGGATCAGTGCGCCAAGGTTCTTCAGACCCGTCTCACCGGCAAGTGCCTTAGGGGTGAACTTCTGGTTCAGCAGCGTACCGCCGGTGGAGCAGTGGTCCATCTTCGCCATGGACTTGATGACAGCGGTGGGACCGTTGGTGTCTGCGCCCTTTTCGGGGGAGATACCCTCGCTGAGGGGCTTGTGTGCAAGACGACCGTTGGGGGTAGCGCCCAGCACGTCACCGAAGTAGACGTGGCAGGTGGTGGGCAGCATATCCACATGATACTGACCGCCGCACATGGTAGGACGACCGTCGATGGTGTCACGATAGAGCTCGAACACGGTCTTCATGATGTCATCGGCATAATCATCGTCGTTACCGAACTTGGGGGTCTTGTCGTGGACGAGGTGATAGATCTGAGGATCGTTCTCGAAGTTGCCGTCCATTGCCTTGATCAGCTCTGCCATGGTGATCTTCTTGTTGTCGTAGACATTGTACTTGATGGCAGTGAGGCTGTCGGTGACAGTACCGATACCAACGCCCTGAATGTAGCGGGTGTTGTAGCGGGAACCGCCGGCGTTATAGTCCTTGCCCTTGCTGATACAGTCGTTGGTGACGACAGACAGGCAGGGAGCGGGCATTTCCTTGGCATAGATCTGCTCGATCATGTTGTTGCCGCGGATCTTGATGTCCACGAAGTATTCCAGCTGCTTCTTGAAGGCAGCAAAGAGCTCATCATAGGTCTTGTAATCCTCTGCATTGCCGAGGGCGAGACCCAACTGCTCGCCGGTGAGCTGGTCAACGCCGTTGTAGAGCGTCAGCTGCAGCACCTTGGGAATGTTGAAGTAACCGGTGAGGATGTATGCCTCATTACCCCATGCGCCGGTCTCCACGCAGCCGGAAGATCCGCCCATGCGGGCATCGGCAAGGGACTTGCCGGCGTTGAGCAGCTCCTGCACGATCTCGTCGGAGTTGTAGAACGCGGGCTGACCCCAGCCCTTGCGAGCCACTTCGCAGGCACGCAGCAGGAACTTATCGGGGTTCTTGCGGGAAATCTGGACATTGGAGTTGGGCTGCACCTGCTTCATCTCGTCCATGCAGTCGAGGATGAGGTAGGAGACGGGGTTGACTGCATCGTGACCCTCGGCATCCACGCCGCCGGTATTGATGTTGGCAAAGTCGGTATAGGTGGAGCTTTCCTTGAGGGTGATGCCCACCTTCACGGGTGCGGGCTGGTTGTAGAACTTGACCCAGAGGCACTCCAGCAGCTCCAGTGCCTTGTAGTCGTCGAGAATACCGTTTTCCACGTCTACCTTATAGTAGGGATAGAGGTGCTGATCGAGACGACCGGGAGTCAGAGCATCCCAGGGGTTCAGCTCGGTGGTAACGGCAAGGTGGGTGAACCAGTACTGCTGAATTGCCTGCCAGTAGGTCTGGGGCTTGTTTGCGGGGATGACCTCCAGGTTCTTTGCCATCTGCTCCAGCTCAGCCTTGCGGACAGGATCGGTCTCAGCGGCAGCCTTCTCAACGCAGAGCTTGTGATAGCGCTCACCAAGGATGATGACGGCATCGCAGGCGATATCCATGGCCTTCAGCTCTTCCAGCTTATCATAAGCCTCGGGATCCTTCAGATAATCCAGCTTGTCCATGGCTTCCTTGATCTGTGCCTTGTACTCGTTGTAGCCGGTGGTGAAGATCTGACCGCCGCCTGCGGTATGACCGGGACCACGCTGCTCCATGAACTCAGTGAACATACCGGCAGCGTAAGCCTGCTTCCACTCGGGGGTCATGTGGGCAATGATTTTCTCGCGGACGGCACGATCCTTCCAGTAGGGAATGATCTCCTCTTCCTGGATCTTATAGTCCTCCTCACGGACACGGAAGTACACAAGGCTGCGGGCATCCATGTTGCGCATATCCTCGAGGGTATGGCAGCAGAGCTCGGGGAAGGTGGGAGAGCACTGGGGATCGCGGCCCTTTTCGCCGAGGATCAGCTCACCGTCGCCGAAATAGAGGGTCTTGCGGGAGAAATACTCCTTCAGCACCATGGATCTGAGCACAGGCAGAGACACAGAGCCTTCATACTTCTTGTACACTTCGGTTTCGATCTGGGCACGCTCGAGGTCGATGTGGGGTTCGGTGGTATGGCTGATCTTTCTCAGCATTTTGATGCGGGCATTCATGCCGCGATCGCTGTCATTCTCGATCTTCGCGTCGCAGGCGCAGGCGTTCTTGACTTCTTCCATGGTCGTTATCCTCCTATATTGGTTTTGGTAAATCCACTGTTGATAAACATATTCTTGAACTGTTCCATCTGCTCATCCGACGGCACCTGCATGGAGGCATCGTCGTACTCTTTTGCAAGGCTTGCATACTTGTTTCTTCCGTAATTATGATAGGGCAGCAGATTCACCTGCGCGGGATGAATATTGTTCTCCGTGAGGAAGGCAATGACCTGCTGCATGAACCCCTCGTTGGCATTCACGCCGCCGATGGTGGGGATCCGAATGTAAATGTTCGCGCCCGCGGCGCTGAGCTTTTTGAGATTCTCCAGAATGAGAGCATTGTCCACCCCCGTCCATTCCTTGTGCACGGCGCTGTCCATCGCCTTGATGTCATAGAGGAAGGTATCTACATAGGGCAGGATCTTCTCGTATTTTTCATAGGGAGCAAAGCCGCAGGTGTCGATAAAAACACTGAGACCTTCCCGATGCAGACCACGGCAGAGGGGTTCGAGGATCTCGATATCCTGACTCATCACCTCGCCGCCGGAGAGGGTCACGCCACCGCCGGACTGCTCGTAGAAAATACGGTCCTTCTTCGCCTCTTTTACGAGCTGTTCTGCGGTGTAGTCCTTACCTGCCAGCTCTCTCGCCTCGTAAATGCACCAGTCGGTGCAGTTGCCGCAGCCAGTGCATTTGCTGCGGTCAAAGCAGAGCTTGCCCTCTTCCAGCACATTCGCGCCCGAGGGACAACGGGGAATGCAGCCGCCGCAATTTTTACATTTATTGTCATAGAAAAAGAGTTCCTTGCGGAAATCCTGACTTTCCGGGTTGTGGCACCAGCGGCAGGATAGCGGACAGCCCTTGAAAAAAATCGTGGTACGAACGCCGTCACCGTCATGGGTGGAGTATCGCTGGATATTGGTGACCACTGCGGTTTTCAATGGGCACCTCCTCAATTTTGATAAAATCACGAAAACTATTGCAAAAAAGCACTTGTCTTTGTCTATTTCTTATTGTATATTATTTAACAATATAAGAATACTGAATGTTTTGAATATCAGGCATTCAACTTTTGAATGGAGATGATTCGGTGAGTCTCAAAAAATACCGTGCGTTGCTGGAAGCAGTGGAGTGCGGCAGCCTGACCCGTGCGGCAGAAAAGCTGCACTATACCCAGCCGGGTATCAGCCACATGATTTTGTCGCTGGAGGAGGAATTTGGCTTTCCTCTGCTCAGCCGCGGCAAATCCGGTGTCACTCCCACCCCCGAGTGCCGGGAACTGCTTCCGTTTCTGCGGCAGATCACAGGCGGCGAGGACGGCTTGCAGGAAACGGTGCAGCGCATCCGCGGGCTTGACGTGGGCAATATCCGCATCGGCTGCTTCGCTTCCCTTTCCGTCCACATTCTCCCCGCGGTGGTGGCGGCATTCACTGAGCGCTATCCCGGCATCGGACTGCAGCTGTATGTGGGCGAGCACGGCGAACTCACCCGCTGGCTTCGCGAGGGGCAGGTGGATCTTGCGCTGATGAGTCTCCCCGTGCCGGAGGATTTCCGCTTTCTCCCCCTCTTCGACGATCCCATCTACGCCGTGCTGCCGGAGCAGCATCCCCTCACGGCAGAGCAGACCGTGCGCCCCGCGGAACTGGTGAAGTACCCCTTCATCATGCAGTACTTCGGCTCTGACGAGGACGCGAACCGTGTCCTTGACGGTGAGCAGCTCACGCCAAACATCCGCTTCCGTGTCCGCGGCGACGATGTCATTCAGTCCATGGTGGCAAAGAACCTTGGCGTAACACTGGCACCGGAGCTGGTACTCAGTCACATGCCCGATGGACTGGCACTGCGCCCCCTGCAGCCCCCCTATCACCGCACTCTCGGCATTGCCTTTCCCGGCAGCGGAGGCAGCACCCCGGCGCTGAAAAAACTGGTGGAATACATACAGGCACACTGCCAAAGCACGGTTAAAACAGGAAGGAGAATGGAGGCATGAACCACATCAGACAACAGGCAGAGGAAATCCTCTCCCATCTCACCAACGAGGAAAAAGCCCGTCTTTGCAGCGGCGCGGATTTCTGGCACACCAAGGATTTGAGCCATCACGGTGCCTCCGCCATCATGCTGTCGGACGGTCCTCACGGGCTTCGCGCCCAGCTGGGGGACAGCGATCACCTCGGCATCAACGGCAGCGAGCCTGCCACCTGCTTCCCCACTGCCAGCGCCACCGCATCCTCCTTTGACCGCAGTCTCCTCCGTCAGCTTGGCGCTGCCATCGGCGAAGAAGCGAATGCCATGGGCATTTCTGTGGTGCTGGGTCCCGGCGCAAATTGCAAGCGCAATCCCCTCTGCGGCAGAAATTTTGAATATTTCAGCGAGGACCCCTATCTCTCCGGCGAGATGGCAGCAGCCTGGATCGAGGGCATCCAGAGCCAAGGGGTCGGCGCTTGCCTGAAACACTTTGCTGCCAACAATCAGGAGCGCGCCCGCTTTATCAACAACTCCGTGGTGGATGAACGGGCATTGCGGGAGCTGTATCTCAGCGCCTTTGAGCGGGCGGTGAAGCAGGCAAAGCCATGGTGCGTCATGTCCTCGTATAATCAGCTGGGCGGCGGCATGGCGAACGAAAGTCACCGTCTGATGACGGAGATCCTCCGCAAGGAATGGGGCTTTGAGGGTCTTGTGATGACCGACTGGGGCGCGATCGACAAGCGCTTGGCGGCACTTCGCGCAGGTGTGGATCTGGAAATGCCCTTTGTGGGAAAGGAACACGACGAAGAGATCCTTGCAGCGGTAACGAACGGGACGCTGCCGCAGGAAACGCTGGACCGTGCCGCGCTGCGGGTACTGACGCTGATGCTGCGGGGCAAAAAAGACTCCGGTAAAGGCAGCCGCGAACATCACGCCCTTGCGCGGAAAATCGCCCGCGAGAGCGCGGTTCTCTTGAAAAACGATGACAGCATCCTTCCTCTGCCCAAGCGTGCAAAAATCGCTGTGCTCGGCAGCTTCGCCGTAGTCCCCCGCTATCAGGGCGCAGGCAGCAGCCGCATCAACCCCATCTGCGTGGACACCCCCCTCGACAAATTGCAGGAAGCCGGCTATGAAACGGTTTTCGTAGAAAATGCCGAAGAAGCCCCCGAACAGGCGGCAGCGGCAGCAAAGGGCTGCGACTATGCCGTTGTCTTTGCAGGGCTTCCCGATGCATGGGAGAGCGAGGGCTATGACCGCGACACCATGGCAATGCCCGAAAGCCATGTAGCACTGATTGAAACTGTGGCGGCAGCCAATTCCAACACCGTCGTGGTGCTGCTCTGCGGCTCCCCCGTGGAGCTTATCTGGCAAAACAAGGTCAAAGGCATATTGCTGATGTATCTCGGCGGCGAAGCGGTGGGCGCTGCCTGTGCCGACCTCATCAGCGGCAGCTGCTCCCCCATGGGTAAGCTTGCGGAGACTTGGGCGCTGCGGGAGGCAGATGTGTCCTCTCATCTCCACTTTGCAAACGATGTCACCAACACGGAGTATCGGGAATCCCTCTTTGTGGGCTATCGCTGGTTCGACACGGCGAAGCGCCCCTGCGCCTATCCCTTCGGCTATGGTCTGTCCTACACAAGCTTCCGCGTTTCAGATGCCGCAGTTTCCTCTGCCCATCTCACAAGGGGCGGCAGCATCACCGTCTCCGCCACGGTGGAGAACACGGGCAGCTGCGCGGGTGCGGAGGTGCTGCAGCTCTATGTGCGGAAAGCAGGCTCTGCGGTCATGCGGGCTGAAAAGGAGCTGAAGGGCTTTGAAAAAGTCCACCTCGCCCCCGGAAAAAGTGCAAGCGTTTCCATTTCCCTCGATGAGCGGGCATTCTCCTTCTACGATGTCAAGCAAACGGCGTGGGTGGTGGAGAGCGGCGCATACGAGCTGCTCCTTGCAACCTCCTCCCGCGACATTCTCTTCCGCTTCACGGTGACGGCAGAGGGCGAACCGATCGAAGCCACGCCCATTCCCCAAAGCTATCAGCAGCTGCCCGCAGAAGGTGTGTGGGACGTTCCCTTCGAGGATTTCCGCGCCCTTTTTGATGGCGATGTTCCCCTGCTGCAGCGCTCTCCCCTCCCCTTCACTCACAACAGCCTTGTGGGTGAGCTGGACGCAACGGCTCTCGGCGCACTGGTGCTGCGCATCATCAAGAAGGCGGCGGGCGGCGGCATCGCAGGGCAGGAGGACGACACGGACAAAATGCTGCAGATGGGTCTGATGGAATATCCCCTGCGCGTGATCAGTATGTCCCGCATCCTCTCCCCCACGCAGGTGGAGGGACTGGTGGATGTGCTGAACGGTAAGCCGCTGCGCGGCATCCGCAGATTGCTCGGCAAAAAGTGAGTTCCCGTTTACAGGCGGGAAAAAGCGTGGTACAATGGGCAGGCAAATTTGAAAGCCCAATGCAACGGAGGACGATCCCATGCGAATGAGAAAGAAAAAGAACCGCGAAAGCAGAATGGAGCGCTGCGAAGCCATCTGGATCAGGGACCCTCTGTCCATGCGGGGCAACTGGCGCAGTCTCATGCCCGAGGCAAAGGAGATCCATCTGGAGATCGGCTGCGGCAAGGGTCGCTTCACTGTGGACACGGCGAAGGCAAACCCCGATGTGCTTTTCCTTGCGGTGGAAAAAGTCCTCGATGCCATGGTCATCGCCATGGAGCGGGCGCAGGCAGAGAATCTCACCAACGTGTTTTTCCTCGGCATTGACGCGGAAAAGCTGCCCGACATCTTTGCCCCCGACGAAGTGGATCGCATCTACCTCAACTTCTCCGACCCGTGGCCGGGTCTGCGCCACGCCAAGCGCCGCCTCACCCACGGTAATTTTCTCAAGCTCTACCACAAGGTGCTGCCTCTCGGCGGTGCGCTGCACATCAAGACGGACAACAACGACCTTTTTGAGTTCTCCCTTGAGGAGATCCCGCAGTTCGGCTTCACCCTCTCCGAGGTCACCCGTGATCTCCACGCCAACGGTCCCTGCGGTGTTATGACGGACTATGAACGCAAGTTCTACGAACAGGGGCTCACCATCAACCGCTGCGTTGCCACACTGACAGAGCGGCTGAAAAGCGAATAAGCACCAGGGGGCACGGTCTTTTCTGACCGCGCCCCTTTTTTCGGAACAAAGCTCTTGACAAGAGCATAAAGTGGTAGCATAATGCTAAAAAATGAATATTTCAAACCGTTGAAGCGGAGATAACGGCAATGATGCCTTTACAGAGAGCCTGCGATGCTGAGAATCAGGCAAGAAACAAGTTGTCAAATGGACCGCTGAGGGCGCAGGGAAACGGGAATTTTCTCAGAGTATTCTGCGACGTTGCAGGCAGACGTCATTTGCCGGGGATATGCTGGTATCCCGCAAAGAGCACGGCTCAGACCGTGAAGCAAGGTGGCACCGCGGATAGCTTTCTATTCGTCCTTGATGGAACAAAGCAGTTCTGTCGAGGGCGTTTTTTGTTTACTCCTTTGATAGACACTCAAAGGAGTTTTTCTTTTTTCGGAAAGGAGCCAGGCGATGCAGCTGAACAGACGATGGTGACGCAGGGCAAAACAGCATCACCGCATACACAAAAACACGAATTGACCAGGAGGATACTACCATGACATACAACAACATTGATTTCGAGACCTATTTCAAGAACTATCCCGATGCCAACGGCTATTTTGGCAAGTACGGCGGCTCTTTTGTCAGCCCCGAGCTGCAGACCGCCATGGAAGAGATCAACGATGCTTACCGCACCATCTGTAAGTCCCGCAAGTTCATCAGCGAGCTGCGCCGCATCCGCAAGGAGTTTCAGGGTCGTCCCACCCCCATTTCCCACCTGGAGCGACTGTCCAACAAGCTCGGCGGTGCGCAGCTCTATGTCAAGCGTGAGGATCTGAACCACACCGGTGCCCACAAGCTCAATCACTGCATGGGCGAGGCACTGCTTGCGAAGTACATGGGCAAGAAAAAGGTCATTGCGGAAACAGGCGCAGGTCAGCACGGCGTTGCCCTTGCCACTGCCGCCGCTTACTGCGGTCTGGAGTGCGACATCTACATGGGTGCAGTGGACATTAAGAAGCAGGCACCCAACGTGGCAAGAATGAAGATCCTCGGTGCCAATGTGATTGAGGTGACCGAAGGTCTGCAGACTTTGAAGGAAGCAGTGGACGCCGCCTTTGCCGCCTACTGCCATGAATATAAGGATGCCATTTACTGCATCGGCTCGGTGCTGGGTCCCCACCCCTTCCCCATGATGGTGCGCGAGTTCCAGAAGGTCGTGGGCATCGAAGCAAGAGAGCAGTTCCTTGAAATGACGGGCGAGCTCCCCGACGCTGTGGTTGCCTGCGTGGGCGGCGGTTCCAACGCCATGGGTATGTTCTCCGGCTTCCTGAACGATCCCGTGGAGATCTACGGCATTGAGCCCCTCGGCAGAGGTCCTGCTCTCGGCGATCACGCCGCCAGCCTCAAGTACGGCGAAGAGGGCATCATGCACGGCTTCAACAGCATCATGCTGAAGGATGAGAACGGCGATCCCGCCCCCGTGTACTCCGTCGCTTCCGGTCTTGACTATCCCTCCTCCGGTCCCGAGCACGCCTTCCTCCACGACTGCGGTCGCGTCAAGTATGATGTGATCACCGACGAGGAGACCATCGACGCCTTCTTTGAGCTTGCCCGCATGGAGGGCATCATCCCCGCCATCGAGAGCGCCCACGCCGTTGCTTACGGTATGAAGCTTGCCAAGGAAATGGGCAGAGGCTCGGTGCTGATCAATCTCTCCGGTCGCGGCGACAAGGACATGGATTACATCATTGAGCATTACGGTATCCGTTAAAATCTACCCCCTGCCGCAGCGCACAAGCTTCGCTTGCACGTTCGTAGAGAAAGAAGTATGTTCGCCCACGTACACGCCGCGGGCAAAAATGATTGAAAATCTTTTCCGCTAATCGCGGCAAATGCAAAAAATCAGGAGAAAGGCTGTCCCTTTCTCCTGATTTTTCTTACTTCTTCAGTTCTCGGACGATGCGGCTGACACATTCCACCACATTCTCACGGGAGGTCGCAAGGTTGATACGGATGCAGCTCTCCGCTTCCCCGCCGAACCAGCTGCCGTAGTCGATGGCGATGCGGCACTTCTTCTGGAAGAATTCCTCCATTTCCTCCGCCTTGAGATATGCGCCGAAGTTGACCCACATGAGATAAGTGCCCTCCAGCGGAGAAACCTTCACCTCGGGCAGAGCACTCTTGAGCGTCTCCGCTGCATAAAGGTAATTGCCCCAGATGATGTCCTTTACCTCTTCGAGCCACGCTCCGCCGCCGCGATACGCCGCCTCTGCCGCCAGATAGCCCGCCGTGTTGCCGCCGGTCACAGCGATATTTGTGGTAAATGCTTCGAATTTCTTTCTCAGCTCTTCATCGGGAATGATGACGATGGCGTTCTTCAAACCTGCCAGATTGAAGGTCTTGCTGGGGGCGGTGATCGTCACCAGCATATCGTCGTACTCGCCCACGGTAGCGCTGGGGATGTGCTTGCTGCCGTTAAACTCCAGATCGTGGTGGATCTCATCGGAGATAACGAACACACCGTGCCTGCGGCAGATCTCCAGCATACGGGCAAGTTCCTCCCGCTTCCACACGCGACCGACAGGATTGTGGGGCGAGCAGAGGATGAACGCCTTGACCTGCTCCTCCACAATGGTCTTTTCAAACTTCTCGAAATCCACGCCGTATCTGCCATTCTCACAGCAAAGTTCGCAGGCAACCAGTCTGCGTCCATTGTTCTTCACCGCGTGGTGGAAGGGATAGTACACAGGCATCAGCACCATGACAGCATCGCCGGGGCAAGTGCTCAGACGCACCCACCAGTTGAATGCGGGCACCACAGCAGGGGCATAGCGCATCCATTCTTTCTTTACTTCGTAACCGTGATGCTCTCGCTCCCAGTCAATGAAAGCTTCATAATACCCCTCCGCAGGAGCAGAGTAACCGTACACGCCAAAGTCCACATACTTTCTCAGCGCCTCTTTCACACTTGCAGGCACTTCAAAGTCCATATCTGCCACCCACATACCCAGCAGCCCGTTTTCGCCAAAAGACATCTCCTGTCCATCCCACTTGATGCAGTTGCTGCCCACGCGATCTACATAATGAATCATACCTTGTCTCCTCCTGTCGCTTTGTGTTGTTTTCTGTGGTTCGATTGTATCACCATCCCCTCTGCAGAGCAAGCAGAGAGTATCCCTTTTACATTTCGTTGACATCCGTTGTTTTTCCATCTATAATTGCTTATATAATTCAAGTCGTATGTGCAATATATCCCCATGCAGTCGCCATTGCGCATCGCACTTTCACAGGAGGAACTGCCATGAGCGATCTGAGAACCAAACGAACCCGCGCCAGCATCAAGCGCGCCTTTATGACCCTGCGCGCCAAAAAGGGACTGGAAAAGATCTCCGTCAAGGAGCTGGCGGAACTGGCTGAGATCAACAAGGCAACCTTTTATCTGCATTATCGGGATATTTACGACCTTTCCGACCAGATCGAGAACGAAATTCTGGAGGAAGCCCTTCAGACACTCGAATGCAACGAGGACGCACTGCGTGATCCCGCTTCCTTTGTGCGCAATCTTCTTGCCTTGCCAAAGCTCTACACGGAAGCCATCGAGACCGTTTTTTCCGGTGTGCGGGAATCCATTCTGCCCGATAAGATCGAAAGCGTGATGAAGGCACGTCTGCTTGCGGAGAACCCCGAGCTGAAGGACAATCTCTATGTGGAAGTCCTGCTCAGCTATATGATCCAGGGTTCTTACCGCTCCTTTGTGAAGCACCAGCAGCAGGATCGCGTTGCCGCCCTCTCCACGGTGGTAGACATCAGTCATAATCTTCGGGAGATTTATCATTCCCACCCTTCCATCACCCCCACAGCAGAATAACAAAAAATCGGGCTTGCGCCCGATTTTTTTGCTTTAATGATAGATTTCCACCACGTTTTTCCCCATATCACGCAGCAGCTGGCAGAGTTTTTCCACATTCTTGCGCTTTCTGCCGGAGTCTGCCACCGTGCCCGCATGGGCATTGTTCACAGTCTTACCGATGAACATGGTGATATCTGTCGCTTTTTCAAACAGCAGCTCCGCCATTTTCTCCGCGCCGTTGTTGCCGTTATAGCGCTTGAGTCCCAGCGCCCAGGGGTCGAGGTGACGCTGTGCCAGCTTCACCACATAGTCGATGGTCAGTGCACCCTCCGTTACCAGCTCGATACCCTCCAAAGTGGAATAGGGCGGCACAGTGCGGAAGCCTGTGGTGGGCTGCAGCACCAGTTCCTTGTCGAGATACGTCGCCACCAGCTCCGAGGTCGTACCACCGCAGACGATATGGCTGTCGCCCTCTTCCATGAAGTGATGCACGTGCTCCATCTCGCGGTTTCTGTCCACAGGGGGACCGATCAGCACTGACACGGCGTGGGGACGCTTCAGCGACACCACCGCCACCGTCGTATCATCCCCCGGCACACCGCAGTAAAGATCCATGCACGCACCTGCCAGCAGCGCCGACAGCGCCATGGCGCTCATACCGGGGCGAATGCTGCGCTCGAGATACTGCATGATCTGGGGGCGCTGCCAGTCGTAGTTCATCACCTCGTTGGGACCTGCAAACAGAACACCGTCGCTCATGACCACGATGGCATCGCCGCTGCGCAGGCGAAACTCCGAGCGGTTCAGCGTCTTGCCCTCGATCTGTATCTGCGTACTCTCGGGGTCGCAGCATTTGCCGCCTTTCCAGAGGATGACGCTGGGATTGTCGTATTCATAGATGATGCCCGTACCCGTGGGACGGATATAGACAATGGTAAAGGTGCAGTAGTTCATGCCCCGCTCACGGCAGACAGGCAGCGCCTCCATGATGGTGCGAACGCATTCCTCGATGTTGGCACCCTCCGCGATCATGGTGGTCAAAATTCGACTGGTCATGGTGGAGAGAATGTTCGCCTTCACGCCGCTGCCCATGCCGTCGGCAAGGACAAGTACGCGATCCTCACCGATGGAGATCACCTGCACGCGGTCGCCGCAGAGCTCCTCGCCGTGCTTATTCATGGTGGCACAGCCGCAGTCAATAAAATAACCCATAGCCGCCCCCTTACTGCTCGCTCTGCAGAATGTCCTTCAGCTTCAGCAGTGCCACCTTGGTCTCCGCCGTGGTTTCGCCGAGGAGGGATGCGATCTCCTGCGCGATCTTCATCTGATTCTTGACGACACGATCCGTCACCTCGAAGGTCTGCTCCCGCACCGCGCGGAGCTTTTCATTGTACTTCTCCTCCTCCGTCACGTCCTTCATCATACCCAGCACACGGTTATGATCCTTCATGTTGATGATGGAGATCTCCACGTACTTGCCCGTGTTCTTCACCTTGACGCGGCGATTGAAGATGTTTTCACCGGTCTCCAGCACCTCCACGAACTCCACGATGTCGGAATAATCGAAGAAGTTTTTGCCCTTATAGTCATAGTAGTCGATACCAAGCAGGCGGGATGCCACCTGATTGATCTCCTCGATCTGGAACTGCCCGTTGATCACCACCACACCGTTGGGCATGCGCTGCATGATCTCCTGCGAAACGGACTCTGCCTTGCGGCGCATATAGGGGATGCACATCTCCACATCCGCATAGCCGTTATACACCGCCCACGCCTTTTCCCGGCAGGTGGCATAGCCGCAGGCACCGCAGTTCAGCTCATCCTCGGGTTTGAGCTTTCCGGTCTTGGAAAGGATCGCCTTCAGTTCCTTTTCGGGGGGCTCGCAGCCCTTTTCCTTGAGTTTGGGGAAGCGGTGACGCATCTCCACTCCCTCGTGATCCACACCGCTCTCTGCGGCAGAGGCAGCATAGTCACGCACGATATTATCCGCCATGACAGCAGAATCGAACTTCTGCATGGAGCAGGGACCGTTGATGCAGCCATGCTCGCAGCAGCTCATCTCCACAAACACATGCTCCAGCTCATCAATATAATGGCTGTCGTTCATGCACTTACGGATGCCATCCACCGCAAGGCGGCGATAGGCAGGCGCATCATCGGGGAAGGACTTGACAATGCCGCGGGCAATGGGATAAATGCGGGCACTGGCACCGCGGGCGCTTTCTTCCTTCTCCTTTGCGGGCGGGAATTTCAGTCCCTCCGCATCCATCATACGCTGCAGATCCTCAAAGGTCAGCACCGCGTCCACCACGCCGCTCTCTGCCGCCTCCCGCATCTTGGCGATGCAGGGACCGATGAATACCACCTTGGCATCCGGGAAGCTCTGCTTGAGCATTTTCGCATGGACCACCATGGGAGAATCCACCTGCGCAAGATAGGGCAGCAGATCCTGACGATAGAGCTGGATCATGCGGTTCACCGCAGGGCAGGCAGAGGCGACCATGTTCTTATACTTGCCCGTTTCCATCAGCCGCATATATTCCTTCGTCACCACAGCCGCACCCACAGCTGTTTCCTCTGCAAACAGGAAACCAAAGCTCATCAGCACTTCTGCGATCTGATCAAAGCTCTCCAGACGGAAGCTGGAGACAAAGGAGGGCGCAACGCTGGCGATCACGTCCGCACCGGATTCCAGCAGGCGGCGCACTTCCTCTTCCTGACTGTGGACGGTCTTGGCATTCTGCGGGCAGACACGGATGCAGTTGCCGCAGAGGATGCAGCGCTCGGGAATGATCTTTGCCTGATGGTCCACGATGCGGATCGCCTTGACGGGACACTCACGCAGGCAGCGATAGCAGTCGCGGCACTTCGCAGACTTAAAATCCAAAAAATGATCCATAAAACGCTCCTCCCGTTTTCGCGTATTTTCCTACCCGAATTATACTCCATCCCTTCTCCCCGTGCAACAAAAAACAGGAGATCCGCCCGGATCTCCTGTTTTTGTTTGTCATATATCTCTTTAGCCGGGGAAGGGCTCGCGGGCAGCATAGCTCGTATGCAGCAGCTCATGGGCGCGGTGGGAATTGGGCTCACCCAGATACTCCGCGTACAGCTGCTGGATCTGGGTATTGTTGTGGGACTGGCGCAGAACATTGCGTTCATCCTCGCTGTAGAGCGCCTGCGCGCGCTTGGCGCGGTAGGTGTCCATGATATCCACATCCTCATCGGGGAGGAAGCAGTTGCGGACATAGGGCTGACCGCCGCCATTGATGCAGCCGCCGGGGCAGCCCATGATCTCGATGAAGTGATACTTGGAAGTGCCTGCCTTGATCTGGTCGAGGAGGACGGATGCATTCTTCATGCCGTGAGCGACAGCCACGTTCACCGTCATGCCGCCCAGCTCAAGGGATGCTTCCTTGATGCCGTCGAAGCCGCGGACAGCCTCAAACTTGATCGCGTCATGCTCCTTACCCTCCAGCACCTTGTATGCGGTGCGGAGCGCTGCCTCCATCACGCCGCCGGTAACACCGAAGATGACACCTGCGCCGGATGCTTCGCCCAGCAGATCCTGATCGAACTCCTCATCGGGGAGCTTCTTGAACTGGATACCGCTGCGCTTGATCAGGCGTGCCAACTCACGGGTGGTCAGCACCGCGTCCACATCGGGCAGACCTTCGACTGCCGCATTCTGGGGACGCTCCTTCTCAAACTTCTTGGCGGTGCAGGGCATGATGGACACCACAAAGATATTCTTGGGATCAAGACCGTTCTTCTCCGCGAAGTAGCTTTTGATGATGGCACCCATCATTTCATGGGGAGACTTGCAGGAGGAGAGGTGATCCAGATGATCGCCGAAATAGCACTCGGCGTAGTTGATCCAGCCGGGGCTGCAGGAGGTGATCATGGGAAGCTTGCCGCCGTTCTTCACGCGACCAAGCAGCTCCGTTGCCTCCTCCATGATGGTGAGGTCAGCAGCAAAGTCGGTGTCATAGACACGGTGGAAGCCGAGACGATGGAGGGCTGCCACCATCTTGCCGGTGGCAGGGGTACCGATCTTCATGCCGAACTCCTCGCCGATGGCAGCACGGACGGCGGGCGCAGTCTGCACCACCACGAACTTGCCCTGACGGAAAGCTTCGTCCACCTTATCGATCTCGCTCTTTTCCATGAGCGCACCGGTGGGGCAGACACTGACGCACTGACCGCAGAGGATGCAGGGAGACTTATCGAGCTTTCGGTTGCCTGCAGGTGCCACGATGGTGGAGAAGCCACGGTTCTCAAAGCCCAGCACACCCTTGCCATGGGCATTCTCGCAGCGGGCGACGCAGCGACCGCAGAGGATGCACTTGGAGGTATCGCGGACAATGGAGGGTGTCACCGCGTCAATGGTCGCGGGAGTCTTTTCGCCCTGGAAAGCATTCTCACGGGCACCGGTGAGCTGCGCCACATACAGCAGCTCGCAGTGACCGTTCTTGTCACACTGCTGGCAGTTCTGGGAGTGGTTGGACAGCAGCAGCTCCACGCTGATACGGCGTGCCTTGGTTGCCTTGGGGGAAGAAATGATGATCTCCATCCCCTCAGAGACGGGATAGACGCAGGAAGCAACGAGGCCCTTTGCACCCACCACTTCCACAAGGCACACACGGCAGGAGGCGAGAGAACACTCGCCATGGTTGAAGCTGCAAAGAGAAGGGATCTCATAGCCGCAGCGGCGGGCAGCTTCGAGAATGGTCAAACCTTCTTCCACCTGATAGGGGCGACCTTCGATTTTGATATTCACAAGCGACATGGTTTTCTTCCTCCTTTCTTATTCCTTGCTGATAGCGCCGAACTTGCAGCCGGCGATACAGGTGCCGCACTTGATGCACTTGTCGGGATCGATGACGAAGGGGATCTCTCTGACCTTGCCGGTGATGGCACCGGTGGGGCACATACGTGCGCAGAGACTGCACTTCATGCACTTATTGGGATCGATCTTATACTGCATCAGGTTCTTACAGACCTTAGCGGGGCACTTCTTATCCACAATGTGCGCGAGATACTCGTCACGGAAATGCTTGACGGTGGAAATGACGGGATTGGCGGAGGTCTGACCGAGGGCGCAGAGAGAGTTGTTCTTCACGGTCTCTGCCAGTTCTTCCAGATCGTCCAGATCCTGCAGCGTACCCTTGCCGTCACAGATGCGGTCAAGGATCTCCAGCATACGCTTGGTGCCGATGCGGCAGGCAGTGCACTTGCCGCAGCTTTCATCGCAGATGAAGTCAAGATAGAATCTCGCCACATTCACCATGCAGTTATCTTCGTCCATGACGATAGCACCGCCGGAACCCATCATGGAGCCCTTGGCAACGAGATTGTCAAAGTCGATGGATTCATCCAGATATTCCTTCGTCAGATTACCGCCGGAGGGACCGCCGGTCTGGATCGCCTTAAATTCCTTGCCGCCGGTCACACCGCCGCCGATGTCATACACCAGCTCGCGCAGGGTCGTACCCATAGGCACTTCCACCAGACCCACGTTGTTGACCTTGCCGCCGAGGGCAAAGACCTTGGTGCCGCGGGACTTCTCGGTACCGTACTTGGAAAACTCCTCCACACCCTCACGGAAGATGAAGGGCACGCAGGCAAGGGTCTCCACGTTGTTGACGACGGAGGGCTGCTGCCAGAGACCCTTGGAGGCAGGGAAAGGAGGACGGGGACGGGGCATACCGCGCTTACCTTCAATGGAGTTCAGCAGAGCAGTCTCCTCGCCGCAGACGAATGCGCCCGCACCGAGACGAAGATGGGCGCGGAAGCTGAAATCCGTACCGAGAATGTTGTCACCCAGCAAGCCCAGCTCTTCCATCTGGCGGATGGCAAGCTTCAGGCGGTTCACCGCAATGGGATACTCTGCACGGATGTAAAAATAGCCGTTCTTTGCACCGATGGCGTAAGCGGCGATCATCATACCCTCAATGACGGCAAAGGGATTGCCCTCAAGAATGGAGCGATCCATGAATGCACCGGGGTCACCCTCGTCGCCGTTGCAGACGATGTACTTCTCATCGCTGTCGCTGGCATAGGCAAAGCCCCACTTCTTGCCCGTGGGGAAGCCCGCGCCGCCGCGACCGCGGAGACCTGCAGCCAGCACCTCGTCAATGACCGCCTTGCGATCCATGGAGAGGGCACGCATCAGACCCTTGAACGCACCGTAGCCCATGGCTTCGTTGATATCCTCGGGATTGATGGCACCGCAGCCATGCAGGGCGATGCGCTTCTGCTTTTTATAAAATGTAATATCATCCTGACGGGAGATCTTTTCATGGGTCTGGGGATCTTCATAGAGCAGGCGCTCCACCACCTGACCGCCGATGAGGTCCCGCTCCACGATCTCGTCCACGTCCTCGATCTTCACAAGGCGATACAGCGTATCCTCGGGATAGATCTTGACGAAGGGACCCTGAGAGCAGAATCCAAAGCAGCCAACCTGGTTGACCGTGACTTCATCGCTGAGACCGCGCGCCTTCACAAGACGCTCCAGCTTTTCACGGATGTGCTTGGAGTCAGAGGAAAGGCAGCCGGTACCGCCGCAGAGCACCACTGCGCGCTTACCGCCCGCACCGCTGAACTTCTTATCCATGGCAGCCGTACAGCTGCAAATCTTTTTTTCGAGCTGTTCGGGATTCTTGATCATATTACACAGCCTCCTTTTCCCGGTACTCCTCCACAACGGAGACTACCTTATCCACGGTCATCTTGGGATAAACCTTTCCGTTGATGGTCACCGCGGGAGCGATGCCGCAGGCACCGATGCAGCGCAGCGCATCCAGCGTGAACATACCGTCGTCGGTGGTACCGCCGGGCTTGATGTGCAGCACTTCGCTGAACTTGTCAATGATCTGCTGAGAGCCCTTGACATAGCAAGCCGTGCCGAGGCAGCAGCCGATGACATACTTGCCCTTGGGTTCCAGCGAGAAGAACGAATAGAAGGTCACAACACCGTAAATCTCGGCAACAGAAATGCCGGTCTTTTCGGAAATCAGCTCCTGCACCTCCAGCGGAATATAGCCGTATTCCTCCTGCACGGCGCTGAGGATCATCATCAGTGGGGTCTTTTCCTGCGCATAGCGGTCACAGATCTCCGTGATCTGCGCCACAGCCGCATCGTTCAAACGAGCCATAGCTTTTCCTCCTTTTCCATAAGCACTGCTTGGCATACAGTCTATAACTAATACTTATATTGCCGCATAAGATTTGCTTATTAAGTTAGATTATAGCAGAGCAGGGAAAAATTGCAAGTCAATCCCTTCTAATTAAAATGTTCACATATTAATTAATCCCTTCACAAAGCCTCCCCCGCAGACCATGCACAAATCACACAAACACCCCTGCTCTGCCCCACGCTCCCTTGTCACAAACATCAAAAAACGCTGCCAGACAGAAATTTTTTCAAAAAACCTCTTGCATTTCCCGGGAAACGTGGTATGATGCGATCATATTAATTCGCTAACACATTAGCGCTTTACTTACTAAAAGTTTCGGAGGATATGAAGATGAAAAAGATGTTTGCTATGCTTCTCGCTCTGGTGATGAGTCTGAGTCTGCTGACCGCCTGCGGCGGCAGCGCATCCGATTCCGATGTGGAATATGTGAAGGATAAGGGCACGCTCGTGGTCGGCATCACCGATTTCGCTCCCATGGATTACAAGAACGACAACGGTGAATGGATCGGCTTCGACGCTGACATGGCAAAGGCATTTGCCGAGAGCCTCGGCGTGAAGGTGGAATTCATTGAGATCACCTGGTCTCAGAAGGCAGTGGAGCTGGAAACCAAGGCAATCGACGTGGTTTGGAACGGCATGACCATCACCGATGAGGTCAAGGGTCTGATGGGTGTCAGCAACGCATACTGCAAGAACGCACAGGTCGTGGTCACCACCGCTGATGCAGGTTCCGATCTCAAGGCTCTGAGCTTTGCAGCAGAAGACGGCTCCGCAGGTGCTGCAGCACTGGATGCTGAAGGTATCGCTTACACCGCAGTTCTCGACCAGTCCACCGCTCTGATGGAAGTGGCATCCGGCAGTGTTGACGCTTGCGTCATCGACCTGCTGATGGCAGGCGCCATGATCGGAGAAGGCACCAGCTATCCCAATCTCGTCATCGCAGAAGAACTGGCAGGCGAAGAATATGGCGTTGGCTTCCGCAAGGGCAGCGATCTGATTGAAAACTTCAACGCATTCTACAAGGCAGCATACGAGGACGGCAGCGTCATGGCATGCGCTGAAACCTACGGTATCGCTAAGAATATCATTGCACAGTAAGCCTACCAGCGTTATATGAATCAATAAACGACAAGGCAGAGCAAGTCTCTGCCTTGTCGATGCGTAACAGGGAGTTGTACTTATGAGTTTCTGGACTGTCACCACCATCCTTGCCGATGGCTTTATCAATACAGGAAAGCTGTTTTTCCTCACACTGCTGGGCGCCCTGCCCCTGGGTCTGCTGGTTTGTCTTGCCAGCATGAGCAAGTGGTCACCTCTTGCCAAGCTCGCAGATAGCACAAGCAGCAAGGCAATGCAGTGGATTGCAGGCTTCCGCCCCATCAGTGCAGTGATGAAGTTCATCGTCTGGATCGTCCGCGGCTCTCCTCTGATGATCCAGATCCTCATCGTCTATTACGGTCCGGGTCTGCTATTCGGTCTGCCCCTGCTGCCCCGCTTCACCGCGGCGCTGCTGACCTTTATCATCAACTATGCCTGCTACTTTTCCGAGATCTATCGCGGCGGCATCCAGTCCATTCCCAAGGGACAGTATGAGGCAGGCGAGGTGCTGGGCATGACCAGCCGTCAGATCTTCTTCAAGGTCACGCTGCTGCAGCTCATCAAGCGCATCGTCCCCCCCATGGGCAATGAGTTCATCACCCTCGTCAAGGACACCGCTCTTGTCCGCGTCATCGCTGTCTATGAGCTGATCTGGATGGGCGAAAGCTTCATCAAAAAGGGCATGATGTGGCCCCTGTTCTATTGCGCCGTGTTCTACCTTGCGGCAACGGCTATCCTCACCTTTGCGCTGGATCGCTTTGAGAAAAAGCTCAGCTACTTCAATTAAGGAGAATGAACATGGCACTTCTTGAGGTAAAAAATCTCGAAAAAAACTTTGGAGAGACCAAGGTCCTGCGGGATATCAATTTCACACTGGAAAAGGGACAGACCCTTGCCATCATCGGTTCCTCTGGCAGCGGTAAAACTACGCTGCTGCGCTGTCTGAATCTGCTGGAGACCCCCGACAGCGGCAGCATCCATGTGGAGGATGAAGTGATCTTCGATCCTTCCCTCCCCGCTGTGACCAGCGCCGAAGCCATTCGCCGCAAGCGCCTGCACTTCGGTCTGGTATTCCAGAACTTCAACCTTTTCCCCCAGTACACCGCTCTGCAGAACGTGGAACTGGCAAGACGGCTCCTTGCAGAGGAACGCCCCGACTTCAAGCAGAACAAGAAGGCGATCTACGCCGAGATCCGCGAAAACGCGGAAAAGCTGCTGACGCAGGTGGGTCTGCAAAACCGCATGGATCGCTATCCCCATCAGCTTTCCGGCGGTCAGCAGCAGCGCGTTGCCATTGCCCGCGCACTGGCGCTGCGTCCCGACATCCTCTGCTTTGACGAGCCCACCTCCGCTCTCGACCCCGAACTCACGGGCGAGGTGCTGAAGGTCATTCGCGGACTTGCGGAAGAAAAGATGACCATGGTCATCGTGACCCATGAAATGGAGTTTGCCCGTGCCGTCGCCGATCAGGTGTTGTTCATGGACGAGGGCATTGTGGCGGAAGCCGGCACTCCCGAAGAGGTTTTCGGCAACCCCAAAAATCCCCGCACGAAGCAGTTCCTCGATAAATATAAGGAAATGTAAAAGACCGTTTCTATAATGATTATACTCAGCGGCCCACGCTTCTGCGTGGGCTGCTCTTTTCTTTTTTGCGAACTTTGTGCTTTCCTTCCCCCTTTTATACTGCTATAATGGAAAAAAAGCTTCAAAAGGACAGGAGGCGATGGTATGCGCTCAAAAAACGCACCCCATTCCATTTTCACCGAAAATGAACAGGAAGCCAATCGCTATGCCGCCCGCTGCATGCGGGTCATGAGTCTGGTTGCCCTCGCCGCATGGCTGATGAATATCGTTGGCTTTTTCATCGTCCCGCCGAAGGCCATGAACGCAGGCATGGGACTTTGCATTTTCTTTTTCCTCCTCCCTACTGCGGTCTGTCGCTGGATGTCGACAGAAAAGCGCTGGGTGAAATACTTTTTCATCCTCTGCTGCGTTCTTGGCATCACCATTGCTTCCGTTGCCATCCCCAAGCACACCATTTTGGTTTGGGCAGCACCCATTATTCTGAGCTGTCACTACTATTCCAAGGAACTGACCGCCAGCACACTGGCGGCATCGGTGGTCTGTCTGATCCTTTCCGGCATCGCCGGTATGTTTGTGGGCGAGGGCGATCCCAATCTGATGGGTGCATTTCCCACAAGCGAAGCCATTCTGACGCCGGCGCTCTTCAGAAAGGCGGTTTTGTTTTTCCTGCTGCCCCGCAGCGGTATTCTGCTGGGTATGTCCTTTATCTGTGCAACGGTGGCAAGCCGCACCCATGAGCTGCTTGAAAAGCAGAGCCATGATGCCTTTGTACGGCAACGCATGGAAACGGAGCTGTCGGTTGCCAGTTCCATTCAGTCCTCCATGCTGCCCAGCCACTTCCCGGCTCATCCCGAGTTTGACATTTTTGCTTCCATGACCCCCGCCAAGGAAGTAGGCGGCGATTTCTATGACTTTTATCTGCTGGACGACGACCACCTCTGCATCACGGTGGCAGACGTTTCCGACAAGGGTGTCGGTGCAGCACTATTCATGTCCCGCTGCATGACCCTGCTGAAAACGCAAATGCTGTCCCTGCGCAGACCTCATCTGGTAATGGCAGCGGTAAACGACGAGCTCTGTCAGAACAATGATGAAATGTTTGTCACCGCATGGCTCGGCGTGCTGGAGCTCTCCACAGGCAAACTGGAATTTGCCAACGCCGGGCACGAACGCCCCCTGCTGCGCAGCGGCGGTGTTTTTCACTATTTGGAGCAGAAGCCCGGCTTCGTCCTCGGCGGTCTCGAAGGCATCGTCTATGAGCCCCACTCCCTCACCCTGCAAAAGGGCGACGCGATCTTCCAGTATACCGACGGCGTGACGGAAGCAGGCGAAGAGACGTATTTTGGCACCGCACGACTGCAGGAAACGCTGAACCAAAACGCTGCGCTCTCTCCTCGCGAGCTGCTGCCCGCAGTGGAACAGGCAGTCTACGCCTTCACCGCCCACGGTGAACGGTCCGATGATATCACTATGCTGTGCCTTGCCTATCAGGGAGGAAAAAACATGAATGAATTGAATGTACTTGCTGTACTGGACAATCTGGAGCTGGTCATGGGCTTTGTGGAAGAAAAGCTCGAGCACTACGGCTGCCCCCCTGCGCCTCAAATGCAGGTAGCGCTTGCGGTGGAAGAAATCTTCGTGAACATCGCGAACTACGCATATAGCCCCGATGTGGGACCTGCCAGTATTGAAGTGGAAGTCCATGAGGAACCGCTGGAGGTGGTCATCACCTTCATGGACAAGGGCAAACCCTATGACCCGCTGGCAGCCCATGATCCCGACATCACATTGCCCCTCAACGAGCGTGCAGAGGGCGGTCTTGGCATCTTCCTCGTGAAAAAGACCATGGACGATGTACAATACGAATACAAGGACGGACGCAACATTCTCCGCATCATCAAGCGGCTGTAAACGCTTGAAAGTGCAGCCTTTCTCCGCTATATTGGAACTACTATCAATCAGAGGTGACTGTTTATGACCATCGAATGGATCAAATATACACCGGGCTCCGTGGAGTTGCGTCTCGACGGTAAACTGGACACCGTTTCCGCCCCCGCCGCACTGAGCGAGCTGCAGCAGGCGGCACAGGAGTATCAGAATCTCATCCTCAACTTTGAGAAGGTGCCCTATATCAGCTCCGCAGGTCTGCGTACCCTGCTCACCGTACAAAAGCAGGTGAAGCACACCGGCGGCACGCTCACCATCACCTCCATCACCCCCACGGTAATGGAAGTACTGGAGCTCACAGGCTTCAGCAGCATTCTCACCATCGTATAATTCCCGCGAACCAAGGGAGGAACACCCATGAACGATGCCGCTGTCATGCAATATCAGGAGGATGAGATCATCCTCCACCAGGGGGAGCGCAACCGCGCCATCTATAAAATTCTATCCGGCAACGTTGCCCTGTACATGAACTATGGCACAGAGGATGAATATCTGGTAGGTCTGTTGGGCTTCCCCAGCTGCTTCGGTGAAATGACCATTCTTGCCGATCAGCCCAGCTACTATACCGTGGTGGCACTGGAGGAAACGACGGTGCTCCGCGTGCCTGAAAGCAATTTTGAAGCCTTCATTCAGAGCGACCACCGCCACGCCATGTCCATTATGAAGACCATGGCGAAGAATCTCTCGCTGCTGAATGTGAACATGAACATGATGATCGAGGAGTTGAAAGCCCTCAGCAGCGGCGGCGGTGCGGACGAGCAGACCATCCGCCGATTGGTGGAAAGTGTCACCGTCACTGCGCCCCTTGAAGATACCGCGTTCACCGAACCTGTCGCACAGGAAGAAGAACCGGAAGAGCCTATGGAATGTGGCAACCCTGAACTTCCCGGTCACAAGCTCTTCCCCCGCATCACCCACAAGGCGTACAAGGATTACACCTACGAAAAGGACTATACCTGTCCTCACTGTCATCACCACTTCCTTGGCGAGCGCATCTGCCATTCCAAGCTCATCCCTGTACAGTCTCAGATGCAGCAGATGCGATATGACCTGCACATCAGCTACAAGGACTTTGAGCCGGAATGGTATGACGTGGTCACTTGTCCCCGCTGCTGCTTCAGCGCCCTCGACCGCCACTTTATTGAGCCCACCGAGGTGGAGCCCGACCGTTTTGTCGCGGAGCTTCTTCGCTCCCGTTTTGCTGCGCAGATCGACTTTGCTGGCGAGCGTGATCTCAACTCCGTCTTTGCGCGGCATTATCTGGCGCTGATCTGCGCGCCGGGTCTGCCGGAAGCCCGCCAGATCACAGCACGGCTTTGGAACAACCTCTACTGGCTCTATCGCAGCGCAGGCGAGGATGAGCTTGCCCGCCGCGCACAGGGAAAAGCCATCGATGCCTATCAGACCGTGTGCCGCCGTTGTAAGCTGGACCCTCTGCACAAGCAGCAGCTTTGCATGAAGGTAGCGGGTATGCTCTACCTTGCAGACCGGCTGGAAGAAGCCCGCGCATGGGCAGTGGATGCCCATGAGTGCCGCGTGGAGCGGGTGGGACACAGCCGCTATGTGGATCTCTCCCAGCTGCTGATTCAGGAGATTCGGGAAAAGCTGGAAAACAAAGGAGAGCACCATGACACTCTTTGAACAACTGAGCGCCTATCAGCCCTGCTGCGAACAGGAGAACGCAGATCAGGCGCTGATGCTTCGCTATCTTGCGACGTTTCCCGACAACATCCTCACCCGTAACAATCCCATGGCACATATCACCGCCTCCGCATGGGTGGTGACACCGAAGCGGGACAAGGTGCTGATGGTCTATCATAATATCTACAATTCCTGGTCCTGGACCGGCGGTCATGCCGACGGCGAGGATGATCTGCTGGATGTCGCCCTGCGGGAAGTCAAAGAGGAAACAGGTCTAAAGAATATCCGTCCCGTGACAGAGGACATCTGGTCGCTGGAGATCCTCAGCGTTGCCGCCCACACAAGACGGGGCGAGTTTGTTTCCGCCCATCTGCATCTGAATGTGACCTATCTCATCGAAGCGGATGAGAGCGAAGCCCTCCGCGTCAACCCCGACGAAAACAGCGGCGTGCGCTGGTTTTCTGCGGACGAGGTGGCAGAGCGCTCCAGCGAGTCTGAAATGCGGGTGGTATACCGCAAGCTCATGGAAAAGCTCGCAACATAAAGAACAGCCGAACGGTACATCACCGCTCGGCTGTTTTTTCAATTTTGGAAGGGGTCAGCGCCATCAAAGGTATATTGCAGTTTCTTTCTCCTGCGCAGCGGTGCGGTAAAACCATGGCAGAGCCTTGCCCAGAGCAGGGACAGCACACCGAAACCCACCATTGCCATCACAGCGATGCGCAGCAGCGTCCACTCCTCAAAGAAAATCCCAAGCCCCACATCTGCCACTGCCACCAAACCCGCGCCAAGGGCAAGCCAGGGAAAGTGCTTGTTGGAGAAAATCTTACGCAGGGGCGTTTTGGGAGACATCAGCTTCCACGTCAGCCCGAACACCGCCACAAGGATCCCCAACTGCACCGCGAGAGACAGCAAAAACTGACCGGGGACCGTCATCACAGCGGCAGAAAGGGCGCTGATCGCCGCAAAGCTCACCTCGCCCACCGCCCAGAGCGGCAGCAGCACTGTCGCACGCACAGGAAGCGGCAGCTTCAGCATCCACGCCCGGACACGATCCATGCCCTCCAGCTCCTCAAACTCATCCAGATAAACGGCATAGTCCGGCATTTCCGCCGCCGTCATCACCACAATATGGTCATCATACTCGATCGCAGGGGCGCTCAGCAGCTCGGCGGGGTCGTCCGATGCCGCATTGGTCAGCATACCCGCTGCCACCGCCGCCGTCACCACACTCCGCTTCAGCTTTTTCTTCTCCATATCCGTCCTCCTTCCGATCATACTTCGGATCCTTCATCCATTTGTCTCAGTATAATACAGAATTTGACAGCACGCAAGAAATTGTCACACTTTTAACAAGCTATTCGTTTTTCTCATACCCCGCATGATAAACACCCGCTTCACAAACAGGGATCAGTTTGTTAAATTATAGTCAAGATAAGGATACACCTTACGACACAACAACACAAACTTACGTACACGAAAAATCGGAGGAAAAAATCATGATGAAGAATTCTATGATCCACGTTCTGTTCCTGATGGTCGCTTTTGTTTCCCTCTTCGGCAGCATGGCAATCTCTACCATCTGCGGTCAGTCCTTTGCTATGGCAACCGCCATCAGCCTGATCACCGTTGCTCTTGCCATCATGATCTGCCTGGATATCGGCAAGCTCCGCCGCGAAGCTTAAAACAAAACAACAGAGTGTGGCAACATACTCTCTCCCCCTTTCTTTCTCTCAAAAGAATGAGCCCTGCAGCGTTTGCTGCGGGGCTCATTCCTTTTTTACCTTTAATATTCTCGAATGGGGATGGAGCCGTCGTCCACCGCTTTTTCGATGGAAAGCACCTCCACCGTGTAGCAGGATTTGGGATTGACCTGCACGGTCGCGCGCTCCCCCACCTTTTTGCCCAGCACTGCCTTGCCGAAGGGCGATTCCCTGCTGACGATGCCCTTCAGCGGATCGGTGCGAAGAGTGGTAACGATCTGCAGCTGCATGGTCTTGCCGCTCTCCACCATGCAGATCTGCACCTTATCGTACAGTCCCACCTCGTCCTCTCCCGATTCATCGGAGATGACCTTTGCAGTCTTGATCATATTCTCCAGATAACGGATACGGCTGCCGTTCTTGTTCTTGGCGCGTTTGGCTTCCTTATATTCAAAATTCTCACTCAGATCGCCGAAGGCACGGGTACGCTTGACCTCCTCCAGCAGCTCCGGCATCAGCTCACAGCGGCGGTAGCGCAGTTCCTCCTCCATCTTTTCAATGTCTTTCTTCGTCAGTTCGTCGTGCATGGGATGTCTCCTTTTTTGCTGATCATATCTAATATAACACAAATCTCCCAAAAGCGCAAAAGAAACGCCCGTGAAACACGAGCGTTTCTTTGTGTCAATATCAGTCGTTGGAAACGAGGGCATACTTGTTGGCATAGCCCTGATAGAGTGCTGCGAAGGTGGGGTCGTCCTCGCGGACAGCGTGGAGGTGCTCATGCAGGTCATAGCTTGCATGGCTCATTTCGATAACGCAGCCTGCGATGTTGGAGCAGTGGTCAGCCACACGCTCCAGATTCGTCAGCACGTCAGACCAGACAAAGCCCACTTCGATGGAGCAGCTGCCCTGCTGCAGACGACGGATGTGGCGGGCACGAAGCTGTTCCTTCAGCGTGTCGACCACTTCTTCGAGAGGCTCCACAAGAGCGGCAGCCTTGATATCGTTTTCGAGGAATGCCTTCAGCGCCAGATCCATCGTCTCGCTCACAGCGCCCACCAGCAGTTCCAGCTCCTTGCGGGCTTCGTCCGAAAAGCTGAGACTCTTGTTGGCGATCTCTTCCACAGACTCCACCAGATTCACCGCATGGTCAGAGATACGCTCAAAGTCACCGATGAGATGCAGCAGCTTTGCGGATTCGGTGCTGTCCTCTTCGCTCATGGGCTGGGCGCTGAGCTTGACGAGGTAGGTGCCGAGGATATCCTCATAGTGGTCAGCCTCGTTCTCCTGCTCGCGGATGGTCTCCGCCACAGCGGGATTGTAGTTGGTCAGCTGTGCGATGGCAGAGCGCATAGCACCCACAGAGATGCTTGCCATGGTCTCGGTCACTTCGCGGCAGCGCTGGATCGCAAAAGCGGGGGTGTTGAGCAGACGCTCGTCCAGCTCACTCTGCTTCTCCTCCACCTTGGCATCGGGCACGATGCGGCAGGCAAGCTGCTCCAGCTTGCCGGTCAGAGGCAGCAGAAGCAGGGTGCAGGAGATGTTGAACACAGAGTGTGCCACAGCGATGCCCATCTCATCCACAGGATCGCTCACAAAAGGCATATCAATGAGGGCTTTTGCCGCGCAGAAGAGCGCAAGGCAGACAGAGGTGCCGATCACATTGAAGCTCAGATGCACCAGAGCAGCACGGCGGGCATTGCGGCTGGTACCCACAGAGGAGATCATGGCGGTGACACAGGTACCGATGTTCTGACCCATGATGATGGGGATGGCAGCTCCGAAGGTGATGCTGCCGGTGCTGGAGAGCGCCTGCAGAATACCGACGGAAGCAGAGGAGGACTGGATGATGGCGGTCAGCAGAGCACCTGCCAGCACACCCAGAACAGGGTTCGTAAAGAGGGTCAGAATATTAGTGAACGCAGGCACTTCCTTCAGACCGGAAACTGCATCGGACATGGTGTTCATACCGTACATCAGTGCGGTGAAGCCGAGGAGGATCATACCCACATCCTTCTTGCGGCTGCTCTTGCTGAACATACACATGGCAGTGCCGATCAGCGCCAGAACAGGAGTAAAAGAAGAAGGCTTGAGCAGCTTCATGAAGATGCTGTCACCCTCGATACCGGTCAAGCTCAGGATCCACGCAGTCGCAGTGGTACCGACGTTCGCGCCCATGATCACGTTGATCGCCTGCTTGAGGGTCATAATGCCGGAGTTGGCAAAGCCGACGACCATGACGGTGGTCGCAGAGGAGGACTGGATAATGGCAGTCACCGCAAGACCTGTGATAAAGCCCATCATCTTACCGGTGGTCATGCGTGCCAGCAACCCCTTCAGACTGCTGCCCGCACTTTTTTCCAGATACTCACCCATGAGATTCATACCCATGAGGAACAGACACAAGCCGCCAACGAGATTCAATACGTCAAAAATATCCATACCTAAAATCCTTTCCCAAAAAGGTGTTTCTATTCTTGTTTTCTGATTTTTGAGTCCTCACACAGTCTAACCAACCAAGTTTAAATCAGAAACCCGAAATATGTAAAATCCATGTTAAATCCATCGTTTTTTGTGGGCAGCATAAAAGCAGAGCCGTTCATTTTCACGGCTCTGCTTTTATGTTACATCAGTTGTTGTCCGTTGATGGTCAGACGAAACTGCAGCTGCAGCGCCTCCGCCGCCTTGCGGCACATGAGCATACGCTGCATAAAGATCTCGAAATACTCCATCACGGCGCTGTAACGGGTATCCACCGTCAGCGTCAGCCGCACCTCAGTGTGGGCATCGTCGATGGTAAGCTCCGCCGTCTCCACGGAATAGTTCACGCGGTCGTGGATATCAAAGCGGCTCTCATCCTGATTGCGGACGCGGCTGCGGCGCACGTCGGACTTATCCGCAAGGATCAGCGCTGCCGCCATGGGGCTGACGGGTCTGCCCGTACCCTCGTCATGGTTGCCGATGGCAGTGACGATCTCGCTGATATCCGCGGGATCCATGCCGAGCTTATCGAGGATGCGGAACGCCATCACCGCACCGCTCTGGGAGTGGTCGATGCGGTTGACGAGATTGCCGATATCGTGAAGATAGGCGGCGATCTGCCCCAGCTCGATCTCCCGTTCGCTGTAGCCCATGGTAGCAAGAATATAGCGGCACTTTTCCGCCACCAGCCCCACATGGGCAAAGCTATGCTCGGTAAAGCCGAGGGCGATCAGCGATTCATCCGCCTTGCGGATATAGGTGTTGATGTCCTGATGATGTCGGATCTGTTCATAGGTGATCATACAGAATACTCCTTAAAGATAACGGTAAAAGTACTGCCTTTTCCAGGCTCGCTCTCCAGCTCCAGCCGCGCGTCGTGGTACTGTGCCGCGTGCTTGACGATGGATAGTCCAAGACCTGTGCCGCCGATGGCGCGGCTGTGACTTTTATCCACACGATAGAAACGCTCGAACACACGGCTCTGGTCCGCTTTCGGAATACCGATGCCCGTGTCGGACACGGAAAGCCGCACTTCCTTCTCCCCCCGCCGCAGCGCCACACAAACGCTGCCGCCGTCACGGTTATACTTGATGGCATTGTCGATCAGATTGTAGAGCATTTCATCCAGCAGCGAGTGGGCACCGCAGACCATCGCCTCCTCTCCTTCGAGGGAGAGGGTCACATTCTGCCGCTGCGCCATGGGACGAAGACTCTCCAGCGTTTCCTCCGCCAAGGCACGCAGTGCAACGGCTTCCTTCTCCGGTACCAGGCTGCCCTCATCCAGCTTGGACAGGTCGATGATATCCTCCACAAGAGCGATCAGACGGCGGCATTCCCGATAGATATCCCCCGAAAACTCCCGCACCTTTTCTGCGGGAACAAGCCCTTCCTTCATCAGCTCCGCAAAGCCGGAAATGGCGGTCAGCGGGGTTTTCAGCTCATGGGAAACATTGGCGGTAAACTCACGGCGAAGCGCATCACGCTCCTGCTGTTCCGTCACATCCATCATAATGACCACCACGCCCGTGACCTGTCCATCCGACACAACGGAGTTTGCGATGATCTGGTAAGATCCCTCCTCCAGCGGCAGCAGCACCTCGGTGTGTTCACCGTCCAGTGCCGCCTGTGCCGCCTGCCGGATCTCGGCGCGGCAGGCATCCTCCCAGAGGGTTTGTACCTCTGCGCCGCCGCTGAGCAGTTCCAGCGCACTATGGTTCCCCGAGAGGATGTTCAGCCGCCGGTCAGCCAGCAAAAAGCCCTCCCGCATGTGATCGGTGATGGCACGAAACTCCTGCTGTCTTGCCCGCAGCTCATCCATCTGACGGCGGATGGTGCGATTCTGCTCACGGATGCGATCCGCGAGGGGCTGGAGCTCCGGGTAGACCGCACCCGAAATGAGATGCTCAATATCCAGCTCATGGATGGGATATACGATCCTTCTTACGGCGCACAGCGCCAGCGCTGCCAGAAGCAGCACCATCAGTACCGCGATCATCAGCACACGCAGGGCAATCAGGCGAAAGACCTGCGGCGCGAGATAGCGGGAGACCACGCCCAGAAACAGACCGCAGCCAATCAGCAGCACCGCAGCCCCCGCAAGGAAAGTATTGCGGAAGATCCGTCCTGTCATACCTCGCCCCCGATCTTATAGCCCACACCGCGCACCGTCTCAATACAGCTGCCCGCATCGCCGAGCTTTGCACGGAGCGTGCGGATATGTACATCCAGCGTGCGGTTTTCTCTGTCCATGCCGCTGCCCCACACCCTGTCCAGCAGTGTGCCGCGGGAAAGCACCTTTCCTCGATTTTCCAGCAACAGGCACAGCAGTTCGAACTCCTTATAGGTCAGCTGCACTTCTTTTCCGTCCACCAGCACCTGATGCTTTTCCGGTCGGATAACGGCGTTGCCCACGAAGTACTCTTTTCCTCCGCTTTCCTCCCCTGTACGGCGGAGCACCGCACGCACCCGCGCCACAAGCTCCATCATACCGAAGGGCTTGGAAATAAAGTCATCCGCGCCGGCATCAAGACCTTCCACGCGGTCATATTCGGAATTTTTCGCCGTCAGCATGATCACGGGCAGGCGGCGGGTGGCGCTTGCGTCGCGAAGCTTATGCAGCACAGCAAGGCCGTCCTCCTCCGGCAGCATGATATCCAGCAGCACCAGCGTCGGCGCCTTTCCCGCCATCGCCTCCCAAAATTCGGACGGACGGGCAAAGCCGCAGGCTTCATAGCCCTGACTCTGCAGCGTATAGATCACAAGCTTACGAATGCTGTCATCGTCTTCCAACAGATAGATCATGGTCAGTTCCCCATTTTCTCAGTTTTCTCCAGTATAAACGAGCTGCGTTAAAACAGAAACCTCTTTCAGATTAAATTTACATAAAATCTGCAGCAAAGTCAAACTCCATCCCTTCGCTCCAGCAAATTTTTCAAAGACCGCGCGGAACGCTTTTCAAAGCGCAAAAACTGTGTTAATATATTTAATTAGAATGTGCAGGGGAAGGAGGCATCCCGATGAAAAAGAAGCTGACAGCGCTGGCGCTCTGTGTGGCACTTCTCGCAGTGCTCGTTCTCGATGCAGTCCCTTCCCGCGCCGCCACGATTTATTTTACTGCCGCCAATGACACCCTGCTGGAGCTTTCCGACAGCACCATGCCCTTTTGGAGCGGGAGCCTGTTGTATGTCCCCGCATCCGTTTTCAGTAGCGGTGGTCTGGGTGTAGATGTTTCCTATAACTCCGCCAAAAGGACACTGATCCTGCGGCAGGGGCAATTCCGTCTGATCTGCAACATGTCCTCGGTCATGACGGTAGACAGCAATGGCAATGTCCATGATTTCACGGCAGTGGAGCGGCACGGCACGGTATTTCTTCCCATCAACGCAACCTGCCGATTGTTTGGCTTTTCCTGCGTGACCCGCACCGTGACGGGAGGCAATCTGGTTCGCATCCGCAACAGCAGCGCATCCCTTTCCGATGACGCTTTCCTTGTTGCCGCAGCCCCCATGATTGCCAGCCGCTATGCGGAGTATAAAGCCGCCCACGATCAAAGCAGCACTGAACCGGACAACAGTGAAACGGAGAAGACTCGTCATCTGTATCTTGCCCTCACCGTCTCCTCGGCGGCAGCCTTGGGAAGCTGGCTGGAGGTCTTTAGCGGCACTTCTCATCGCGCCACCTTTTTCCTGACAGAGGATTTCCTGCAGGACAGTGCCGCCAACCGCGCTGACCTTGTCCGCCGCGCACTGGCAGAGGGTCACACACTGGGACTTGTCAGTGACGCAGCCAACCGCTTCACTGCTCTCGAAGAATTGCAGGCAGGCAACCGCGCCCTCGCGGAACTCACCTGCAGCAAGACCCGTCTGGCGCAAGTGCGGAGTCAATCAAAGAAAGAGGTCACCGCAGCAGGATACTGCGCGGTGGAGTTTGACCGCTCCATTTCAGGCGCAGCAGACCTTTCCACCGACGAGATCTATCAGGCGCTCAGCCGGCTCAGCTCCGGGTCGAGCCTTGATCTGGGCGACAGCATCAGCGCGGTTTCTCTCCGCGCCCTCCTCACCCGCGCCGCTGCCCGCGGTTTCACTGCCCGCGGTCTGCGCGAAACCACTTAGTCTGTCCCGTCATGGCACTGTTGCCGTGGCGTTATCGTGAAACGAATCTGAACAGGAGTATAGAAAAAATGGCAAGAGATATTCTGGTCGTAGAAGATGATTCCAATATTGTGGAATTGATCCGCATGTATCTGGAAAAGGAAGGCTTTGACGTGCGCATCGCCAACAACGGCGGCAAGGCAATCGAAGAATTTCAGAAAAAAGAACCCGATCTGATGCTGCTGGACATCATGCTGCCCGTGATGGACGGCTGGGGTGTCTGCGCCAAGGTGCGGGAGACCTCCAAGGTCCCCATCATCATGCTGACCGCCAAGAGCGAGGTCATGGACCGCATCCATGGTCTGGAGATGGGCGCAGACGATTACCTCGTCAAGCCCTTTGAGATGAAGGAGCTCATCGCCCGCATCAACGCGGTGCTGCGCCGCAGCGAGATCCCCGAGGATACCAAGAAGCGTCTGAGCTTCGATAAGCTCGCCATCGACCTCGACTCCTACGAGCTGGTGGTGGACGGCAAAAAGATCGACACGCCCCCCAAGGAGCTGGAGCTGCTGTACCACCTCGCCTCCACCCCCAACCGCGTCTACACCCGCAATCAGCTGCTGGATGAGGTGTGGGGCTTCGACTACTTCGGCGATTCCCGCACGGTAGATGTCCACATCAAGCGTCTGCGCGAAAAGGTGGAAAACATTTCCGAGCAGTGGGCGCTGCGCACGGTGTGGGGCGTGGGCTACAAGTTTGAACTGCTGGGCGGCGAGAGCAAATGACCAGGAAGCCCTCTCCCCTCATGGCAAAACTGCGCCGACGCTTCCATGGACTCTACTGGCAGCAGCTGGCGCTGACCATCGGCATGGTGCTGCTGACGCTGGCACTGCTGGGCTGCGGCTTCTTTGCCATGAGCTATAACTATGTCCGCAGCGAGACCGCCAATGCCATGCGTCAGAAGGTGGAGGTGGTGGCGCAGATCGCCTCCAGCTACATTCACGACGGCGATCTTTCCCACAACCAGGATTTCTATATGCTGGCAAGCTTCGCCAGCACCGCGGCAGACAACGAGTTCATCATTTTCTCCGCAGACGGCACCGCCCTGCTTACCACGGACGAATCCCATGCGGGCAAGAGCTTCCGCCTGCCCAATGACATCCGCCGCAAGGTACTGAAAAATCTTGAATACAGCGGCGCGGGTACACTGGATGGGCTCTACGAAGACAAGCAGTTCATCGTAGCAATGCCTATCTTCTCCCACGTCGATCACAGCATCAGCGGCATCGCCATGGCACTGGCTGAGGCGCGTTCCCTCACCGCCCTCTGGCGCACGGCACTGGCGCTGTTCTGGCTGACGGGTGTGACAGTTCTCGTCATCGCCTTCATTGCCACCTCCTACACCACCATGCATCAGGTGCAGCCCATTCACGCCATGGTGCAGGCAACCCGCCGCTATGCCGGCGGCAACTTCGACTCCCGTATGTATGATTACGGACGCACCGACGAGATCGGTGAGCTCGCCGCTTCCTTCAATGCCATGGCAGATACCCTGCAGCAAACGGAGCAGCAGCGGCGGGAGTTTATCGCCTACATCTCCCATGAGCTGAAAACCCCCATGACCACCATTGCGGGCTATACCGACGGCATTCTTGATGGCACGATCCCTCCCGAAAAGCAGGAGCAGTATCTGCGCATCATTGCAGATGAAAGCCGCCGCCTGTCCCGTCTTGTCCGCCGTATGCTGGAGGTTTCCCAGCTGCAAAGTCTGGATCTGACCCATGAGAAGAAAAAGTTCGACGTGTGTGAAAGTATGCGCCGCGCCATTATCTCCATGGAGCATAAGATCCGTCTGCGGGATCTGGATGTGGAAGCCGATATCCCCGATGACTCTCTGCTGGTGATGGGTGACACGGACCTCATCACGCAGGTCATCTATAACCTTCTGGAGAACGCCGCCAAGTTTGCGACCCCCTCCTCCACCCTGTATCTGGGCGTGACGGAGCTGAACGACAAGGCACTGGTCTCCATCCGAAATCACGGTACCACTATCCCTGCCGAGGAGATCCCCCACCTGTTCGAGCGTTTTCACAAAAGCGACAAATCCCGCAGCGAGGACAAGGATGGCGTGGGTCTTGGTCTTTATATCGTCAAAACTATCCTTGAGCAGCACGGCGAACGGATCGTAGTCACCAGCGAAGATGGTCTGACTACCTTCACCTTCAGCCTGCAGCTCGCCAAGTAAAGGACATTTTCTATATGATCGAAAACGAATGCATCCCTCAGGAGGTCGTGCTCCGCTACGACAGCGCAGAGGAGGTGGTGGAGGTCTATCGGCAGGAAACGCCCCTGCCCGACTATCCCGGTCGTCCTCTCCCCTTCCCGGCAAAACGCCGCAGCCGCCGCAAAGGGCTCCTCATTTTCCTGTTTCTGCTGGCACTGCTGGCAGGTGTCGTTATCCTCACCACCACTCTTTCCTCTCACGATGAGGACCATAATGACGGGAAGAGCGAGACCAAAGAGGACAGCAGCGGTGTGTTTACCACCATCCCGCACTATCTCGGCGAGGACACGGCTGAAATGACCCTGCAGCCCCTCGGCGGCAAGATCCTCAAACCCAGCGACATCTATCAGCGGGTCAGTCCCGCTGTCGTCACCGTCATCGGTACCCACCGCAGCAATCAGAGCGGCGGCACTGGCATGATCTTCTCGGAAAACGGCTACATTCTCACCAATGCCCATGTCATTGAACACTGTGAGTCTGCCACCGTCATTCTTGCAAGCGGTCACAGCTTCACCGCGACCCTTGTGGGCTATGACGCGGAGGAGGATCTTGCCGTGCTGAAGATCGGCACGGAAGAACCTCTCCCCACCGTCACCTTCGGCGACTCGGATGACTTGCTGGTAGGCGAACCCGCCTATGCCATCGGCAATCCTCTGGGTGTGGATCTGATCAGCACCTTCACCAGCGGTATGATCTCGGGTCTGAGCCGTGAGATTGAAGTTGGCAGCGGGTCTCTCCGTCTGCTGCAAACTGACACCGCCCTCAACAGCGGCAACTCCGGCGGACCGCTGATCAATCAGAATGGTCAGGTCATCGGCATCAACACCGCGAAAATGCAGTCCGGTTTCTCCAATGTCGAGGGGATCGGCTTTGCCATTCCCACGGCAGACGCGCTGAAAAAGGTCAATGATCTGATCCAATTCGGCGAAATCCAGCCCACGCCCGTCATCGGCATCACCGTTGCCCCCCTCACCGAACCCACCGAGGATGGTCATTTCGGTCTTGAGGTGTGGGAGGTCACCCCCGGCGGTCCCGGCGGCATCGCGGGCATCGCACCCTATGATGTGGTGATCCGCGCCGACGGCAAAGAGCTGCACACCAACGACGATCTGCTCGCAGCACGGGATCTGCACAAGATCGGTGACAGTATGCATCTGGAGATCTGCCGTAACGGTCAGCATTTCAGTAAAGAGATCATTCTGCAAAGCTCCAAGTAAGATCAAATAAGAAAGAGGGACTCTCGCCTATGAAGATCAAGACCAAGCAGCTCTCCTACGAGCAGGTCATGGCACTGCCCCGCCCCAAGCCCCGCAAGCCCATTCGTCCCAACATCATCCTGCGCACCATCATGCGCATTGCCTCCCTCTGGGATCTGCTGCCCGCCCGCTTTTCCTATACGGAAAGCCGCATGGAGCTGGCGCAGGGTCCCTGCCTTGTGCTGATGAATCACTCCAGCTTCATTGATCTGGAGATCGCACAGAAGGTGCTTTATCCCCGCCCCGTGAACATCGTCTGCACCTCGGATGGTTTTGTGGGCTTTGGCAAGGAGCTGCTGATGCGGCTCATCGGCTGCATCCCCACCCAGAAATTTGTGACGGATGTCAGTCTCATCGGCGATATGCGTTATGCGCTGGAGGAGCTGGGGGACACCGTGCTGATGTACCCTGAAGCAAGCTACAGCTTTGATGGCTGCGCCACTCCCCTGCCCCGCAAGTTGGGCGTACTGCTGAAAAAGCTGAACGTTCCCGTGGTCACCATCATCACAGAAGGTGCGTTCTCCCGCGACCCTCTCTATAACTGTCTGCAAAAGCGCAAGGTCAAGGTCAGCGCCCATGTTTCCTGCCTGCTGACGAAGGAGGAGCTGAAGGAAAAGTCCGTTGCCGAGATCGATCAGCTGCTGGATGAAGCCTTTTCCTTCGATAACTTCCGCTGGCAGCAGGAGAACAAGATTGAGATCAACGAGTCCTTCCGCGCGGACGGTCTGCACCGCATCCTCTACAAATGCGCCCACTGCGGCGCAGAGGGTGAAATGCACGGCGAGGGCATCACCCTTACCTGCCGTCACTGCGGCAAGCAGTATGAGCTGACCCCCTTCGGCAAACTTGAGGCAAAAGACGGAGAGACCGAGTTTTCCCACATTCCCGACTGGTACAGGTGGGAGCGGGAGCTGGTCAGGCAGGAGATCCTCAACGGCAGCTACTCCCTTGATACCGATGTGGAGATCGGTATGCTGGTGGACTACAAGGCGATCTACATGGTGGGCAGCGGTCACCTGACCCATGATGCAAGCGGCTTCCGTCTCACAGGCTGCGAGGGAAAGCTGGAATATACCCAGTCCCCCACCGCCTGCTATGGTCTTTACTCCGATTATTACTGGTATGAGATCGGCGATGTGATCTGCTTCGGCAATCGTGACAGACTTTACTATTGCTTCCCCAAGGGCGAGACTCCTGTCGCCAAGACCCGTTTCGCCGCAGAGGAGCTGTACAAGCTCTATAAATCCCGGGTGCTGACACTCCCCAAGGGAGACGCAGCACAGGAATAACATATAAACAGACAAAAAAGTGTTCAACCGCTGTCGGTTGAACACTTTTTGTTTTTCTTATCGGATGCGAAGGAAGCTCGTCTCTCTCTGCCCGCAGACAGGACAGCTGTATTGCACCGGCATGGTGTCACCCTCGTAAATATGCCCACAGACAGGGCACTGGAACAGGGCTGCCGTCCCCACTTCTTCCGCCGTCTCTTCACCGCAGAACACAAGGTGGATATCCTCAATGATCTTTCCATCCAGCTCGCCCTTTTCTGCCAGCTCCCGCAAGATGGAGATGGCTTTTCCGTGGGGCATCCCTGCCTTGTAGGGTCTGTCCTCCGTCAGCGCCTGATAGATATCGAGGCAGGCAAGGAGACGGGATTTTTCATCCAGCTCCTCCGCCGTCAGTCCCAAGGGGTAACCCTTTCCGTTGAGCTTTTCATGGTGCTGGGATGCCCAGGGGGTGATCTGTCCCAGACTTCCCAGCTTCGACAGCAGTCGATTGGTCTCATAGGCGTGGCTCTGGATGTGGCGATACTCCTTCTCATCCAGTCTGCCCGGCTTTTCCAGCACGTCCTTATCCACCATGAGCTTGCCGATGTCATGGAGCGCTCCCGCGCAGTAGAGCTGCTGCGCTGTTTCCTCGTCCCAGCCATAGTGCCGCGCCATGCGCTCCGCCTTTTCCGCAATCCCCAGCGAGTGGTTCCCGGTAAAGGGAGACTTATAGTCGATGATGCGGGCAAAGAGGGTTGCCAGATCCCGCAGATCCGTCTCACAGGGTACATCCGCCACCGCGGGAACGGTATCTTCGATCCGTTCGGGGGACAGTGCATCTATCAGCTCCTCCGACAACACGGAAAGCGCCAGATCAGACATTTCATCTGTAAAGAGCGTTCCCCGATTCTGCTGCACAAACTCCCTCAGCTTGTCGCAGCTTGTGCTGCCCACGGGATGGCAGCGATCCAGCTGATCTGCAATATGGATCAGCTGCGCACCGAGGGGCGTTTCTGCCGCCCTCTTGCCAAAAGGACCTTTTCCATCGGCGCGTTCATGGTGATAGCGCACGAAGTCACGGGAGACCGCTCCGGGCACAAGGCGCAGGTTCTCCTCGCCCACCACGCAGTGTCCCTGCAGCGCGCCCATAGGCACAGTCACCCTGCCATAGCTCTCGCGGTATTCGTTGAGGGCGCTGTCGTGGAGCAGCGCACCCGTCACAACCGCAGAGCGCTCCTCATCTGCCATGCCCAGCTTCTCTGCCATGCGGTCGCACAGCAGCGCCACGCGCTTGGCATGGTGGTCAGTGACACCCAAAAACTCTTTTTCCACACTGTCCAGTGCTTCCGAGAGCACGGTCAGCAGTTTCGTTCGTTCAATTCTCATAGTTCCATCAGAAAATCTTTGTCGTCCACTTGCTGCAGTCCCAGACGGTCTGCACCACATCGCGGTAGAACTCAGGCTCATGGCAGATCAGCAGGACACTGCCGCGATACTCCCGCAGCGCCCGCTTCAGCTCTTCCTTCGCATCCACGTCCAGATGGTTGGTGGGCTCGTCCAGCAGCAGGATATTGGTCTCACGATTGATGATCTTGCAAAGGCGCACCTTCGCCTGCTCACCGCCGCTGAGCACGCGCACCTGACTTTCGATGTGCTTGGTGGTCAGTCCGCACTTCGCAAGGGCAGCGCGCACCTCAAACTGGGAAAAGGCAGGGAACTCCTTCCAAAGCTCCTCGATGCAGGTGGTAGCGTTGTTGGGGGCAGACTCCTGCTCGAAATAGCCGATGGAGAGATTGTCACCCAATTCCACACTGCCGCTAAGGGAGGGAATGAGACCGAGAATGCTCTTGAGCAGCGTTGTCTTGCCGATACCGTTGGCACCCACAAGAGCGATCTTCTGCCCCCGCTCCATGGCAAGGTTCAAGGGGCTCGAAAGGGGCGAATCGTAGCCGATGACCAGATCCTTCGTCTCGAATATGTACTTGCTGGGGGTACGCCCCACCTTGAAGTTGAACTCAGGCTTGGGCTTCTCCGCCGCCAGCTCGATCAGTTCCATATTATCCAGCTTCTTCTGGCGGGACATTGCCATGTTGCGGGTGGCAACGCGGGCTTTGTTGCGGTTGACGAAGTCCTTCAGCTCACTGATCTCCTGCTGCTGCCGCTTGTAGGCTGCCTCCAGCTGACCCTTCTGCACCTCATAGACCTCACGGAAGTGGTCATAGTCGCCCACATAGCGGGTGAGCTTGCGATTCTCCATGTGATAGATGAGGTTCACCACCTCGTTGAGGAAGGGGATATCGTGGGAAATGAGGATGAAGGCATTCTCATACTCCTGCAGATAGCGTTTGAGCCAAACAATGTGCTCCTCATCGAGATAGTTCGTCGGCTCGTCCAGCAGCAGAATGTCGGGCTTTTCCAGCAGCAGCTTTGCGAGAAGCACCTTCGTGCGCTGACCACCGCTGAGATCGGTCACGGGACGGTCCAGCCCCACATCCATCAGACCGAGAGCGCGTGCAACCTCCTCCACCTTGGCATCAATGATATAGAAGTCATGGTGGGTCAGGGTATCCTGAATCACACCCAGCTCTTCCAGCAGGGCATCCATCTCATCCTCGCCCGCTTCACCGAGGCGCTCGCAGATCTCGTTCATGGTGGCTTCCATTTCAAAGAGATAGGCAAAGGCAGACTGCAGCACATCCCGCACGGTCATACCCGGCTCCAGCACCGTGTGCTGGTCGAGATATCCGGAGCGGACATTCTTCGACCACTCCACCTTGCCCTCATCCGGCATCAGCTTGCGGGTAACGATATTCATAAAGGTGGACTTACCCTCGCCGTTGGCACCCACAAGACCGATATGCTCGCCCTTGAGCAGGCGGAAGGACACATCCTCAAAAATTGCACGGTCACCAAAGCCATGAGACAAATGCTCCACATTCAAAATGCTCATATCGTACTCCTATTGGAAAAATTTCGTAATGATTTATTATAACACAGCGCTTTTTAAAAATCCACCCCGCCCCTTGCAAAGCAGGGAACAGGGTGGGATAAGCATCATTTTCTCTGTATTCAGTGGATCTCGCCCCCCGCTTCTGTCAGATCGGTGCGGAAGGCAACGGCGGTCTCCGCCGCGATCTGCAGGGCGCGGGCAATGGCTGCAAGGGAAAGGCTGGGGGCAGGGCTCGTCAGCTTTGCCGCCTGCTCGTCCGCATAGGGCACATGGATGAAGCCTCCGATCAGCTTGGGCTGACGGGTGTGGATGTGGTGGAGCAAGCGGTAGAACACATCGTTGCAGACATACGTTCCCGCCGTATAGGAAACAGACGCGGGGATCCCCGCCTCCCGCATCCGCTGCACCATGCGCTTGACGGGCATCGCGGTAAAATAGGCATTCTCGCCTCCCGCCACCACCGCTTCGCCAATGGGCTGAAAGCCATCATTGTCGGGAATACGGGCATCGCGGTAGTTGATGGCGACAAACTCCGGCATGACACCGAAGCGCCCCCCTGCCTGTCCCACACAGAACACCCAAGACGGCTGATGCCGCTCCACCGCCGCAAGCAGTTCTTCTCCGCCCCGCTGAAAGGTGGTAGAGATCTCCACCCGCACCACCTCTGCCCCCGCGATGGTCTCCGGCAGCAGCTTCAGCGCTTCGTAGGAGGGATTCAAGGCTTCCCCGCCGAAGGGGTCAAAACCGGTAAACAGAATCTTCATGGTTATCCTCCGTTCTTGCCCCACGAACATAGGGCAGAGTGATGGGTTTTCCATCGAAATAAATGGTAGGATCAAGCCCCACCAGATCAAAGTGTCCCGCCGCGTCATGGATGCCGCCAAAGGTCAGATTGCGCCCCATGCCGACATGGAAGGTGCCAAAGGCAGACTCATCCTCGATATAGCACGCCCCCGTGCAGCGGGCAAGGGTGTTGAGCCCGATGCCGAACTCCCCCGCCACCTGCATCCCCTCATCCCGAAAAGCAGCGAGATATGTCCGCAGGCGCTCGCCGTCCTCGCCCGCTTCAATCTCCGCGATCCTGCCGCGGTGGAAACGGATGCGAAGGGGCTTCCCCGGTGCGCCGAGATAGCCGAGGGAGCCATCCACCACGAGCACCCCCTCTGCGGATGTCTCCACCGGCGGAATCGTCACCTCAAAGCAGGCGGAGTCGCAGCGGCTGTAAGAAAAATCTCCCGTAAAGGCAAGCGCTTTCCGTCCCTCCACAGAGAGGGTCAGATCCGTCCCCGCAGGGGTGGTCACGCGAATGCCGCGGCAGTCGCGGTACGTCTCCAGCAAGGGCTTTGCCATGCGGGCAGCCGTCTCGGGGGGCATACACAAAAAGGGATAGGACAGCATGGGCAGCTGCCCTGCCGCAAGGGGCAGGGACAGATAGCGTTTCCCCGCCCCCACTGCCTCCGCGATGGCTCTTGTCGTCAGCAGGGAGGTGCAGGTCGCCCCCACGATGGTCTCGGCAGCGGCGATGGCACGCTGCAGAGCAGGCGCTTGCAGCACTGCGCCCGGCTGCTCCTCCCCCTGCTCGATGAGACGGAGCGTCACCTCTGCCCCCGCCCGCTGCGCCGCGTCCAGCAGAGCTTCCGCCTGTGCGCGGGAGGAAGGATCTGAGAGGATGGCAATGCGTTCCTCCCGTCTTGCTTTGAGCCAGTGGCACACGATGATCTGCGCCCCCTGTTCCATGGTCTGCATGGTCATCCCCCTTTCTATCGAAACAGCAGCATATAGGCGATCTGAAACAGCAAAATCAGCACTGCAGGCAAAATCTGCCGCCGTATGACACCGTAGCGGTCGCGCATCTCCAGCACCGCAACGGAGGTGATGTTGAAATTTGCCGCCATGGGGGTCAGCAGTGTGCCGCAATAGCCGCAGGTCAGCGCCACCATGCCGATCAGCACGGGATCCGCCCCATAGGCGAGCACAAAGGGCGCACCGATGCCCACGGTGATGACCGTGATAGCAGCAAAGGCATTGCCCATGATCATGGTAAACAGTGCCATGGCAAGAGCAAACACGATGATACCAAGGGAAACGTTTCCCTTGGGGATCACCCGCCCCACATAGTCCGCGATGACCTCCCCCACTCCCGCCGCGGTGAACACCGCACCGAGAGCGCCGAGGAGCATGGGCAGCATACTCAGCGCCCCCATGAGATCCAGCAGGCGGCGGGAGTCATTGAGAAATACCGCAGGGGTGTTGCGGCGGTCAAATGCCATGACCATCCCAATCCCCACCAGCACCCCTGCGCCCACGCCCACAAGGGCATTGATCTCCGTAAACAGGGCAAAGCACAGCGCAAACACGCCGATGCCGAGGGCGGGGAGAAAGATCTTCACACCGATGGCACGAAAGCGCTCCATCGTCTCCTGCTCCGTAGGCGCATCATTTTTCCCGCCGCTGACCTGCCCCAGCATGGCAGGCAGCGCCATGAGTACCACCAGCGCACCAATGGCAGTCACACCCCACGTGAAATTCTCTGTCAACAGCTTCCCCACAAGGAAAATCACACCCAGTGCCGACCAGAACACGCACGTTCCCACGGGATGGGGATTCTCCTCATCCCGCAGGTTTTTCACCCCCGTATAGACCGCGATCAGCCCCATGATTGCATACAGCAGCTCCAGCAGTTGATTGCCCAGGGTCAATTCCCAGAACCAGTCCAGCATCAGCGTTTCTCCTCTCCGTAACAGCTGCGGCGAAGCTTTTTGTCCAGCCACAGGTAATAGATGATCGTTACCGCGATGGCAAAGATCGCCACGGGGATCTCCACCCGCGCCAGATCCAGCAGCGACACCTCATAGCCCAGCTGCGCGAGGGTAGACTGCACCAGCAGCGCGCCGCTGCCGCCGACAAAGAGTCCCTGTCCGAAAAACCACGCAATATTTTCCATCCCCGCACCCATGCCCTTGATGGCTTCCACATGGTCGGCATGGGGTTCCTGCCCCGCCGCCTCCACCGTACCCACCGCCATGGGGGTAACCACGGGGCGCACAAAGCCTGCCGCGCCGCCCAGTCCCACATTGAACGCCGCAAGGATAATGCGCATGATGCCATACGCTGCGATCACCAGCCCCGCCGTGCTGTTTTTGATGCGGGAGATGATATGCGCCGCGGCGTGCTTCAAGCCGTTTCGCTCCAGCGTGCCCGTCAGCAGCATGACGATGATGAAAATGCAGACACTGCGGTTTGCAACAAAAGCACTGCCAAGGGTGGACAGCAGTCCCCCGATCCCCAGTCCCCCCGCCAGTGCCGTCACCAGCGCTGCCAGCAATATGACCGTGATATTGTTCAGCCCCAGCGCAAATCCCACGATAATGATGGCAACACCCAGAAGCTTTATCATAATTTTCCTCCTTCGCGGCAGCCACTGCCGCCTTGCCGATATGCTTCATCTTTCCCCTGCGGCGGCAAAAAAATCCGCGGCGAGAAAGATTTTCTTTCTGCCGCAGTCAGACAACACTTTTCGCACCAAGAACAACTGTCCGCCAAAGCTTGACAATTCTTGCCCATGCTGTATAATATAGATGTGAACATAGGGCTTTTCTGAGAAAGGAGTCAACTCTATGAAACTGTATCACAACATTATGGAAGACCTCGTCGAGGAATACTACGATGATGTTGCGTCCCGTCAGAACATCTGCACCTGCGAGCGCTGCCGCAATGACACCATTGCGCTGGCGTTGAGTATGCTGCCCGCTCACTATGCCGTCACCAATGTCGGCAACAAGCTCAGCAAGCTCAACAGTCTCCGCCGTCAGGCTGCCACCGATCTGCAGGCTGCCATGTTCCGCAGCATCGACATTGTGGCTGCAGCCCCCCGCCATGACGATGACGAGTTTCTTGTTCCTGTAGAGGAATAATCCTTGAAAGATAACAAAAACCACCCGAAACGGGTGGTTTTTCTTCTTTTATTCGCCTTATTCGCCAGGGGTATGGCAGATGACCTTGCCAATGTTCCACATGTGGACAGCCTGCGCTGCGGCTTCCTCCAGAGTCATATCCTTGTCATAGGCAATCTCACTGGTGTGGCAGCCACAGTCAAGGCACTCTACATACACGCACCAGCCACCCTCTTCCTGCCCGATGCCGGGACCATGGCAAACAGGGCAATCCTGCATATCAAGCTTTTCAAACGGATCCATATTGATTCTCCTTATCTGCTTTTGATGATTCTTAGTATACCGCAAACAGGGCGTTCAAACAATCCCTTACTTCAGTTCGTCGCAATAGTGGGCACGCTCGCCGCCGATGAACTTAGGACGGGTGCGGGCACAGAGGATGGGCGCTTCGCCGATCTGCTTCAGACTCAGACGCACAGGCACAGCCACTTCCTTCAAGTGCATACCGATGAGGGTGCCGCCGATGTCGAGACCTGCCTTGGCACGGATATGCTCCACCGCCACAGGATGGTCAAAATGCTCCCACGCAGTGGTGGCAAAGGAGCCGCCTGCCTTGGGCTGGGGCTTCACGTTCACGATATCATAGCCGAACTTCTCCGCCGCCGCTTCCTCGATGATGAGGGCGCGGTTCAAATGCTCGCAGCACTGCACCGCGAGGTAGATGCCCTTTTCCTGCAGCACGGGATAGATACCGCGAAATGCCGCCTGTGCCGCCTCCAGACTGGAGCCCTTGCCGATGCGCAGCCCCACCATCTCACTGGAGGAGCAGCCGATCACCATCAGGTCCCCCTGTTTCAGCGCTGCCGCTTCCAGCAGCTCTTCCACTGCCCGGCGCGCCTGCTGTTCAATCATTTCGTACATAGTCGTTCCTTTCTCCACGGCAGAGTCTTTGCCGAATCTGTTTTTCGCTGCGTTTTATACCAGTGCACGGCGGTGCAGCACAGTCTTTGCCAACGCCGCCGCTGTCACCATACCCACAAGCCCCTGCAGCGCATTGGCAGGCACCGCTGCCAGCGCTGCCATACCATAGCCAAGGAGTATAGACTCATACAGGAAGTAGCCCAGCACCATCACGCACTCGCCCGCAATGCCACCCAGCAATGCCGCCTTCACGCAACCCAAACGGGTGTGCAGTCCACGGTACAGAGCCCCTGCCAAAAACGCCATCACGCCCTTGATCACCAGTGTGCCCGGCACGTATGCCGCATAACCCAGCAGCAGATCTGCCATGGCAGTGCCAATGCCGCCTGCCGCCGCGCCCCACACAGGACCGAGGGCAAACGCACCGAACAGGACCACTGCATCCCCCGGATTCAGATATCCGTTGGTGGCAGGGATCGGGATCACAATGACCACGGTGGCAACGCAGGCGATCGCTGCAAAGAGCGCTGCCAGAACCAGTTTTTTCAGTTTTTCGTTTCGCACACAAATCACGCTCCTTTTCTACTCTACCGCGAAAGCCCACGCAATGCAAGCACCATTTTCCGCCCACGCAGGTGGGCGGTCCGCATTTTCCTTGACCTGTTGCGGCAAAAAGCATATAATATGTATTGATACTTGTATGTAAAGCCTTATGTGGAGGAGATGTTTATGGCAACTGTTACCAAAAAATCCACTTTGCCCTATTATTGCGCCGCAGCGGTCTGGGTGCTGTATGCTTTGCTGTTTCCGCTGCATACCGTCGGACAGCTTCTCACCGCAGGCATCGGCTCGGCACTGATGTTTTTTGTGATGAATGCCCTCTGTCCTCCCATTGAGGTAGAGGTGGAGGAAAAGCCCGTGGAGGAGAAGCCCACAGGCAACGAAGCCCTCGACAAAATGCTGAAGGAGGGCAATATGGCACTCGCCGAAATGCAGCGCCTTGATGACAGCATTCAGGACGAGAAGATCTCCGCAGACATTCAGACGCTCAAGGAGATCTGCGGCAAGATCTTCCAGCAGGTAAAGAATGACCCCGCCAAGCTGCCGGAGATCCGCAGATTCATGAACTACTACCTGCCCACCACGCTGAAGCTTCTCAACAGCTATGACCGCATGGGTGCGCAGGGCATCAGCGGCGAGAACATTGATGCCACCATGGACAAGGTGGAAGGCATGATGGATACCATCGTCAAGGCATTTGAAAAGCAGCTCGACAGTCTCTTCGGCGCGGAAGCCATGGATATCTCCACCGATATCACGGTGCTGGAGACCATGATGGCAAGAGAAGGTCTGACCGAGCAGGAAATGAAGGCAGAGACCACGGAAAACGTGGATCTCGGCGATATCAAGCTGGAACTGTAATCACCAACCGATCATAGAAAGGACAGAACACCATGACAGAAAACAAGATGCCCGAACTGAGCTTTGAAGCGGTTTCCGCTGTGGAGACCCCCATGCTGACCCTTGACCCTGTGGCTCCCTCTACCCCTGCCGCTCCCGTGGTGGAGGAAAAGAAGGAAGCCCCTGTGGTGGAAATGGATGAAAAGCTGCTGACCGAAGAGGAGCGCAAGGTAGTGCGTGAATTTTCCAAGAAGATCGACATCTCCGACTCCAGCCTTGTGCTGCAGTACGGCGCTGCCGCTCAGAAGAATGTGGCAAGCTTCTCCGAGGATGCCCTTTCCTCCGTCCGCAGCAAGGACCTCGGCGAAGTAGGCGAAGCGCTCAGTTCCCTTGTGGTGGAGCTCAAGGGCTTTGGCGAGGAAGAGGAAAAGAAGGGTCTTTTTGGTCTGTTCAAAAAGACCGGCAACAAGCTGGAGACCATGAAGGCACAGTTTGCCAAGGCGGAGACCAATGTGGACAAGATCGTGGCGGCACTGGAGCAGCATCAGGTGACCCTGATGAAGGACATCGCCATGTTTGACCAGATGTATGAGATGAACCTCAAGTACTATAAGGAGCTGACCATGTATATCCTCGCGGGCAAGCTCCGGCTGGAAGAGGTGCGCAAGGGTGAGCTGGAGGAACTGCGCAAGGCTGCGGAGCAGTCCGGTCTCGCTGAGGATGCCCAGAAGTACAACGACATGGTGAACCTCTGCAACCGCTTTGAAAAGAAGCTTCACGATCTGGAGCTGACCCGCATGGTGTCCATCCAGATGGGTCCCCAGACCCGCCTGCTGCAAAACAACGATACCCTCATGGTGGAGAAGATCCAGACCTCTCTTGTCAACACCATTCCCCTCTGGAAGAGCCAGATGGTGCTCGCCCTCGGCATGGAGCACAGCCGTCAGGCGACCGAGGCACAGAGAGCTGTTGCCGACACCACCAACGAGCTGCTGAAGAAGAACGCCGATATGCTGAAGATGGGCACCATCGCCACCGCCAAGGAGGCAGAGCGCAGCATCATCGACATTGAGACCCTGCAGCACACCAATCAGCAGCTCATCTCCACGCTGGACGAAGTTCTCAACATTCAGCGCGACGGTGCAGCCAAGCGCAAGGAGGCAGAGGCTGAGCTCGGTCGCATCGAAGGTGAGCTGAAGCAGAAGCTCATGGAGCTGAACGGCTGATCGCAGGATACCACTCTCCTTGAAAGGGGGAACTCTTTTGAAAGAATTTTTTCAGAAAAAAAGCGTAGCAGTCACCGTGCTGATCCTCGCCATCCTCGGCTCCTGCATTTATGGCTTTTCCCAAAAGCCCGCCGCCATGCCGAAGGTGGAAAGCGGCGAATGGGTGCAGGATAAAGCAGACATTCTGACCGATGAAACGGAAGCGATGATCTACAACTATAATCAGCAGTGGGACAACGCCTACTACGCAGTGGTGGCTGTTGCCACAGTGGATTCCACCCGCGGCTGGGAGGATCTTGCGGAATACACCTCCGATCTCGGCAACGAATGGGGACTGGGACTGAATGACCTGCTGCTCCTCATCGACACCTCCGGCGAATGGTATATCAATGGCGGCAGCGAGGTGCTCTACCGCATGAGCAGCACGGATATTGCTGCCATTACCGCAGCCTTTGCCCCCGGCTTCAACGAGGGCGAATACAACGAGGCTGTGCAAAAGCTTTTCGGCGCACTTGCCATCTGGTATGACAGCAATTACGGCGGTGTGCCCGTGGAGCAGCAGCCCGGCTATTACGGCTATGAGGGCGAAAACGGCTGGTACGCAAGCTCCACCGCGCTTGATGCCATTGTGAGTCTGATCGTGATCATCGTTCTCCTCGTCATCATCATCGCGCTTCTGGATTCCATGCGCTATCGCCGTTATCAGCGGCGCTATGTGCGGCGAAATCTTACCCCTCCCGTGGTGTATCGTCCCCTGTTCTGGGGTCGTCCCCGCCGCACGGTGGTAGTACACACTCCGAGACCTCCCAAACCTCCCCGCAGACCTCCCAATCCTCCCCGTCACAATCCCCCTCGCGGCGGAAGCTTCGGCGGCGGATTCAGCGGCGGCAGCAGACCTGCATCGAGACCCACAGCCCGTCCCTCCTCCCGCCCCGGCGGCGGCTTTGGCAGCGGTAATCGCGGCGGAAGCTTTGGTGGAAGCGGCGGTTTTGGCGGCAGCCGCAGCAGTCGCGGCGGAAGCTTTGGCGGCGGTGGCTTTGGTGGAAGCCGTGGCGGCAGCTTCGGCGGTGGTCGCAGCGGCGGCTTTGGCGGCAGCCGCGGCGGTCGCAGATAAGTATTTTAACAATAAAGAGACCGGATTTCTTTCGAAATCCGGTCTCTTTTCTGTTTGCCGCAATCAGCGGCAATGATCTCCAATCATTTTCGCCCGCGGCGTGTACGTGGGCGAAAATACTTCTCGCCCTGCAAACGTGCGAATGAAATGAGTCCCCCAGGGGAGCTTCTCTTGCGCTGGCGCGCAATTCACCTTCTGCGCTGCAGCAGGGCGCAAAGCTATTCGAAAAAAATCCGCAGATTTTTTCGAGTCAGAAGAGGCTGATCTGGCTCGTATCTGCCAGTCCCGCGAAGGCACCGAGGGCTTTGAGCTGCTCGATATGGGTCTTGGAGACCTTCTTGCAGGAGAGAGAAAACTCCTCGATGGAGGTGTAGTCCTTCCCCACGCGGCTTTCCACGATCTCCTGCGCTGCCGATTCACCGAGACCGCGCACTGCCGTGAAGGGCGGGCGCAGACCGTTGCCCTCCACACGGAAGTTTTCCGCTTCGGACTCATAGATGTTGATGGGCAGGAAGTGGAAGCCGCGGAGATAGAACTCATAGCAGACTTCGAGAGTGACCATCAGATCCTGCTCCACGGCAGAGGCATCCTTGTTGTTCTCGATCTCCCGGATCTTTTTCTTCACCGCGTCAATGCCCGCCGTGCAGATCTCCGCGTCGAAGGCCTTCGCACGGATAGAGAAATAAGTAGCGTAAAATGCCAGCGGCTGATGCACCTTGAACCACGCGATGCGGAACGCCATCATCACATACGCCACGGCGTGAGCCTTCGGGAAGAGGTAGCCAATCTTTGCAAGGGATTCGATGTACCACTGAGGCACCTCATGCTCCTCCATGGCTTCCCGCCAGCCCTCCTGAAAACCGCCCTTCTTCACCTTACCCTTACGCACCGCCTCCATGATCTTGAAGCTCATCTTCGGGTCAAGACCCTTGCTGATGAGGTAGATCATAATATCGTCACGGCAGCCCACGGTCTCCGTAACGCTGGCAGTGCCGCTGAGGATCAGATCCTTGGCGTTGCCGAGCCACACATCCGTACCGTGGGAGAAACCGGACAGTCGCAGCAGGGTGTTGAAATCCTGCGGTTGGGTGTCGATGAGCATCTGGCGGGTGAAGCGGGTGTTGAACTCGGGGATCGCCACCGCGCCTGTGGGACCCAGCACCTCGTCATTCTCATAGCCGAGGACAGTGCTCTTGGTAAAGATACTCATGGTGTCGGGGTCATCGAGGGGGATCTCACGGGCATTGACACCGGTAAGGTCCTCCATCATGCGGATCATGGAGGGGTCATCGTGTCCCAGCATATCCAGCTTGAGCAGGTTATCCTCCATGGAGTGATATTCAAAATGGGTGGTGATGATGTCACTGTCCGCAGCGTCGGCAGGATGCTGCACCGGGCAGAAATCCTCCACATCCATGTCGCCCGGCACAACCACGAGACCGCCGGGGTGCTGACCCGTGGTACGCTTGACACCTACGCAGCCGCTGGCAAGGCGGAGCTTTTCCGCCATGGGCACTTCGATGCCCCGCTTTTCAAGATATTTCAGCACATAGCCAAGGGCAGTCTTTTCCGCCACCGTACCGATGGTACCTGCGCGGAACACCTGGGTCTCACCGAACATTTCGATGGCGTGACGATGGGCGCGCGCCTGATAGAAGCCCGAGAAGTTCAGGTCGATATCGGGCACCTTGCCGCCGCCGTAGCCAAGGAAGGTCTCAAAGGGGATATCAAAGCCGTCCTTGACATATTTCGTGCCGCAGACGGGGCAGTTTTTGTCGGGCATATCCGCGCCGCAGCCGTAGCTGCCGTCCTGTACCAGTTCGACATTGCGGCAGTTCGGGCAGCGGTAATGGGGCGGCAGGGAGTTGACCTCGGTGATGCCTGCCATGTAAGCAACGAGAGAGGAACCGACGCTGCCTCGGCTGCCTACGAGGTAGCCGCACTCAAGGCTTCGCTGCACCAGCTTCTGGGCACTCATGTACACCACGTCGTACTTACCGAGGATGCTCTTGAGCTCCACATCCAGTCGATCTGTGATAAGCTGAGGCAGCTCATCACCGTAGAGAGCGTGGGCTTTCTCCCAAACCATGCGGTTGAGGTCCTCCTCGGAGTTTTCCAGCTCCGGCGGGAAGAGCTTGCCCGCAGGCAGCAGCTCGATCTTTTCGATCTCATCGGCGATGCGGTTGGGGTTGGTCACCACCACCTCATACGCCTTTTCTTCACCCAGATAGCTAAATTCCTGCAGCATATCGTCCGTGGTTCTGAAATACAGCGGCAGGGGCTCATCGCAGTCCTTGAAGTCCTTCACATCCAGCAGGATGCGGCGATAAACCTCATCCTCGGGGTCTTTGTAATGCACGTCACCCGTGGCGCAGACGGGCTTGCCCAGTTCTTCGCCAAGGCGGACAACGGTGCGGTTCAGCTCCCGCAGCTCCTCCTCGGAGTGTACCTTGCCGTCACGCAGGAGGAAGGCGTTGTTGCTCAGGGGCTGAATTTCGAGGAAATCGTAGAAGGACGCAAGGCGCTTCAGCTCCTCCCAGTCCTTACCTGCAAGGATTGCCTGAAACAGCTCGCCCGCTTCGCAGGCAGAACCGATGATGAGTCCCGCACGGTGACGGTTCAGCTCGCTCTTGTGGATCCACGGATAACGCTTGAAATATTTGAGATTCGACAGAGAAACCAGCTGATAGAGGTTTTTCAAGCCCTGTTTGTTCTTTGCCAGAATGATAATATGCTTGGGCTGGCGGCTTGCCACCTTGCAGAGGGGGCGCAAAGTCTCCATCAGGGGATTGATCTCCTGCAGGCGGGAGATACCCTTCTCCCGCAGCATCTTCCAGAAGGGGATCAGCATATAGGCGACCGTTGCCGCGTCATCGCTGGCGCGGTGATGGTTGAAGGCAGGGAGATTCAGCGCCTCTGCCACGATGTCCAGCTTGTGCTTGCCAAGCTCAGGCAGGAGATTCTGCGCGAGAATAAGGGAATCAATGTAAGTCGGCTCAAAGGGCAAGCCCACCTTGCGGCAGCCTGCGCGGATGAAACCGATATCAAACTCTGCATTGTGTGCGGCAAGAGGTCTGCCGTTCACAAAAGCAAGGAAGTCCCGCAGGGCATCCTTCAGCTGAGGCGCGCCCCGCAGCATATCGTCGGTGATACCTGTCAGCGCCACGATCTTCGCATCAAGGACGCGGTTGGGATCGACGAAGGTCTGGAAGCGCTCTGTCACCTCACCGTTTTTCAGCACCACCGCACCGATCTCGGTGATGGCTTCCCGCTTGGCATCAAGACCTGTGGTCTCAATGTCGAAGCAGACAATCTCATCGTCAAAATCCGCATCCTGACTGCCGTGGATGGCGATGCGGTCGTCAAGGTCATTGGCAAAATAGCCCTCGATGCCGTAGAGCACCTTGATCTTGTCCCCTGCGGCGTGGCAGGCATTGGGGAAAGCATGGCAGACACCGTGGTCGGTGATCGCCACCGCCTTGTGCCCCCATGCGATCGCCTGCTTGACCAACAGTTTCGGGTCAGTGAGGGCATCCATGTTGGAGAAAGAGGTATGCAGATGCAGCTCCACACGCTTCTCCTCCGCCTTGTCCTCCCGCTTGGGGGCTTTGGCGGTGGCGATATTCGCGGGATTGAGCTGAATGTCCTTGCCGTCACGGGTCAGTTCAATAAAGCCCTGCACCGTCAGCCACATTCCCTCCTCGATCTTGCCCTCCATCTTCTTTGCATCGCTGCCCTGCAGGTAGCGGCGCACGGTGACGGAGGACTGATAGTCCGTCATGCTGAAAGTCAGACAATACACGCCGGGGCGGCGGGTCTCATAAAACTCCTGCTGGAACACCTTGCCCTCTACCGTGACCTGTCCCATCTTGGGGTTCAAGTCCTTCATGGAAACAGGCTTGCTGCGGATGGGCTTGCCCATAAGGACATCTGTCCCCTCTTTCTTGGGTGCATCCTTCTCCGGTGCGGAAGCCACCACCGCCTTCTTCTCAAAGATATTGTCGATCTCCACCAGCTGCAGAGAAAAGGCATCGGCGATCAGCTCCGCAAGACGTTTCTTTGCCCGTGCCGTCAGTTCTTCCTTCGTATGCAATTTCATGTGCAGCGCAGCCTCTGCCTGCACGATCACCACATCGCTCACCATTGCGCCCTGCAGCAGGTACTGCAGTTCACGCTCCAGCGGCAGCTGTGGGAACAGTTTAAAAAACGGCACTTTTTCCGCCATGGAATCCTCCCCGGTCAATTCGTCAACATTTCCCGAAGAAAACGACGTTTCTTCGGGAAATCGTGTTTTTATACTTCAGTTTTCTTTGTCAGTGTCAGGATAAACGCGATGGACAGAATCATCGCAAAGCCGATCAGATCAACAGCTGCAAAACTCGTCCCAAGGAACGCAACGGACAGCACCGTTGCCGCCACAGGCTCACTGGTGGCAACAAGGCTCGCTCTTGACGATCCCACCAGCTTCACGGACACAGCATAGAGACCAAATGCCGCAACAGACCCGATCACCACGATCACGAACATGGCAAGCAGCATTTCGCCGTTCCATCGCACCTCATACTGCCACGGCTTTGTCAGCAGCGCCAGCGCCGCTCCGCCAAAGAGAAACGCCCACGCCATCACCACCTGCGTGGAATACTTCCGATAGAGCCCCTCCGGCAGGACGGAGTTCAGCACCATGCCGCCCGCGTTGGCAAAGCCCCAGAGAAGTCCCCCCGTGGTCATCACAAGGGTGTGGATATCGCCATGGGTGGCGATGAGGAAGATGCCGCCCACCGCCAGCACGATCGCAAGCAGTTCCACTCCCGTGGGACGTCGCCTGCTGCGCACGCAGACGATCAGCAGAATGAACACCGGCGCTACATACTGCAGCACCGTTGCAGTGGCGGCATTGGATGCGTTGACGGCGTAGAAAAACGCTGCCTGCGCAGGCATTGTGCCAAAAACACCTGCCGCGATCACATGAAGAAAATCACGGCGACACTTTGGCAGACTCAGCAGCTCTGCGCGCTTTTCCGTCAGCAGCAGATAAGTAAACAGCAGCACGCCGGAGGAAATCAGGCGGATCGGCACCAGCCATGCAGGCACGATGCCCCGCTGCTCGAACAAAAACTGCCCGAACACGCCGGAAATCGCCCAAAACACACCGGTCATAAAACCGCTGCCATATCCCACCAAATCCTGTCTTTTCATCTTCTCAGAACTTTTCGATCTCCTCCAGCAGTGCCGGCAGCAGCTGCTCCTCCGGCAGACGGCGTAGGATCTTGCCGTGGGCAAACAGCAGTCCCTCGCCCTTGCCGCCGGCGATGCCCACATCCGCGTGGGACGCTTCGCCGGGGCCGTTCACCACGCAGCCCATGACTGCCACAGTGATATTCTTCTCACAGTTGGCAAGGCGGCGTTCCAGCTCCTCCACCAGAGGGATCATGTTATACGCCGTGCGCCCGCAGGTGGGGCAGGAGATCAGATTCACGCCGCTGCGCAGCCCTGCCGCACGCAGGATCTTCTTTGCCGCATAGATTTCCTCCACCGGGTCAGCGGTGAGAGACACACGCAGGGTGTCACCGATGCCAAGGCAGAGCAGTCCGCCAATACCCATGGCAGACTTGATCACGCCCATGGAAGGGGTGCCTGCCTCAGTCACGCCGAGGTGGAGGGGATAATCCGTCCGCTCGGAGAGCAGACGGTATGCCGCCATGTTGACCGGGACAAGGCTACTCTTGACGCTGAGACAGATATCGTCAAAATCATAGCGGTTCAGCAGGGCAACATGCCCCATGGCACTTTCCACCAGTGCCTCCGCCGTGACACCGCCGTGCTTCGCAAGGATCTCCTTTTCAAGGCTACCGCCGTTGACACCGATGCGGATGGGGATATTGCGGCGGCGGCACACCTCTGCCACTGCCTTCACATTTTCCTCGCCGCCGATGTTGCCGGGGTTGATGCGGATCTTGTCCACACCCCGCTCTGCCGCCTCGATGGCAAGGCGATGGTCAAAATGAATATCCGCCACAAGGGGGATATGGATCTGCTCACGGATAGCACTGATGGCAACTGCCGCCTCCATGGTGGGGACGGTGACGCGGACGATCTCACAGCCCGCCGCTTCCAAGGCGTGGATCTGGGCAACGGTTGCCGCCACATCCTCCGTTCTGGTGTTGCACATAGACTGAATGCTCACCTCGGCACCGCCGCCAAGGGCAACACCGCCGACCTGCAGTTGTTTCGTCATGTCACTTTCCCCTTTCATCTTTTATCGGAAGAATTTAGAAACGTCAGACACTGTCACAAGCAGCATCAGACAAAGCAGCATGATGAAGCATGCCGCAGCCATTGCATTTTCAAATCTTGCAGGAATCTTCTTGCCGAAGAGCTTGAGCCCCACGGTATTGATGCACAAAAACAGGATCTTGCCGCCGTCCAGTGCAGGAAGGGGCAGCAGATTCATCACCGCAAGGTTCACAGAGATCACCGCCGCAAAATAGACGATGTTTTCCAGTGCCTCCAGCCAGTTGGCGGAGTTCTGTCCCGCTTCCGCCATAGTGCCTACCACGCCCACAGGACCGCTGAGGTCGCTCACGCCCACCTCGCCTGTAAACATCATGCGGAGGCTCAGATAGACCATGCGGACAAAGTCCACCGCGGTATACCAGCTGTATTTCAGCCGTCCCGCCAGTCCCACTTCTTCCACGCCGCCATAGGTAAAGCCATAGCCCATATAGCTCTCGCCGTTTGCGTCCGTGTACTCCCGCCGCTCCATGGTGCGCTCGATCTTCTTTCCGTCACGCAGCAGCGTCAGCTGCAGGGGCTGCTCCTTGTCGAAGCCGCCGTAATCCATGAGGAGCTGCACATCGCTCATCATATACACGCGCTTGCCGTTGATCTCATAGATCACATCGCCCACCATAACACCGGACTCGGTCTGATTGGGCACAGCTTCGTTCAGTTCCACGATCTGCGCCGTATAGAATGCGTTGGCACCGCTATAGAGCACCGTCACCAGCAGCAGCCCAAGCAGGAAATTCATGCCTGCGCCTGCGGCAAAAATGAGCAGCTGACGGAAAAAGCCCTGATTGTTCAGCGAACGGGGATTGTCAGATTCACTCTCCTCGCCCTCGATGGCACAGTAGCCGCCGATGGGCAGCAGGCGGAGCGAATATGCCGTCTCCTTCCCTTCCTTGTGCCACAGCAGCGGACCCATGCCGATGGAAAACTCATGGACGATAACGCCGCTGAGCTTGGCGGTGATGAAATGACCAAATTCATGCACGGCAATGAGAATGCCGAACATGACAATGGCCGCGATGATATAGATACCCAAGGTCAAAATCTCCTTACTTTCGGTTCTGGACGGCTTCGCGGGCGAGCCGGTCTGCTTCCAGTATATCCCGGAGCTCCGGATGATATTTCACTTCCACGGTCTGCAGTGCGTGATCCACCAGACGGGGAATGTCGTTGAAGCCGATCTCGTCATGGAGGAAGGCAGCAACTGCCGCTTCGTTGGCACCGTTCATAATGGCGCAGGACGTGCCGCCCTGCTTGGCACAGGCTTTCGCAATGGCAAGGCAGGGGAACGCCGTTTCATCGGGCTCGGCAAAGGTCAGCGCACCGCAGCTCAACAGGTCCAGAGGTGCATCGGGGCTCGCGGCACGCTCGGGATAGGTCAGCGCGTAGCGGATGGGGAGCTTCATATCCGGCGTACCCAGCTGCGCGATCATGGCACCGTCCCGATACTCCACAAGGGAGTGGATGATGCTCTGACGGTGGATCACCGCCGTCACCTGCTCGGGTGCGAGACCATAGAGGCGCATGGCTTCGATCAGCTCCAAGCCCTTGTTCATCAGGGTCGCGGAGTCCACGGTGATCTTTGCGCCCATGCTCCAGTTGGGATGCTTGAGGGCATCGAAACGGGTCTTGTGTTCCAGTTCCTCATGGCGCAGCCCGTAAAACGGACCGCCGCTGCAGGTCAGAATGAGACGACGGATCTCCTCCTTGCTGCGGCAGCCCTGCAAACTCTGATAAATCGCGGAATGCTCGCTGTCCACAGGCAGGATCTCCGCGCCGTATTGTTCCGCCGCCGCCATCACCAGCTCACCTGCACAGACAAGGGTCTCCTTGTTGGCAAGGGCGATGCGGCGCTTCTTCTCAATGGCGGCAAGGGTGGGACGCAGACCGATCATGCCCACCATGGCGGTGACAATCGTATCCGCTTCCACAGTGGCAGCGGCAAGGAGACCATCCATACCGCTAAGAACTTCCGTATCGGTATCGCTGATGCGGCGACGCAGCTCCTCTGCCGCCGCTTCGTCATACAGCACAGCCATGCGGGGATGGAACTCCCTCACCTGCTGCTCCATCAGCTCCACGCTGCTGCCCGCGGCAAGGGCTGCCACGGAATAGCCCAGCTCCCGCACCACCTGCAGCGTCTGCTTGCCGATGGAACCGGTGCTGCCCAACAGAGAAATGGTTTTCACTCTCATCAACCTCCAAACTTCAGCACGAACAGCAGATAGTATACAGGCGCAATGAACATGGAGCTGTCAAAGCGGTCAAACACGCCGCCATGTCCCGGCAGGAGATTACCGTAGTCCTTAATGCCCGTCTCGCGCTTGATCACAGACAGGCTCAGATCGCCCAGCTGACCCACTGCACCACCCACAATACCGTAGGCGATGAGGGCAAGCTGGTCCACAGGACAGCCGCCAAAACGCTCCGCAACAAGTCCCCACAGCGCCATGCCCACGCCGCTGCCGATCAGACCGGTCACGCAGCCCTCCACGGTTTTCTTGGGGCTCACATGAGGTGCCAGCTTATGCTTACCGAAGAACATACCGCCGAACATGGCAAGACTGTCCCCCGCAAAAGCGCAGAAAAAGGGCGCAAGCACATAGAGCTTGCCGTAATCGGGGTCAGCACGCAGCAGCGCGATGCAGCCGAGGAACATGGGAAAAATGACTCCCGCCATCACGCAGGTGGTGAGATCACTGAAGGGAATAGAATCCTTCCCATACGCATACACAGAAACGGCAAAGAGGGCGTAAATAAACGTGGCTGCAAAGCAAAGCATCGCCGTTGTTCCGAGAAAATAGCAGCTCAGGGGCATCAGCGCTGCCATCACGATGGTCAGCATCTTCAGCCTATGCACATGTTTTCCCGCTGCGCGCAGCAGTTCAAACGCGCCCACTGCGGCAATGCCGCTGACGAGAAGCACCGTCGCTGCCGTGGGCAGCACCAGTACCACCAACAGCAGCAGCGGGATCCCCACCACCGCAACCATGACTCTCTGCTTCATAACTGTTCCTCCTGCGCCCGCGGCGCAACCAATATCTTTCTCACTTCACGCCGCCGAAACGTCGATCACGGCGCTGATAGCTGATGATCGCCTGCTTCAGCGCCTCCTCGTCAAAGTCGGGCCAGAGCGTGTCACAGAAGTAAAACTCACTGTACGCACACTGCCACAGCAGGAAATTGGAGATGCGCTCCTCACCGCTGGGGCGAATGATCAGCTCCGGGTCGGGAATACCGCGGGAGTCGAGATAGCAGGCAAAATCCTGCTCCGTCAGTTCCTCCGCACTCTTTTTCCCTGCGGCGCAGTCTGCCGCAAATGCCCGCACGGCCCGAACGATCTCGTCCCGGCCGCCATAATTCAGGCAGATATTCGCCTGGAAGCCCGTCATACGCTCAGAAATAGCGTTGGTGCGCTCCACCAGCTTTCGCAGCTCCGGCGCGATGGCACTGAGGTCACCGAGGAAGCGCAGGCGGATATTGTCCCGCTCCATGCTCTCGATGGCTTCCAGCAAATACTGCTTCAACAGGCGCATGATCGCGCCCACTTCATCCTCCGAACGCTTCCAGTTCTCGGTGGAGAAGGCATAGACCGTGAGATGCTCGATGCCCAAATCACGGCAGCAGGTTGCGATCTTGCGGAAGGTCTCCGACCCTACCTTGTGTCCCGCGGTGCGGGGCAGACCGCGCTGCTTTGCCCAGCGTCCGTTGCCATCCATGATGATAGCAATATGACGGGGCAGGCGGTCAAAATCCACCTGCCCCGCCCAATCCTGTCGCATGGACTGCGTCATCAGACTGCCATGAGCTCCTTTTCCTTTGCTGCGAGGAGCACATCGATCTCCTTGATCTTATCGTCAGTCAGCTTCTGCAGATCCTTTTCCAGATCCTTACGGTCATCCTCAGTAATTGCGGAGTCCTTCTCCAGCTTCTTGATGGCATCCATCGCCTCGCGGCGGATGTTGCGGACTGCCACCTTGCCGTTTTCGGAATACTTGTGGATCTGCTTGACCAGCTCCTTACGGCGCTCCTCAGTGAGCTGAGGGAAGGTCAGGCGGATGGCACGACCGTCGTTCTGGGGATTGATGCCCAGATCAGACTCCTGAATTGCCTTCTCAATGCCCTTGAGTGCGGAAGCATCCCAGGGAGAGATCAGCAGCTGGTGTGCGTCGGGGGAGCTGATAGCTGCGATCTGGTTGATGGGAGTGGGCGCACCGTAGTAATCCACGCTGATGCGATCCAGCACGCCTGCATTGGCGCGACCTGCGCGGACAGCGGCAAACTCAACACCAACGGAATGGATGCTCTTATCCATCTTTTCTGCGAAAACTTTCAGTTCTTCCTTGATAGCCATGATTACTTCTCCTTTACGATCGTACCGATCTGTTCACCGCGGATCACGCGGATAATATTTTCGGGGTCTCTGAGTGCAAACACAAGCACAGGGATATTGTTGTCCATAGAAAGAGAGGTTGCGGTGCTGTCCATGACCTTGAGCTGGCGCGCCAGCACTTCTTCGTAAGTAATCACGTCGAACTTCTCCGCATTGGGGTTCTTTGCGGGGTCAGAGTCATAGACACCGTCGATATTCTTGGCAAGCAGGATCACCTCGGCATTGATCTCCGCTGCACGGAGCACTGCCGCCGTATCCGTGGAGAAGAAAGGATTGCCGATGCCACAGCCAAAGAGCACCACGCGTCCCTTTTCCAGGTGGCGCACAGCCTTCTGACGAATGTAGGGCTCTGCCACTTCGCGGATCTCCAGTGCCGTCATAATACGGGTGGGAACGCCCTTCTGCTCCAACACGTCAGCCACAGCCATGCAGTTCATGGCGGTTGCCAGCATCCCCATGTGATCGGCACGGGTGCGCTCGATATAACCCTCGCCGTTTTTCACGCCGCGCCAGAAGTTGCCGCCGCCGATGACAACGCCCACTTCCACGCCCATTTCATTGCACTTCTTGATGACTTCGCAGACACTGTCGATCACTTCAAAGTTCAGACCAAAGTGCTTATCACCCGCAAGGGCTTCACCGCTGATCTTCAGCAGTACACGCTTGTATTTCGGTTCATCCATACCTCAAATCACTCCCAAATCTTCATGATGTGATGCATCCATTTTACCCTAATTTTCTCCGCTTGCATAGAGGGTAAATGTAAATTTTTATGCTTTCCCCCACACTTGCTTTGCAAGGGCAGCGAAAAGCAGCTCATTTCACGCGAGGCGTGTTTCACCCCCTCTCACGCCCCCCTCTTTTGGCATCTGTCATCACGTGCTTTCCACCCTTCGGCAAAACGAAAGCGTCTGCCGAATGGCGGAAACAAAGGAAACGCGCCCGCTTCCGCAGGCGCGCTTTCGTTATTCCATCAAATCGGTGATGGCAGAGATCAACTGCTCCTTGCCCAGTCCCTTTTCCGCAGAAAAGGGCACAAGAAGATCCTCTTCGCTCAGCTCCAGCGTCTCACGGATGCGCTGGAGATTGGGCTCGATTTCGCTCTTTTTCAGCTTATCCAGCTTGTTTGCCACAATGATCACGGGACAGCCCGTGGACTTGAACCACTCATACATGGTGATATCATCCGCTGTGGGCTTATGACGGGAATCCACAATCTGCACGCCGAGGGTCACGAGACCCTCGCTCTGGAAATAGCTCTCCATGAGCTGACCCCAGCGCTCACGCTCCGCCTGAGAGACCTTGGCATAGCCATAGCCGGGCAGATCCACCAGATAGCACTTCCCATCAATGAGGAAGTAGTTGATCTGGGCGGTCTTGCCGGGGGTCGCGCCCACGCGGGCAAAGTTCTTGCGGTTGACAAGGCGGTTGATCACCGAGGACTTGCCCACATTGGAGCGTCCCGCAAAGACGATCTGGGCTCTGCCGTCCCGCACAAACTGCTTCGCCGACGCGGCAGAGAGCACAAACTCCGCACGGTTAAAATTGATCGCCATACCTCTCACCTCACTGCGCAAGCTCCGCAGACGCACTGCCGGACTTTTTTTCCGCTCTGCGGCGGGGCTTCTTCACCTCAGTGTCCCAGCAGATGACAAGCTTCAGCACCTCGTCGATATTCTCCACCAGATGGAAGGTCAGAGACTCCCGCACCACGGGATCGATCTCCGCAAGATCCTTCTCGTTCTGCTTGGGGATCAGCACTTCCTTCACCCCCGCACGCTTTGCTGCCATGGTCTTTTCCTTGAGACCGCCGATGGCAAGCACACGACCGCGCAGCGTGATCTCACCCGTCATGGCAACATCGCCCCGAACGGGATGTCCCGTCAGCGCGGAGAGCATCGCCGTGGTGATGGCAATGCCCGCGGAAGGACCGTCCTTCGGAACAGCCCCCTCAGGGAAGTGAATGTGGAAATCATTTTTCTTATAGAACTCAGCGGGAAGATCAAACTCCTTGGCGCGGCTGCGGATCACGCTCATCGCCGCGGAGCAGGACTCCTTCATCACGTCGCCGAGATTGCCGGTGAGTTCCAGCTTGCCGCTGCCCTCCACCACGCAGGCTTCCACCTGCAGCACCTCGCCGCCCGCCTGCGTCCATGCAAGACCGTTCACGAGACCCACCTCGCCCACATGGGAGAGTTTTTCCTCCCGATACTGGGGCGTACCCAGCAGTTCCTTCAGATCCTTGTCGCCCACGCTCACGCGCTTGCGCTCTCCCTCCACCAGCTGCACCGCAGCCTTGCGGCAGAGCTTGGCGATCTGGCGTTCCAGCACGCGGACACCGGATTCCTTGGTGTAGCGCTCAATGATACCGCGCAGTGCGCCGTCATTGACGCGAAGCTGGGACTTGGTCAGTCCATGCTCCTTCATCTGCTTGGGCAGGAGATGGCGCTTGGCGATCTGCAGCTTCTCCTCATCCGTATAGCTCTGCAGCTCGATCAGCTCCATACGGTCCAGCAGAGGACGAGGGATGCTGTCGAGAGTATTGGCGGTAGTGATGAACATAACACGGCTGAGATCAATGGGGATCTCCAGGAAATGGTCACGGAAAGCAGTGTTCTGCTCACGGTCAAACACCTCCAGCAGGGCGGAGGCGGGATCGCCGCGCATATCCTTGCCAAGCTTGTCGATCTCGTCCATCACAAGCAGCGGATTCATGCTGCCGCTGCGTCGGATGGCATCCACGATACGACCGGGCATGGCACCCACATAGGTCTTTCTGTGACCGCGGATATCCGCCTCATCATGGACACCACCGAGACTGAGGCGACCAAGCTTACGGTTCATTGCCTTGGCAACGCTCATGGCGATGGAGGTCTTACCCACACCGGGAGGACCCACCAGACAGAGGATCTGCCCCTTGATGTCGGGATTCATCTGGCGCACCGCCACAAATTCAAGGATGCGCTCCTTCACCTTTTCCAGACCATAGTGATCCGCATCGAGGATCTTGCGGGCTTCCTTCACATCTGCCCGCTCCTCGGTGGTCTCATGCCAGGGCATTTCCAGGCAGATATCCAGATAGCTGCGGATCACCGCCGCTTCGGTGCTGCCGAAGGGCTGCTTGGCAAGCCGCCCCACCTCCTTCAGCAGGTGCTTTTCCGTCTCCTCGCCCAGCTCCAGTGCCTTCACCTTGTCCTCGTATTCCGTGATCTCAGCGTTGGCATCGTCCTCTTCGCCCAGCTCGTTCTTGATCAGACGCAGCTGCGCCCGCAGGATCTCATCCTTGCGGCGGTCATTGAACTGCTGGCGCACCTGCTCTTCCATTTCCTTTTCCAGCGCCAGCACGTGCACCTCATGCATCAGCATGGAGTTCATCTTCTTCAGACGATGGATGTGATGGCACTCCTCCAGCACCTCCTGCTTGTCCGTGTGGCGCAGGTTCAGGTGCTGAGCAAGGAAGTCTGCGAGATAGCCGGGTGCGCGGCAATCCACCACCCGGGACATGATCTCATCCGTCATGCGCGGCGCAAGCTCCGCATATTCCGTGAAGATGGAGATGGTCTGGCGCAGCAGCGCCTCCGTCTCCTCACTTTCCTTCCCTTCCCGCTCATGCAGGGGCTCCACATAGCCCACCATGCAGGGCTCGTTCTTGAACAGACCCTGCAGACGGGCACGACACTCGCCCGTGACCATGACGCGCACCGTCTGGTCGGACACACGCAGCACCTGTCGGATATGGGCAATGGTGCCCACGGCGAACAAATCTCCCTCCTCAGGATCCTGCACGCCGATCTCCCGCTGGGCGGTGAGGAAAATCTTCTGATTGGTCTCCATGGCGTGTTCCAGCGCGTGGACGGACTTTTCCCGCTCCACGTCGAAGTTCACCAGCATCTCGGGGAACACCACGATGCCACGCAGTGCCAGCACCGGCATGGTCACCATGTGAGAATTGACCTTGATCGACATAATATGTAACACCTCTTTTGCTTGTGGTATGGGTGCGTTGTCGCAGCGCTGCGAAACGCTTTAGAAAAAAAGAGAGGATGTGCAGCAA